>BPJB01000001.1:0-361367 GCA_026004395.1 Patescibacteria group bacterium | reverse complement strand
AAAAATTCCAATTAGGAAAATTGCCAGCCAAAAAAGAAAAAATGAAGTCTGTTTTTTATCTCTTCTAAAAAACATCATTACTGTCACGCTTATTAATATAACAATTCCGGGGACACCAATTTGCGCTGAAAGTCCTCCTTGTTCATTAATACGCGTCTCAAATCCCCAAGGAGAATAGATAAGCGATAGAAAAGATATAAAATTATCACGATACATATTTTTGTAATATAAAAGAAAACTTGTATATTTTGATTCAATAAGTGCAGGTATCCAAAAATATGAAGACAAACCCAAACCAATAACAAGCATCAAGAGTATTTCTTTATGTTTTTTCGCTATAAAAAGAGAATAAAGAATAAAAATCGGAGTAAAAATAAGACTCAATCCATTGTGAGAAAGAACAAGCAATCCATAAAGAATTCCACCAACAAGTATTTTTGATCTCCTTGATTCAAGACAATAAAAAATAAAAGGTATCAAGCTTAATGCAATAAGCTCTCCAATTGACCCTCTCACATAAAGCGTTAAAAATCTATAAGGAATAACACTATAAAAAAGAGCTGCAAGAAATGCTGTGAAATCGTCATATTTCTCTCTCAACCATAAAAAAAATCCTAGCGGTCCAAGAATAAATGCCATCCCTGCAAGAATCAGAAATGAATGTTCAAGTGACAACCCTAACAAATGTAATAAAGCGATTAGGTATCCAGCTAAGGGGTAAAATATAATAAATACTGGAGACCCAAAACCGAAGTTAAGATTGGGAGCCCAGCGGGGTGGGAGCTGTCCATCAAGAAATGCTCTCATGTATTCAACTGATCTAACTAAATGCACCTCTGCGTCATGATTTAGATAAAAGCTTCCTGAGTAGAATGGTAAAAGAAGAATCAGTGAGAAAAAAATAAGAATAATTGGAAAAGATAATTTAACAGTTTTCTTGTGAAGTCCAAAGCAAGATTGCATAATTTTTTATCTAAAGAATATTGCCAAAGCGAACGATCAAAGCTATTCCTAAAGTATTAAATAAAAAAGAAATTAGTGAAAAATAGCGTGTTGGAATATGAGACAAAGCAAGTAGAGTCACTCCCAGCTCATCAGGTAGTGGGGATGCGATGATAAATCCCCCCAGAATAGGTAGTAAAAAATGAATAAAAGGAGCTGTCGCAAGCTTACGCAATGATTTTTGTTTGCGCAATCGGAAAAGATAGGCTAGATCAGCTTGCAAATCGTTTCTGACAAATTTGAAAATAATCGTATCACCAACAAGTGCCCCCATACCTCCCACAACCCCAACAGTCAAAGGATTGTATCCATCTATTCCCAAGACAACAAATGCAGCTGATCCAATAGCCGTCGTAAAAATTGAAGTAAAAAATATTCCTGCGAAAAATGCGGTTAAAAGATATGAAAAATTGAAAAGTTTAATAAATGCATCCAGTGTTCCTGTAACAGCCAGTAAAACAGCAAGAAAAATACTGAAGACAACAATTATTAAATCATAGATGAATTTTCGCTGCCGCCGCGCTATCATACACTAAGTATAACAAATAAAACGCGGTCAGTTAGATTTATATGATTGATGGATAGTGAGGACTGAATGTGAAGACTCCATTCTCCTCTCCTCATCTGCTTTCTTGTAATTAACTTTTAGCGGTTTTGCCAGTGCAATCTCAAGGACCTCATCCATATGAGTGACAAATCTGAACTTTATGTCTCTGAGAACTTCCTTTGGTACCTCTTCAAGATCTTTTTTATTGTCTTTTGGCATAATGATAGTTTTTAGTCCTGCTCTATGGGCGGCAATTACTTTTTCTTTCACCCCACCGATTTCAAGAGCTCGACCTCTTAGTGTAATTTCACCAGTCATACCTACTGTGCGCTTAACAGGAATTTTTGTCAAAGCTGATACAATTGCCGTCGTGATTGCAAGACCAGCTGATGGTCCATCCTTGGGAACTGCTCCCTCAGGTACATGGACATGAATATCAGTTTTCTGGAATACCTTATCAGGAATACCAAATTGCGATGCTCTGGCTCTGATATAGGAAAGTGCTGCCTGACACGATTCTTTCATAACATCTCCTAGCTGACCTGTCAGAATTAATGAGCCTTTTCCTGGCATGAGAGCAACTTCGATGAAGAGAATATCTCCTCCTGCTTCTGTCCACGCAAGGCCTGTTGACATCCCAATCTGATCCTCTTTTTCAATTAGTGTCCCACTATATTTAATAGGTCCAAGATATTTGGGAATATCCTTTTCATCAATAATGATTCTGCCTTTCTTTCCTTCTGCAACTTTTCTTGCAACCTTCCTAAATATAGTAGCAATCCTTCTCTCAAGATTTCTAACTCCTGCTTCTCTTGTATAGTGATTAATGACAAAGTTAATTGCAGCGTCAGTAATTGTTATATTCTTTTCTTTAAGTCCATGAGCTTCCCTTTGCTTCTTTAGTAAGAACTGTTTTGCGATATGAAACTTCTCATCATGAGTATATCCAGCAAAATGAATGATCTCCAAACGATCACGAAGAGCTGGTGGAATTGTATCTAAAACATTTGCTGTAGTAATGAACATAACGTTTGAGAGATCAAATGGCACTTCTAGATAGTGATCTGAAAATTCAGAGTTCTGTTCAGGATCCAGTGCCTCCAAAAGAGCGCTTGATGGATCACCTCTGAAGTCTGCACCTACTTTATCAATTTCATCGAGCATAAAAACAGGATTTTTTGTTCCAGCATCTTTAATACCTTGGATAATTCTTCCTGGCAGAGCTCCCACATATGTTCTTCTATGTCCTCTGATCTCAGCTTCATCACGAATACCACCAAGTGATACACGGATAAACTTTCTACCTAGAGCTCGAGCAATTGATTTACCTAGTGATGTCTTTCCAACACCAGGTGGTCCAACAAAACAAAGAATTGGACTTTTCATTTTACCGGCAAGCTTCTGAACTGCAAGATACTCCAAAATTCGCTCTTTTACTTTAGGAAGTCCATAATGATCCTCATTAAGAATGTTCTCTGCTGTTTTAATATCTATCTCACTTTTACTCTCAATACTCCAAGGTAGGCTGACAAGCCAATCAATATAATTGCGGATATAACCTGCTTCAGGATTGAACTGATTCATATTCTGAAGTTTTTTTACTTCCTTCTCGGCTTTTTCCTCAACATCTTCAGGCATCTTCGCCTCTTTTATTTTCTTAAGAAGTTCTTTAATTTCACTTGCTCCTTCATCTTCTCCAAGTTCTTTTTCTATAGTTTTGAGTCTTTCGCGTAATATTGCTTCTCTTGCGCCTTTCTCAAATCTTTCCTGTGTCTTGGATGCAATTCTTCTCTCAAGCTCAAGTACCTTGATTTCCTTGGCAAGAAGCTCAACTAATTTTTGCAGTCTTTCTTTAACATTGGTCATTTCAAGAAGTTCTTGACGCTCCTGGGGCTTGAGATCAAGTGCTGAAGCTATCAAATCTGACAACTCAGAGGGAGAATTCTCAGACATAATATTCATAAAAACAAGAAAATCTGCTGACTTACCAAAATTCATCGCTCGTCTGAATTCATTTGTAAGGTGGTTGCAAAGAGCAGTTACTTCAGGACTATTCTCAACCTCTTCTTCCAGTTCAACAACTCGTGCTACAAAAAATGCATCTTGTTTTTCGTAAGAAAGAATTTTTACACGTGATAGACCTCTCACTTGTGCATTTATTTCTCCATCTGCACGGATCATTCGTTCGATTCGTGAGAGGGTGCCAACTGTGTATAAATCTTCTGGTGAGGGGTCATTGATTCTAGAGTTCTTCTGGAGAACAAAACAAACTATTCTCTCTTGTGTATATGATGACTCAAGAGCAGCTAAGCTTTTGGGTCTTCCGAAGGTGAGTACGGAATCTGTGTTCGGAAAGATAATTCCGTCTCTAATGGGAATAACTGGTACTACTTTCTCTATTTTTGTATCCATATTTTTACAGTTTTTCTAAGTATTAGCACTCTATCATAGATAGTGCTAGATGTCAACCCTCAAAATTATTGCATTCCTTTGTCTTTATGCAAAGACAAAGTTACCTAATTTCTTTTACCTGATCTAGCATTCGTGTTATGTTTATCCTATAAAAAATGAATCGCTTTGCATGTAATTTGTCTTACTGATATAGGTTTCCAGTGCTCTATCTTCACTCTTAAGGCAAGTAGTGCTAAAATAAGTATCCTATATATGATTAAATTTTTTTATAAGACTTCCAAAGACAAAAAGGTAACAATACTTGATAAGTTCAAGAACAATTCATGGGTCTATGTGGAAAACCCTACCTCTGAAGACGTAGAGAGGTTAATTAATGAATTTGGATTAGATGCAGGTCATCTTCACGATGCTGAAGATATACATGAAGTTCCTCGTTTTGATATTGAAGACAATATTCTTTACGTATTTTTGCGCTTTGCGTACGTAAGTAATGATCAAATTGACACGACTCCTATACTACTTATTTTAAAAGACAACTGCATTATCACCATTACACAAATTCCTTTTCAACGGCTAGAGCTTTTTTTAAGCGGAAAAATTGACTTTAGTACTACCCATAAAATTCTCCTACTTTTTCGCATTTTTAGCCAAATTAACGAGACATATAATCAATATCTAAAAAACCTTACTAAGAAACTTCGTACCTTCACAATGAGCTTTGAAAACGTAAGAAACAGAGATATCGTACAATTTGTAAATATAGAGAATGTTCTCTATGACTTTAATACCTCACTTGTGAGAATGGAAGCCGTATATAACAGTTTATTAAATAGAAAAATATTTCATCTCACCGATGTGGAACGGGATTTGCTGGAGGATGTAGCTTTAGCATGTAATCAACTAGTTCAAATTACAAAGGAAAATTTACGCACAATAGTCAATATTCGAGAGGCATACTCAACTATTTTGACCAATAACTTAAACAGGATTATTAAATTATTCACTTCTTTAACTGTTATTCTTACAATCCCCACAATAATTGGTACGTTTTATGGTATGAATGTTCGACTTCCTTTTTCCCAATCACCGTTGGCTTTTCATGCAATAGTTGCGATCACAATTTTTATTGCATTAATTTTAGTTATTATTTTCTTTAGAAAAGATTGGCTATGATATTAATTAATAATTAAAATTTGTAATTAATCTCTATACTCCCTTTAGGCTCTCAAGAAGAAAATTTACTTAGGAAACAACGTAACGTGAAACAGTTGCAATAAGTTCTTCCATATCAAATGGCTTTTGTAGAAAACCATCAGCTCCAGTTGCTTTGGCTATTGTTTCTGTCTCTGGATTTGCCGAGAGTATAAGAAGAGGAATTTTAGCAGTAGATGGATCACGCTTTATTTTTCTGGCAATCTTTTCTCCTTCCAAGCTTATATCAAGAAGTATTAATGATGGTTTATGTTTCTTAAGATAAGCCAATACCTCATCTGAGGTTGTAATTGAAACAACTGAAAATCCTGATCCTTGAAGAATATAGGTCACAATTTCAATAATTGCTGAATCATCTTCTGCAAGAAGAATAGTTGACATGTTAAAATTTTAGCATATAGAGATGTTCTTAACTAATTCTTTTTTTTAATTATGCTAGTTTTGTTAGAGAGAGGATATTAGAATCAATACAATTACTAAAACTGCATTCTGAAACCATGCTTACTTTAAAAGTTTCTTTAAAATTTGTTAAACATAAACAAAATTCTTATTCACACTATTTCCTGTCAGTTCCAATAGTTCCATCTTGCGTACTTTTCACGAAGCATCTCATCTGTAATCGGAATAGATTCCAAACCTAAAGTTCGTTTAAAACCAATATTCAACAGTTCAGCTGCCCATAAATCCCTATCAAGTATTGAAGGTGCACCAAGCAAAACAACAAGAATAGTCTTACCTTGACGTTTTGCAACAACAATTGTGGTTTTCTTTGCAGCATCAGTATTACCAATCTTAACCCCTAACACATCAGGATAAACACCTATCAACCCATTCCAGTTATAAAGATCAAACTGTTTGTGGTATTTGTTCTTTTCAAGATAAATATATTCTTTTTTAACTATCTGAGCAAAAAATGGATAATGCGTGAGTGCATATTGTGTCAGCCTAGCTAAATCTTCAGCTGTACTAAATTGATCGGGCGCATCAAAACCTTGTGGATTTGTAAAATGAGTATTTCTTAATCCCAAAAACTCTGCTTTCTTATTCATAGCACGCACAAAGACCTTAGTTCTGTATTTTTTATCTATACCCTCACGTATGACCTCCGCTGCATCGTTTGCAGAAGTTAACATTACCGCATGCAATAATTCCTCAAGTGTCATTTTTTGTCCTGCAACAACACCAATTTTTGTGGGAATCTGCGAAGCAGCACTTTCTGACACGGTAAAGAGTTCATCAGGAGAGCTAAGATCCAAAGCAACAAGCGCTGTCATAATTTTTGTTAGAGAAGCAACAGGCAATTTCTGACTGGCATTTTTCTCAGCAATAATATTACCATTATCCATATCAACAACAAGGAATGCATGAGCTTCATCCCAAGGATTAGATGCATGAACATCTTTGATAAATTGAGATGATCGTTTAAGAAAAAAATTATTCTCATTTACCTTAAGTAGTGGTATTATTCTTTGCTCAAAAACATCTGGTTTTTCTTTAGAAATAGAGTTTGTAAAATGAGGCAAATCTATCCCAACAAGCTGAAGAGATACAACAATAAATGTTATCAGAAATGACGTAAAAAATATTTTCAATCTCTGTGGAGAGACTAATGTTAATATTTCATTCATAAAAAATTAATTACTCTCATTAATTTGACGAGTTATGATTCGAGAATCGGCAAATTTCTTTGGACCAAATTTTTCTCTGAGAAGATTCCAAAGTTCATTATTTCCAGCGTCAAATCCTAATGCCCAAATACCTATACCTGAAAGATTTTTTAACTTTGCAAAATCATATTTCTCACCTAAAGAACGAGAATCTTCCATAAATACCATTCGCCAGACTCCATCTTCTTGATAGGCAATATATCCTACCCGGCCATGCTCATCCCATCCGGTTTGAACATCCACATTCGCTTTGATAATATCCTCCTGAATAAGAGAATAAGTCTGTACTTTTGCTGGATAACTATGATATTGCCTATACTGTCTGTAGCGGTACCAGTAGTAGGTAAAATATCCAGGATGTCTTGGAGCTTTTATGGCAACATTTTCAACTGGATAATTGTATCCATAATAAGGAACACCCAGTATCAGCTTATGGGACGGCATAACTTTGAGAAAATCTTCAACTGCTGTTGATACATCATATTCATAATGTCCTTCTTTTTTACCGTATAAAGGTGCTGTTGGCATAGCATATTTTGAGCTTTTAACTGCAAAATCATAAGCCATCATAAAAATCCCATCAGATACCTCAGCCAATTTTTTAACGTCATAAAGTTTGCTGGATGATGCCGAAGACGCATAAACAGATACAGTTACACGAGAAGCGGGAACTTCTTTATGCATTTTTTCCGTCAGTTGCGCAACAAATTGCGAAAATGCATTTTTATTAGCAAAACTAGGATTTCCCACATATTCAAAATCAATATTAATCCCATCAATTCCGCGCTCCTTTACCAACGCAACAGTTTCATCTATAGCTATTTGTTGTGCTTGTGGGTTTGTTAAAAATGCCTCTATTGTTTCATTGTCCATTTGGGTGATTGTAAGAACAACCCGCGTTCCATGTGCATGAGCTTTTTTAAAAAGCTCTGTAGCTTTCTTACTTTCAAAAACCGAATAACCATAATCACTTTTATCCAATGATCCATCAAAATTTACTGGTACACCAAAATAAGCTAATGTAGTCAAAATACTAAAATCCACATTGTCAAGTTTATCAATTGTCCAGTAGGGAGCAAAACCAAAAACTTCATGTCCTTTTCTTGTTTCCTCTTCACTAAGAGAATGCAAAGGTGAAATAAATGGAGCAATAAGTTTCTGACCTTCCTGAGAACTGATAATAAAAACAAGCATTAGGCAGAAAGAAGCAATAAGTAGAATAATATATGACCAATGTTTTTCTGAAATAAATGAAAAAATATGGGGATTTGAGTTAGAAGTCTTTTTTAGAAAAAATTTTTTTTGGGCAGTTCTTTTCGGCAGGGTAAAAATCATACAAATAGGTAATGATTTTCTCCAGATGAGTCTTATCTCTACTGGAGTTAGGCATTATAACAAAAGTTTTTTTACTGTCAAGAGAAATTTAAGAAAAAAATAAAAACCTGTAAGAAATAGGAAATAATTCAAAAAATGATGATGTTGAAATAATAAGCCAATTTACTCAGCAAAAAGAGAAATGTAAGAAAATTTTTTTTATACTGACTTTTATAGCCTCTATGATTTTTTAATGTCTCTAAAGTAGTAGATCAGAAAATTTCTACTTCTCTTGCAGTAGAGGATAAGAAACACTAAGAATTGTAAGAACTAGGCAAGAAAATGCATAGAATCCATTGATGATTTGTAAGAATATTGCTATACTACTGGTCGTTATGGTACATACTATTTTAGTTGTAGAAGATGATAAAGGACTCCAGAAATATCTAAAAGAGCTTCTTCTTGATAATGGCTATTCTGTAAAAATCGCAGATGATGGAATTGTCGCTTTGAATATTATTGCAAAGTCAGAACCTGACGTTGTAGTACTTGATCTTGGATTACCCAACATGAGTGGCGAAGCTGTATGCGCAGAAATCCGCAAGAAATATCCTGATCTCCCTATTATTATTCTCACAGCAAAAGATAGTATCAGTGACATTGTTCAAGGACTGAATCTAGGAGCTGATGATTATATTACTAAACCATTTGTTGCTGATGAATTTCTTGCTAGGATTAAAGCTCGACTGAGAAGAAAAGAAGGCGGAACAAACGCAGTACTCCAAGTAGCTGATCTCATATTAAACAGTAAAACTCTTGAGGTATCAAGAGCAGGCAAACCAATCCAACTTACTCCTCAAGAATTTAAGCTTCTTCAATACTTGATGAATAATAAAGGACGTATCCTTACGCGGGAGATGATCCTTAATAGAATCTGGCTCTACTCAAGTGATATTGAAACACGTGTAGTTGATGTCTATATGGGATATCTAAGAAAAAAAATAGATGCAAATCACGAGAAAAAACTTCTTCACTCAGTTCGCGGTTTTGGATATATCATCAAAGAATAACAAAACATTTCCAGTTAAACTTCAACTAAGCTTTAATATCCTCATTTACTTCTCAATCCTACAATTAATTTTTATTGTCTCGCTTGACACTTTGCTGATATCTTTTTATAGTAAATTTACTCTTTCAAATTTATTATATGCCAAAGCCTCCCCTGTCTGATCAATTGTTGGAAAAGGTTTCATCTGCAAACCTTTATACACTTTCTATTAACCGTTTACGTGAAAAAACAATAATTATTATGAGGCTACTTATTCCTGAGGTGAATACAAAAAACTTTCCACATACATCCTCTATTCTTAAAATTTATCTTCCAAGTATTTTTAAATCTACCTGTTATAACTCTGATAATCTTCCCTTTTCTAAAGAAGTACTTCAGACAGAAGTAGGACATTTATTTGAACATATTCTCCTTGAATACTTATGTCTTCTCAAACTTGAACAAGGAGTGGAACAGGTTGTATATGAAGGTGTAACTAACTGGAATTGGCTAAGAGATCCCCGTGGGACATTTCATATAACTATTCATGGATCAAGAGAAGATCTAGACGTATTTAACGAAGCTCTGCGAAAAACAATGGAGCTAACCAATCTCATCCTCTCAAAAGAGTACTCACTTACATCTACGCTCCCTCTTCCAATTGGAATTATGAAACACTAGTTGTCAGAAGTTCAAGGGCAGATGCTGCAGACCAAGCCTGCTTTCGACATCCTTTCTGGCCGTTGCGTCCACAAAACTCATAGTAGTTTCCATCCTCCCCTTTAATATAGAGTTCAATTGGAGTCCCAAAATATGATAGTGGTCTCAATGATGCATCCGCAAGTAATTTTGCCTCCTCTATGAATCCCCATGTTTGCAATCCTTCAAAACTCATTCCATTGAGTTTTGGCCAGAAACTACCATTGTGATAAGAATCTCTACCAGGGTTGAAAGTTGGCGAAAGAGTGCTCATCGTACGTACACCACCATCTTTATCAAAGAGATCAGGAAGAAATGAGCGTTTTACTAGATCAGAAACAAATGCGTCATCAAGTATAGAATGTTTATCTCCATTTTTAGAGTAAGTCGCCCATAAAAGTAAAAGCGAATTACCAGTAACTGTGCGGATTTGCTTTTTTGTCCCATCTAATGCTTGGGCCGGGAAAATATATCCCTGATCTTTATAAAGAAAAAGTCTATTGAATTGTCTTCTCATATTCTCTGCATGTCTATCAAGCTTATCTGCAAATTTCTGTGTTCTTGCCATTGTAAGATCTGTCCTTCTATAATAATCAGACCAAAGCTTAAGTGCTAACCATGTATATCCTTGAACTTCAACTGGTGCTATAGGATAAGGAGGCAGCTTTCCATCTGGTCTTTGGATAGATTCATAAGAATCAGTCCATGATTGGACAGAGAGTCCACCATAAGTACGATCTCTAGGCAACTCATACTCAACAAGATAATCTTTGTCTTTATCAGCATAAGAAATTATCCAGTTGAGCCCTGACTCAACGGCTGAGATAACCCGAAGAAGAAACGAATCATCTCGCGTCTGTTTCCAATAACGATAAATCGCAATCAAAGCAAGAGGTGTTGCATCAAGTGAATCATAATTGCGAATATACCCATCAGGATAAACATACCATGGCTTTGCTGACTTAAGGAGGTGCTCATATCTATCCTTACGAAACTCATGAATGAATTTCCCAGGCTCTTCCCCACTAGCAATAACAGACTTTTTACCTTGCAGAGAAACCAGTGTGAGAAGAGTCGTTTTGCAAATATCATGAAGTCTTCTAATATCAAAATACGAAGAAGCCTTTGGGAGACTTGTTACCCTTAGGATCTTCAGAACCGTTATTGCGCTATCGCGTCCAAAAATGCATCCATATAGCTCATCCTTACCTGATGCATTAATTCCTTCTTCTGTGACTAGCTCAAGAAGAGTTTTATAAATTCGTTCTCTTAACGCATGTTTATCCATGGGCAGCAAAAATAAATTCTTAACTAAAATCTAAGTGATTTATCAATAAGTGTCAAGCTAAACGTTTATGAAAAATCAGGTAGAAAATCAATAGCTAGCTGTTTTTTAACTCTGTTACGGTTAATAGATGGAACTCTGATAAAAAATGCATGCTGTTTTTGAGCTATTTTATAAATTTTTTCATATTCATCAACCATTCTCTTTACAGTAAAATGTTTGAGTACATACGATCTACAGTAAGCTCTATCAATCGTTGATCAATCGTTGGAATCTTTTTTACTGCTTCTACCATTTCTGATACTGAGTTAACGACAAATCCCGTTTTTCCGTTTTGGATAATCTCAGGAATTGACCCAATGGAAAAACCAATTACTGGACTTCCGCACGCCATTGACTCAATGATGGTGAGACCAAACGGTTCAGGCCAAGTGACAGGATGTAAAGTACAGTAAGCTTTACTCATAAGTTCATTTCGGGTTGCCTCATCCACTTCACCTAGCATTGAATCTGTTTTGAAAGATATGGCTGAACAAAGGTGCTATTTGTGCAATTCTCATAAATTTAAAGCCTTTTTACAATAATAAAAATTGATAAAATTCAGATAGAAATTATGTAAGGAGAGGGAAAGAAATATTTTAGTATTTTAGATTAATCCTAAAAATTAGAAATTATTTTCGACTATACCCATTTCTGTTAGCAACTCCTCTTCTTTTATTGCATTATTGTCTGCTCCCAAAAGATGTAGAGGAAAATGATGATTTACCACTCTTCTTTCTTTTTGTGTCTCCTCTTGATATAACCTAGTAAAATGCGTATGAATTCCATCTTGAATGAAGATATTAGGTAGGAAGCGAAAGTAATCAGGGTTAGCACTTTCTACGCCCAGCTCTTCAAGTCTTTCTGGTAGCCAAGAAATATATGCAGAGAACAGATTTGACCTTTGTACAAAACTATCTGCAAGAAATGCAGCTATATCTGTCTCACGAGGATCAATATAACCTGTAGTAATAAGTTGCTGATAAATATCTCTCCAGTGCCGCTCCCATGCTTCTCTCATACCACAACTTTTTACAAATAACTCTTCTTTTCCTTTAAATCTTCTTCCTGGATACACTCTTTTCTCTTTGAAAATTTCATCAACATTTCCTAAATCCTCCTGTTGAGCAATTAATCTAATTTTATCTCGTAAATCAAGACCCTCTCTCTCCACAAATTCATTTGGTTCTGGTGCAAAAAATCTTACTAGGACAGTCGTTGACTCTCCTTTTTTTCTGCTTCCTCATGTCTTTGTTTCTCACCTCTTGCAAGATGAGCAACCGCAGTTGTCCCTAGATGACTTTGCGTTATTCCAACTACATCAACAAAAATAATTGCCGTAAGAGTCGGATGTCCGGTAAAAAGCTTGCGTGTTATGTCCACTCCTTGAGTTATTAACTCAGATGCCCTCTGCCTGTGTTTCTCATCAGCTGCTTCTTTTGGAAAACCCTCCTCTGATGTTGCCCGCTTTAATGCTTCTGAAAGAGAAAAATGAATACCTAAAACTCAACGAGGTGAACCTGCCGCATGAGATAATGCTCTCGCAAATGTTTCATCATTCTCATTAACTCTAGCCCATTGAGCTGCAATAGTTGTCTTCCCCATCACTGAATGTCCGACAAATACTCTAGTATGGACAGCAGTAGGTGCAGCAAGAAGATATTCTCTATCTTCTCTAATTAACTCCTGTGTTTCAGCAATATGAGCCCATTCATTATTGCGCAATGCATGAGCGCTAATATTAAACTCCTGCCTCTACCGCATCTCTCCTAGTAAAGAAAGTGATCCAAAGTAACTTTCAGCTTTGTCATAACGGTAATCTAGGAATTCTGACTTCTACTGTTGTACCTTTATTTTTTTTAGATTTGAGGGAAATAGAACCATGATGAAACTGAATAATATGTTTGGCAAGCAGTAATCCCACCCCTAACCCTTCAGATTCTCTTTTATCTCCTTTATAAAAACCTTCAAATACTTTCTTTAGATCTTGTTTTTCAATTCCTTCTCCTTGATCTTTAATTAAGATGATTACTTGACGGGTAGTATTCTTGAGGCTGACAGCTATCGGAATTTTGGGAGAAGAAAATTTATCGGCATTCTCAAGAAGAGCAGAAATCACCTGAAGAAGCTTTTCTTTGTCACCCACAATCAGAATATCTTTGTCAGTAAGGTCTTTTGTATATATTATCTTTCGATCTGGCTTAATAAAATTAAATCTTTTTATCGCATCATCTATTATATTCTCAATCCTGCACTCTTCCAGCGAATAGTTCAGTTGCCCTTGTTTAATTCGGTTAACTTCTAAAAGCTCCTTCACTAGATTTGTCAATCTATTGCTCTCATCATAGAGCTCTTTCACCCATTTAGCTTCAAGAGAATTCTGCTTTCCTAGCTTATTGTAAAGAAGTTGAATATATCCATTAATTGATGTTAATGGTGTTCGCAACTCATGTGAAGCAAGTGAAATAAAAAGATCCCTTGTATCAATAGCATTTTTCATCTCATCATATAACTGGGTTTTACGAATAGCCATACTCGCTAACGACCCAAGAAGAGTAAGAACATTTAAATCGTGCTTAGAAATCTCCCTAAATTCACGGCTATGTAAAGATAAGACTCCGATAGATTCGCCTCTATAGGAAAGGGGGATATGGATGATAAGTTTTATACCCTCATCATAAAGTACTTTATGAAAATTTTTTACTTGATCAACTTTGACTATGGAAGGTTCTTTTTTTACAAATGCCGTATAAACAAATCCTTTTGCTCTTGGCTTTATTTTTTGCAGGAATGGTGCATCTGCATAGACTCGCTGTAATTTACCGCTTTTATTAAGAAATATAGTACCGTAATCGGTATTAGTAATTTTCTTCGCTTCATTTACTATAATTCTAAAAGTCTCTTCACTTGTTAATGGAGAGAGAAATTTAAGTGCTGATTTATTGATTTTATCTACGATATTTTCCATGTTTGTGATCTTAGCAAAAAATAAAATTCTTTCAAAGGGTAAAATAGACATTTAATGTACATTCTTAATGATTTCTTACATTATCTTTAAGCTATTATCATCACTGTTCTGTAACGTAAATTACAATTTAAAAAAATCAAAAACTATGTTAAAACTGTCATCAATTAACAAATTAATTTCTTTCTTCGAACAATATAAATTGCTTCAGTATAAGAAAAGAGCAATGATACTTCATTCCAATGATAGTGCCTCAAGCATCTTTTTCATCAAATCTGGATATATAAGAGTATTTAGAATTTCAGAAGATGGCGAAGAATTAACACTTACCATTCTTAAAGAATATGACTTTTTTCCCCTAACATATGGTTTTAACAACAATGAAGTGAATAATTACTATTTAGAAGCAATCACACATCTTGAACTATGGAAAGCTCCTCAAGAACAATTTATGCAATTTCTTAAAAAAGATTCGGAATTATTTTTTGAATTAACAAACACCCTTATGCTGAAATTTGATGGATTCCTAACACGCATGGAGTATCTTGTTTTCAATAATGCATATACTAAAGTAGTAACTACACTACTTATGTGTGCAAAAGGATTAGGAGAACAACACGGAGATGAAATTATTGTAAAAATTCCCCTAACTCACAAAGATATCTCCACCATGATAGGAATAACTCGTGAAACCACCTCGCTAGAGATGAAAAAATTAGAAAGAAAAGGATTTGTAAGGCGAAGTGGAAAATTCCTGATTATTAATAACTATAAACTTCTTGAAGAAGAGGCGCAACACTCAATGGGTTTGGAAGAAATTTCTCCTCCCTATCTTCTTTAATAAAAGAAACGAATTATTGAGATTTTCCAAATATACAATACAACCATTAAATTATTTATGGTAGAACTTGCTCTTTTTCATTTTTAAGATCTTGCAATTCTGTTTTCTCTTCCTCAATCGTTCTAAGTTTTTTATCTACTTCTATTTTTATATTCTCTACCTTTTTCTTTAATTCATCAATTTTTTGATCGCTCCATTTTTTCAGTTCTTCTACTGTATCAACTATTTGCTCTCTTTTCTTTTTATCTGTCATTAACGTACCCACCACACCTGCCGCCACTCCAATCACACTTGCCATCAATACAATTTTAATAAGCTGAACTTTCTTTATACTATCATTCATTTTGTCTTCTCCTTTAAAATACTAAAAATGTAACCCAAGACTCATTACTCTAAATTTATCTTGCAAACTATTTGTTTATTAAAAAAAGTCATTTTACATTTATAATTCTTATTGTCTGATATTGAGTTTCTAATTAATTTATGCTTTAGATTACTTTCTAAGTATTTCAAAGACCTCTTTATTGTACTTTTCTAACTGTTCTACCCAAAAATAAAATAAGCAAGGATCCAAGTACTGCTACTAAAAAAGCTGTGAGATTAAACTGTGACAAAGTTAATCCAAAAAAAAGATTAGCTGTAAGACCTCCTGCCAAAGCTCCTCCAACTCCTAAGAGAATCGCCGAAAATATGCTACTTTCTTCTGATCGCGGATCAAGCATATGAGCAATAATACCTGTAATCAGTCCAAAAAGAATCCAAGACAATATATTCATATTGATTCATTTTATTGCTCAACTTTAAGAGATAAAAGATAAATGTGTAAGAGATCTGCTAGAAGCGAAATCGTTACCAACATTTTTTATTCTATACACTTTCTCTTAAGATCAATTACATATGAAATAAAAAAATTGCATAATAACTACTAATAAACTACAAACAAAAGAATGCATAAAAAAATTTCTGATCTAGACATATTAATAAAATAGTTTCACAGAAAATAACTACGACGAAGGATACCTCGAGATAATTACGAAGTATCCTCACTTTTTAGCAGAACTACCTTCGTTTTCTTTGTCTTGCTTGTCCACCTTTGCGACCTGCCTCACGCGCCTCCTCACTCGTGAATTCATGAGCGGTACCTTTTGCATGAGCAGCTTTTCCTCCTTTACTTGCGATTAGTCGCTGCTTCTCCGCAGGCATAGAGGCAAATCCTCGTTTTGATTTTCCTTTAGCTGCCATATGCTCACCCCCTTTCAAATATTAATTGGAATCATAATACTCCAGCTTAAGAGATACAGTAGAGAAATGTAAGGAATGAGAAAGAGATTAGCTTAAGACTGTGAATTTTGATTAGAAATAATGAGGGATTTTATTTTTTTGCTGATCGCCTGACTAGCTTTGCAGAGTTAACAATCTCAAGAATTTGTCCGTTAGCATCTTCAATCTCATTTGATCCAGTAAGTCGTTGATATTCTAAAAGATAATCCGAAAGTGCAGCTTGTCGCTCTTTGATCTCCAAAGAAAATTCCTTTATTTTATTTGCAAGATTAATAACTGAGGGCTGACTGGCAATCTGCTGTCTGGTAGTAGCTTTTATTTTTTCAGCTTCTTTTGCCTTTTCTGCATTTTCTCTATAAACTGGATTATTCGCAAATGCATCCTCAAACATCTCTTTAAGTTTCTTGTGCTCTTCTTTAAGCTTATCAAGACTTTGAATATGATTTCTGATCAACTCTTCAAGATTAAGCAAAACTGCAGCATCTCCTACAAGAGGCTCTGTTGCAACAGAAGACTGTATATCGGAGGTATTTTCTGATTTGCTCTCTTGGCTATTAATATCATCCATAAACACTACTATACACAATACAAAATTTGTAAATCAAGTAGTATTTCTGATAACTACAGAATAGACGTTAATCTCTCTTGTAAAATTATCTTAAGAATCTATAATTAATCTAACTTCTATATGAATATTGCATCTATCCACGCACGACAGATACTCGACTCTCGCGGATACCCAACTATTGAAACAGATGTTATCTTAGAAGACGGCACGTTGGGACGCGCTGCAGTACCTTCAGGTGCATCAACGGGTACTCATGAGGCACTTGAGTTACGCGATAATGATCCCTCCTACTATCAAGGAAAAAGTGTGCAAAAAGCAATAAGTAATGTCAATGCTGCAATTGCTAAAATATTGAAAGGAAAAGACGTTACAAAACAAGAAGCGTTAGACAATCTAATGATCGATCTTGACGGTACAGAGAATAAATCTAAAATAGGTGCCAATGCCATACTTTCTGTATCTCTTGCATGCGCTCATGCAGCAGCAAACTCCAGGAAACTCCCTCTTTTTGCTTATTTTCAAGAATTGGCTGAGGAACTAACTCCTCTCATGCCAGTCCCAATGATGAATATTGTCAATGGTGGCAAACACGCGGCTGGAGCAACTGATATACAAGAATTTATGATTCTTCCAATCGGAGCAAGCTTTTTCTCAGAAGCTTTAGAAATGGGTGCGAATATATTTCATACATTAGGAGATATTCTTCATGAAAAAGGATATGCTACAACTGTTGGAGATGAGGGGGGATATGCTCCACATTTAAATGGCAATAAAGAAGCATTAGATCTTATTATCTCCGCTGTAGAAAAAGCAGGTTATAAGATCAAAGAAGATGTCGTCCTAGCGCTAGATATAGCAGCTTCAGAGCTTTATAGTAAAAAATCGTATATACTCAAAAAAGATAATCATCAAATGAATACAGAAGAAATGATTGCATTCTTACAGGAGATGATAAAAGAATATCCGATTATCTCTCTTGAAGATGCTCTTGCAGAAGATGATCACACAGGATGGCAAAAGCTGACATCCACTCTGGGACAAAAAATTCAGTTAGTGGGAGATGATTTATTCGTTACTAACACTAAGAGATTAGAGAGAGGAATAAAAAACAAAGAAGCAAATTCTATTTTGATCAAGGTTAATCAGATAGGAACACTTACTGAAACAATAGCTGCTGTTAAAATGGCTAAAAAAGCAGGATGGACGACTATCATTTCACATAGATCAGGAGAAACAGAGGATACAACTATATCACACCTTGCTGTAGGATTGGCAACAGGTCAAATAAAAACGGGATCACTCTCACGTACGGATCGCATTGCAAAATACAACGAACTTTTACGTATAGAAGAAATTCTTGGCGATAGGGCAATTTATCCTGGAAAAGAGATTTTCAAAAAATGGCATACTTAGTATTAATAAGACACGGCGAATCTACATGGAACGCTTTGGGACTCTGGACGGGGTATAAAGATGTTCCCCTAACCCCAAAAGGACATGCACAGGCTCGAAACGCTGCACAACTCATCAAAGATATTACGTTTGACATTGCGTATACCTCAGTTCTTAAACGTGCGCAACAAACATTAGCTGATATTTTAAGTGAATTAAACTCGAGCAATATTAAGATCATTAAACATCAAGCCCTAAATGAAAGAGATTACGGAGATCTAACAGGAAAAAATAAATGGAAAATAAAAGAAGAATATGGTGAAGAACAATTTTTTAAATGGAGACGAAGTTGGGACTATCCACCACCTAATGGTGAGTCATTAAAGGATGTCTATAACCGAGTCGTCCCCTATTATAAAAATGAAATACTGCCCAAATTGAATGAAGGTAAAAATGTGATCATTGTAGCGCATGGTAACTCTCTTCGAGCACTTGTTAAGTATCTCGAAAATATTTCAGATGAAGATATTGCCAAACTCGAAATAGGACTTGGAGAAATATATGTTTATACTATCGAAAATGGAGAAATTACCTCTAAAGAAATTCGTGTCACCAATAAAAATACACAATAAATCTATCTTTGATGAGAAAGTTTAGTTTGCGTTAGTCTCTATTTATCTTTAAAAAAATTCTTCTTTACTTTTGAATCGATCAAACTATTGTAATTTTAGGTTTTAACTAATTAATTATTCTCAAAAAATTTTTTTCCTTTTAATTTTTCTGGAAGAAAAGATTTCTTGTTTTTTGGACCAACATAATCCTCAGACCATACATAGTCTTTTGCATATCCAAAATTTTTCATTATCTTGGTTGGAGCATTTCTTAAATGCAAAGGCACAGGTTCATTCGGAAATTCATAAACAGCAGACTTTGCTTTCTCTAAAGCATTTGGTACAGCACGCGATTTTTTGGCTAAGGAAAGATATATACAGATATGTGCAAGAATCAATTGCGCTTCAGGCATACCGACCTTATGGACTGCCTCAAATCCTGCATTGGCTTGGATCAGTGCTCCACGATCAGCAATACCAATATCTTCTGAAGCAAAAATTATCATCCTTCTAGCGATAAATTTGGGATCCTCTCCCGACTCAAGCATGCGTGCGAGATAGTATAAGGCTGCATCAACGTCACTTCCGCGCATGGACTTTATAAATGCTGAAATAAAATTATAATGTTCCTCATCTTTTTTGTCATAAAGTCCTGCTGAGCGGCTCTGGAAAATATCTTTGATGATATCAACAGTAATTGTTTTGTCATCATAATTGACAACAGCCATTTCCACTGCATTAAGAACAATCCTTGCATCGCCACCTGAAATACGGACCAGAAAATCTTCTGCTTGAGTATTGATTCTCTTTTTATAGACTCCTAGTCCTCTTTCTTTATCAACAAGCGCTCGATTAATGATTGTTTTCAAATTATTTTCAGACAATCCTTTGAGAACAAAAACTTTACATCTTGAAAGAAGAGCATTATTAACTTCAAACGATGGATTTTCTGTAGTAGCCCCAACAAGCGTAATCAGACCAGATTCCACATATGGTAGTAAGACATCCTGCTGTGATTTATTCCATCTATGAATTTCATCAAGAAAAAGGATAGTCTTTTTCTTGAAAATGGCATTCTGTTTGGCTATTTTAATTATTTTGTTTAGATCTTCCTTTCCTGTAGAAACAGCCGACAGTTGGTAAAAATCAGCATCAGTCTCATGAGCGATTATTGAGGCAAGGGTTGTTTTCCCGCTGCCGGGAGGACCCCAAAGGATAATTGAGGAAAGCTGGCGAGATTCAATCATTCTTCTTAAAATTTTTCCTTCACCAACAAGCTCTTCTTGACCCACAAACTCATCAAGTGTTTGTGGTCTCATACGTGCTGCAAGATTCATATCTTTATCTCTTTATCTATAAGAAAACTCACTTGGCAGAGGATTTTTCTCCTCTTATCATAAAAAAGTACGTTTACTTTTCAGAGACATTATAAACTATAAAACCTAAATAACCAAAAACTATTCACCAAAATTACTATAAAATTTAAGCAATTAATTTATTATCCTTGTTTATTATTAATTGTTAAGTAAGATATAATGGGATAAATCCCATATGGAAGAATTGAGTATTCCTATTAAGATTGCTCTATCGATGATTCTTGGAGCTATCATAGGCCTGGAAAGAGAGATAAATGAAAAAAAGAGTTTAGATCCAGGAAAGAAACCTATTGCTATATTAGGCTTGCGAAGTTTCGCCCTCATATCAGGACTTGGAGCTTTAACTGGAATTCTCTCGGTTGAATTTCTTCCACTTTCACTTGTGATAAGTAGCTCTTTTCTTGTGTTATTGATCGCTTTCTATGTTCTAGATAGCCAAAAAACACAAGATTTTGGTATTACAACTGAGCTTGCAATGATCTATAGCTTTATGCTCGGTCTTCTCATAATTTTTGAAGTGATACCCATACACTTAACCATAGCACTTTCTATTATCATTATTCTTCTTCTTTCGCGAAAAGAAAAAATACAAACATTTATCGAAGATATTAAAAAAGAAGAAATCAATGCGTTTATTAGCTATGCTGTTATTGCGCTTGTTATCCTACCATTTCTTCCCAATAAAACTTACGCGTTGTCTGAAATACCTTTAATACAAACTTTAATACATAATCTCCATCTTCCTGCAGAAAAGATAACAGATATTCAGTTATTCAATCCCTATAAGGTGTGGTTTATTGTAGCACTGATTACAGGAGTGGATATTTTAGGCTATATTTTGGAAAAAACACTAGGTCAAAGCAGAGGATGGATTCTGGCAAGTATTGCAGGAGGATTTATCTCATCTACTGCAACTACACAAACACTTGCACAAAAGAGCAAAACCGCACCTCATTCTTATTTACTGTTAGCTGCTTCTGTAATAGCAAATCTTACGAGTTTCTTTCAGATTGCAATCATCATTATCGCTGTCAATAGCATATTCTTTTCTAAATTAATCCCAACTCTTATTAGTATTATTTTTATTGCTTTTGCTATTACACTGTTTCTTATACGCAAACACAAACTTGAAGAGAAGAAAAATAGAGAAACCAAACTTCAAATTGAGTCACATGAGATATTTAACATTGGACCAGCTATCAGATTCACCCTAATATTCTTAGCAATTAATGTATTTTCAAAGATCTCTCTTGTTTTTTTTGGAAATAGCGGATTTCTTTTGACCATAATGATTGGATCACTTGCTGGACTCGATGTTGTTATGATTAATACTGCTGAACTTGCAGGCAATACAATTAATTATAATCTTGCTGTGACTGCATTTATTTTAGCAAACTCTATTAATTTATTATCCAAATCGCTTTATTGCTACTTACAAGGATCAAAGGAGTTTGCTTGGAAATTCTTTTTGAGTATGTTAGCTATTGTTCTAGGAAGTTTAGTGGGATTACTAGTCCTTCAATAATCATTGAGTATTAGAGTAAGTTTCAATTTGCTTAGGAGCAAAATTGGTAAATATCATAGAACAGTTATATGCAGAACAAGCAACGCAAGCATATTCATAGTTACCTTCTATCGCACCTCTATGAACTGGAGAGTTAAGCCACCAATCTAATGCTGTTTGTTCTGTGGAGTGATGAATTATATTTTCTGTAGCGTAATACGGTAGATTGCGAGCAAAAAATCCTGCATGCATGTAACTTGATCCATATATCTCGTCTTGAATTTCAGTAGCGCGTTCAGCAGCAAGTTCGCAGATTCTCGGATCCTTTTTAAACTCTTTAAGATTTATACTAGTCCGATGTGTATTCACTAAAGCAAATAGCGTATCAGCATTAAGACCCGAGGAATCTGGTGGTGATGCTGCAGTTGACAGTTTGAAAAAAGCAAGATGAGATGTCTGTGATTTAGAAGGAAAGTTGTTCACTTCAATTATATTTTTATCATTATCTTGAAATTTTTTAAGAACAGTTTTTACGCTGGCAATTGCTGTAACCTTTTCTAATTTTGACTCAGTAATAACAATAGAATTTTCTAAATAAGTGTTTGTTTTTGTATAAGGAAGCAATGTAAGAGAAGTAGATAGTTTAGAAAGTTTGACCATATAATCATATGAACAGTACTCATCTGTTGAAGCAAGTGTGGAGAAAGATTGTTTAATGGGAAAATTTGTTGAGGCTAACGCTGTCTGAGCCACAGGAAGAGCCATAAACATTACCCCGAGCAGGAAGGATACGGCCAAACGGAGACTATGTTCGCTTAGTCGCATTCAGTAAGCCGTTACTATACACAAAAGAAGTAAAAAATGCAAATTTTATTGATTCTAAGATTATTTTTTGAGGCTAAAGGATTCTAATTTTTTGTAGAATACCTCATTGTGCAAAAATTTGGATTCGTAGAGACCAGCACTATCAATGATCATATTTTTTGTTCCTTTGTATTGATTAGCCTTTTTAGGGACTACTGATGTTGTTTTTTTAAGTCTAACCAGAGTAACATGTGGAATGACTTGTTTTTTCTGTAATTTACGGTGAACAAATTGTGATAATGTATTTGCAAGATCTTGAACCAAATTTGTAAATATCTGATTTTTCTTAAACTCAAGCCAAACCATCCGCGGTGAATTTGGTGGCACACAAGTAATTCCTTTTGCTTCGAGGAAAATTGAGTGATAATTCTTAAATACTTGTTCAACCTGTATTATTATATCTTTGATACATGGCTCTTCCACGACTCCAAGAAATAACAACGTAAGATGCAAATTTTCTTTAGGAACAATCTTTCCATCAGATGCAAATATCTCTGTGTAAGAAATCAAGTCTAAGGATAGCTCTTCAGAAAGCGGTGTACCAATAAAAAGACGCTTTTTCTGATTATTCATATGGTATTTATTACTATATCTGTTATTTTTTGGAAAGCAAAAAATAGCTTTCCTCGCTATTCATAAAAATATGGTATAGTTATATTGTATTCTCAATAAAAAATAAACTATCCTGCCTATGAATGAGTTTTCAACACCTATGATGCGGCAATACCGCAAGATAAAAGAGCAGTATCAAGATTGTCTGCTTTTTTATAGAATGGGTGATTTTTATGAGTTATTCAATGAAGATGCGTATATTGGATCACAAATCCTCAATATCACTCTTACCGGAAAATCTGGAGGCAAAGATGGACGAATACCCATGGCTGGAGTTCCATATCATGCTGTTGATAATTACATTGCTAAACTGGTTAAATCTGGCTATAAAGTCGCAATCTGTGAACAGCTTTCTCCTCCCAATAAACGGGGTCTAGTTGAACGCGATGTCGTACGCGTTATCACTCCAGGAACACTCATAGACGAACAAGCTCTCGATAAAAAAGAAAATAACTATATTGTAAGCATTAAAATAGTTGACAACATACTTGCGATTGCAGCAGCCGATCTCTCTACTGGTTTTTTTGCAACAACTCAACAAGAATTTGAATCCTTAGAAAAAATACTTATTGAAGAACTTTCTTATCTTCAACCATCTGAGTGCATTTTACCTGATGACCTCTACAATGAGCCAAGTGTACTTAAAATCATCAAAAAAATAAAAGGAATCAATATTTTTCCTTATGCAAAATTTGAAAGTTTCACTACTGACGCAAAATCATATCTCCAACAGCATTTTGGCATAAAGACATTAGAAGGGTTTGGTTTGGGGGAAAAGCCTTATGCGATTGAAACTGCTGCTGTACTACTTGGTTATCTTAAAGAGACGCAAAAAGGGGATATTGCTCACATCAGACGAATTTCTCCACTTAGTAAAGAGGATGGACTCATTCTAGATCGATCCACTATGATCAATCTTGAACTCTTCTCAACAATCAGAGAACACGATACACGAGGATCACTTCTTAGTGTACTCGATCAAACAATCACTGCAATGGGAGGTAGAATGTTGAAACAGTGGATGAAAAAGCCACTTATTGATAAAAAAGCTATTGAAGATAGATTAGATGCTGTTGAAGAGTTTTGCAAGCAAGCAGAAATCAGAGATCAACTGAGAGAAAATCTTAAACATATTCCAGATATTGAAAGACTCCTCTCTCGTCTATCAGTAAATATCGGCAATGCTCGCGATCTTGTCAATCTCAAACATGCACTAAAAGCTATTCTCCATATCAAAACCTTAATGCATTCTTTGAACTCAATACTTATAAAAAAACAACTCTCATCTATTTCTGATGATCTTGAGAAACTAATCTCCTATATAGACAAAATTATCGTTGATGAGCCTCCTCTATCTACAAAAGAAGGGAAAATGATACGTTCAGGTGTCAACAAGAGTCTTGACAATTTAAGAGAACGTATTCAAAAAAGCAAACAATGGATAGCAAATCTTGAGAAAAAAGAGCGAGAAAGAACAGGAATAGGATCACTCAAAGTAAGATTTAATAAAGTTTTTGGTTTTTATATTGAAATATCTAAAGCAAACCTTCACCTAGTTCCAACTGATTATATGAGAAAACAGACTCTTGTAAATGCTGAAAGATTCATTACTAAAGAATTAAAGGAACACGAAGAAATTATTCTCACGGCTGAAGAAGAAATTAATAATCTTGAGTACATAATATTTTCAGAAGTCTTGCAGACTGTTTTAAAGAATACAGAATATATTCAGAAGGCAGCAGAAAGTATTGCAGTAATTGATTGTCTATCTTCTTTTTCCTATCTTTCAGAGAAAGAACAATACACTAAACCAAAGATCATTTATTCTGGTGAAATACGTATTAAGGAAGGGAGACATCCGGTCGTTGAAAAATTAGTAGAAACACCATTTGTACCAAATGATGTCACATTAGACAATGTAAGTCAGTCACTTCTTTTAATCACTGGACCAAATATGGCAGGAAAATCTGTATTCATTCGCCAAGTAGCACTTATTGTCTTTATGGCACAGATTGGATGTTTTGTTCCTGCTAAATCTGCTCATATAAGTATAGTAGATAGAATTTTTGTACGCTCTGGAGCCTCTGATGTTATTAGCGCTGGGCTTTCAACATTTATGGTTGAGATGGTAGAGACAGCTTATATTCTTAACAATGCTACGAGTAATTCATTGATCATTATGGATGAGATAGGTCGAGGAACAAGTACATATGATGGTATCTCAATTGCTTGGGCAGTTGCGGAATACCTTGTAAAACATATCAAACCAGCACCAAAGGTACTTTTCGCAACACACTACCATGAATTACAAGCTCTTGAACAAGATTATCCAAATCAAATCAAAAACTTTCATTTGGCAGTTACTGAAGATAAAGGTCAACCTGTTTTTCTCCATACACTTCTTCCCGGCGCAGCATCGCATAGTTTTGGAGTCGCTGTAGCAAAACTTGCTGGAGTTCCAGATATAGTAATTACTAAAGCATATGAAATACTCCAAACACTAGAATTTAGAGAAGTTACAGAAAGAGGTAAACAATATTTCACAGAAAGAACAGAACAAGCCACATCGAGTATGGCAGATAAAACAATTCTTGATCACATTATTTATAAAGAATTTGAAAATATTGATTTGGCGACAATGACTCCTCTTGAAGCCCTAAATAAACTTGCAGTAATAAAAGACAAGCTAAAAATGCTTTCGCAATCAAATAAATATTTAGAAGCTGATTAAACTTCGAAATTATTGCAGATAAGGCTTGCTTATACTATCATGTGAGCCATCATCCCAATGCAAAAAATAATTCAGTTATCTGAACATGTAGTAGCAAAAATTGCCGCTGGTGAGGTAATAGAGAGACCATCATATGCTGTTAAAGAACTTGTAGAAAATGCAATTGATGCACATGCTTCTTTAGTTGAAGTTCACATCGAAGACGCAGGGCTTAAAAGGATAACTGTTATTGATAATGGAGAAGGTATGAGTAAAGAAGATGTAGCTCTTTCCTTTCTTCCCCACACTACTAGCAAGATTAATAACGAAGATCATTTTCTTGGAATAAAGACACTGGGTTTTAGAGGAGAAGCATTATCATCAATCGCATCCATATCAACTTTGACAATAAAAAGCCGTCTCCACAATTATCCTGAAGGGACAGTTGTCAGAGTAAAGCATGGAATTGTAGAAACAATGTCTCCTATAGGAATGCCTCCCGGAACAATAGTGAGTGTTGATAATCTTTTTCTCAATGTTCCGGTAAGAAAAAAATTTCTTAAATCCGATAAGACAGAATTCCGTCACATTATCGAGATGATGGTAAACTTTGCGCTTGCGTATCCTTCAATTCATTTTGTATTCACTCACAATAAAAAAACGATTTTTGATTTATCAAAAAAATTAGATGTCTCTGAAAGAATAAAAACTCTTCTTGGTATATCGTTTTTTGAACAACTTATACCTCTCAAATTTGCAGATGGACATGTAGAAATCACAGGATATATAGGAAAACCAAACATCGCAACCAAATATAATCAAAAACAATATATTTTTGTAAATAATCGTTCTGTGTCTGATCGCATGATATCACTAGCAGTCAAGGAAGCATTTGGATCCCTTCTTCCCTCATCATACAGCCCTGCTTTCTTGCTTTATTTTAGAGTTCCTGCAGAAATTGTTGACGTTAATATACATCCTAGAAAAGAACATATTTCTTTTATTAATCCCAAACACATATTTGATGTTACCAAAAATGCTATTTTGCAAACTCTTAATGAAAATAATCTAACATTTAGACTTGCGGCATTTAGAGAAGAATACTCTGCAAAACTTACTGAAACCAAATCAATTACAGGACAATTATTAAAGCAAATGATCCTCATGCCTGAAAAAAATATAGAGGGAAATCTCTTAAAAAATGCTCCATTCATACAAATTGAAAACGCATATGTTCTTACTCTTACAAAAAACGGTATTCTACTCATAGATCAACATGCTGCACACGAACGCATACTTTACGAACAATTCTTTAATGCTTTTATCCAAGAAAAAGAAAAGAAGCTGATTTACGAGCTACCAGATTTATATATTCTCGATCTTTCTCTACATGAAAAACAACTTTTAGAAGAACATCAAAGTATTTTTAATGAACTGGGATTTTCATTCGAAAGCTTTCAAGGAAATTCAATCATAATAAGAACAATTCCTCAAATTTTTAAGGGACGCAATTTAGAGAAAGTAATAAAAGATTTTCTCTCTGACCTATCCGAAAAATCTGAAATAAAAAATATTGATCTCCCAACCCAGAGAATGCTAACTTTTATCTCCTGTAGAGCAGCGGTTAAATCCGGTGATAAACTCTCTACCAAACAAATGAAAGAAATAGTAACAACATTAGAAAAAACAAAGAACAATACTACATGTCCTCATGGAAGGCCAACACAGATTACTCTCAACACATTAGAGTTGAACAAACTTTTCAAACGTAGATAGTTAATTGGTATTCTTATGAGCTTCTTATTTCCTCCATTGTCCTTCCTGAAACAACTGATTTATCAAATTTTTGGTCATGAGCATCAAAGTTCTTTACCACATACTCATCATTATGCTTAATTAGAAGCCAAGTATTTGGTTTTTTGAAATTTTTTATTCTTACAAGTGTAAATGAACCTTTAAGTCTTTTACCGAATAATTTAAACTTGACTTCTCCTTTTTTCAGGCCTTCAAGCATTATTTTTGTACCCTCGTTAGTATCTTCTACAGTTTTTCTTATACCTTTAGCTATTTCAACTTCCGGAAAGTAATACCCTTCATCCCAAATCATCACAGGACCTGCTCCATATGATCCCTCTGGCAGAACACCTTCAAAATTTCGATACTCAAGACTATGATCCGTAGTTTGAATAGCTAGCCGCTTAATCGCTGGATCAAGTGTTGGACCTTTAGGAATTGCCCATGATGGCATCACGTCTCCAATTTGCAACCGAAAGTCAAAATGTAGCGTAGTCGCATCATGTTTATGAACAACAAAAACAAGAGGACGATTATTATTCATAAAATTTTTCCACCTGATCTAGTATAATTCAAGTATCATCTTCTCTTTCTCTAGATCCTTAAAAAATCATTTCGCAACCTTTCCTGAGGATATTATACAGAAATGTTGTCTAAATAGACTGCGGAAAAAGAATAGTGTATAATACAGGTATCATTAGAACTTCTTTTGATAACTGCTAGCTTCTTACTATCCTAACAAATAGTTGATGATGTACTAGTTCAGTTTGTCAGAGAGTGAATGAAAGAAGGAGGTGACAAACATAATGAACAAAAAACTATTTGTTGGGAGTCTTGCTTGGGCAACCACAGATTCAACTCTTGCGGAATTTTTCTCACAAGTTGGTACTGTTGTATCTGCAAACGTAATAACAGATAAAATGTCGGGGAAATCAAAAGGATTTGGTTTTGTTGAGATGTCTACTGAAGAAGAAGCAGAAAAAGCCAAACAAGAGCTCAATGGACAGATGCTTGATGGTCGCAAAATTGCAGTTGATGTTGCCAGACCCCAACAACCAAGAGAAGACAGATTTTCTGGTGGAAGTAATTTTAGTAAAAGAGGAGAAGAACGCAATCGACACGGGAGAAGAGAACGCGGAAATCAACGCAGAAATTACTAATCATCAGAGATGACGATAAAGAAACCCATGAGTAGTAAGTACAAATGGGTTTCTTTTTTGTTTGTTGAAAATATTTATAAAATATTATATTTTATTGTAAATTGATATCATGAAAAAAACACAAGAGTCATTCTCAGAACTTCTTACTATTCATGAAGTCAGTAAGATCCTCAAATGCACACCAGCAACTCTTCGCAACTGGGATAGAGAAGGTCTTTTAAAAGCAATTAGAATCGGAAAAAGAGGAGTACGGCGTTATAAATATGAAGACATCAGAACTATTTTGGATCAAGAGAAAAAAATCAAAAAAATCAAAGTTTCATCAAATGATGAAATAGTCTTTGCTGAATTTACTGATGCTATGCCTGATCCTGTGCTCATCACTGATACGAAAGGCAGAATTTATTATGTCAATCCCGCATGGGAAAAAACAACAGGTTATACTTTCGAGGAAGTAAAAGGTAAAAACCCAAGATTTTTGAAAAGTGATCAAACTCCACGACACGTACATAAAACATTATGGAATAATCTCCTAAAAGGGAAAACATTCACTACTAGTAAAGTTATTAATAGAAAAAAAAACGGCGAAGAGTTTCCCGTACATGCAGTATACTTTCCCATACAAAAGAATGGCAAAAACAAGTTTTTCGTACAAATATTTCATGATATTACAAGGATAAAGGAAATCGAAAGACAAAAAGACATCTTCATTGGTATTGCCTCACATGAATTAAAAACTCCTATCACAACTCTTTTTGCCTATGCGCAAATCTTGGAGAAGCGCTTAAGCAAACAATCAGACAAACAAAATATTCACCTCATATCCAATATTATTAGAGAGACAAAAAGACTCATAGAGCTAATAGATGATCTTTTACATGTTGCGAGATTAGACTCGGGAAAAATGGAGTTCAAGTTTGAGATATTTGACCTGAATACCTTAATCCATCAAGTTGTCATGGATATCCAACACACTACCGAAAAACACCATATAGAAATAGAAGGAAAAATTGAACAAAAAGTTCTCGCAGATAAAAATAGAATCGAACAAGTAATTGTTAATTTGCTCACAAATGCAATTAAATACTCACCCAATGCTGATAAAATTATCGTCCACCTTCTAAACGATAAAACAAAAGCAATTGTTGCAGTTGAAGATTTTGGATTAGGTATTGCATCTTATGATTTACCCCATATTTTCGAAAGATTTTATAGGTCCAAAGACAAAAATAAAGACAAAATTAAAGGTTTTGGACTTGGATTATATATCGCTCGAGAGATTATAAGAAAAAATAAAGGCAAAATCTGGGTAAAAAGCAAAAAGAATAAGGGAAGTACATTTTATTTCTCACTACCCTTTGCAAAGTAATTTACAATTCTACTGTCATTCCATATTTTCAATCGTTGTCGCTTGTTGTCTAAAGTTGTGCGTAACATCAATCAGGATACTGCTTCTATTTTGAATATAAAGAAAGCTTTCAAGCCTGTTTGATTTTCCAACACCCAGTGTTTGACCACTCTACCCAGTATAGAGAAATTTAAGCTTCATAAAAAATTAATAATAAATATCACGAATATCCCGAATGAAAATTCTAGCAGTGGTTGGCCCAATACCCTTGAATTCTTGTAAACGTCTTGAGAGATCTGATACTGTTTTTGATTGTCGAATAAGCTCTGTCACTGACCCATACCTTTTCTGCAATTCTTCTGAGATCTCAAGCAACTTATCGGCAGTAGAGTAATCATAACGAACATAATGACCTTTATCTAATACTTGAACGAGTTTATCCCACCCAGCGGAAAGTATCGCATCTGGCGTAGTCAGATTTTCTTTTACAAATTCTAGATATGCCTTTTTGGCAACTTCTTGCTGGATAGGTTTTCCAAAAAGAAGACACGCAAGAAACCACTTAAAAAGTTCTGATTCCTTTTTGGATGTTAGATCAATACCTAAATCTTTGGAATAAATTGCTTTCTTTTTCATATTATCCCTTTACTACTATGAGCGGTTTGAGCTTTGCCACTTTAGTTGCAAGACCTAGCTTATCAACAACCTCAACTACTTCATCTATATTTTTATAGGCAAATGGTGCTTCTTCAGCGAGATCAGCGACAGAATCTGACTGAACATATATTCCTTCTTCTTTTAGTTCTCGCTGCAACTCTCTACCTTGCATCATCTTTCTTGCTTGATGACGTGACATGAGTCTTCCAGCACCGTGACAACTTGAGTAAAATGCTTCTTTTCCTTTTAATGTACCTACTAATACATAAGATGCTGTTCCCATACTCCCTGGTATAATTACAGGCTGCCCTGTCTTTTGATACTCACCCACTAGTTCGGGATGAAAAGGGGGAAATGCACGAGTAGCTCCTTTTCTATGAACGATTACCTTCTCTTGAATATCGTCTATCTCATGCTCTTCAATTTTTGCAATATTGTGAGCAACATCGTAGAAAACAGAAAGTCTTCCTCCCGAATCTCCAAATATATCTTTCCATACTCGACGAATCTCATAGGTAATCATTTGCCTATTTGCCCATGCAAAATTTGCGGATGCTGCCATAGCGTTAAAGTAATTTCTACCTTCATTCGTGGAAAGAGGAACACACGCTAGTTCTCTATCAGGTACCGAAATACCATAACGCATCATTGCCTGGTTAATAAGACGAACATAATCTGTAGCTACTTGATGACCTAATCCACGCGATCCAGTATGAATAAGAATCACTATTTGGTTATATTGCAAACCAAACTCATTTGCAGTTTGCTCATCAAACATCTCATCAATCCTATCAACTTCAACAAAGTGATTTCCTCCCCCAATTGTTCCAAGCTGATCTTGTCCTCTCTTTTTGGCGTTATCAGAGACAACGCTTGGATCTGCATTATCTAAAACCCCATATGATTCTATATAATGTGTATCTATTTCTTCTCCATATCCTTCTTTAATCAGTCTATGTGCTCCTTCCTGGAGTATTGCATCTAATTTCTCCACGCCCAGTTTTAGTGATCCAGTATGTCCTACTCCTGATGGAATTTCACGAAAAAGATGTTTGGATAATTTTTCTAGATGGTGACGTATGTCATTGTAGAATAGTTCTGAACGAAGAAGTCTCACCCCACAATTGATATCATAGCCAATACCACCAGGAGAAATAACTCCATCTGGATACTTTGTTGCTGCTACTCCTCCTATAGGAAATCCATAACCTTCATGAACATCAGGCATCACAAAGGCTGCTTTTCTTATACCAGGCAGTGTTGTTACATTGATAAGTTGTTCGAGCGATCGATCCTTTAGGATCTCATCAAGCATGGATTCTGTAGCAAAAATAATCGCTGGAACCCTCATATCAGAACGATACGATGTGGGAATTTTCCATGTAAAATTATTTATTTTGATTATTATTTCTTTTAGAGTTTTCATCTTATTTTCTTAAATATCCAAAACAAGTGTTGTTTCGTACTCCCCTTTTTGATTTCGTCGTATCTCTGCTTCGTGGTAAGATATTGCTTTAATATCTTTCTTAAAAGATTTTACTTTTCCTCCTATTAAACGTACGTGAAGAGTATTTGGTCCAATCTCTAAAAATGAAACGGTATGAAAAATAGCTTTATTTATGTAAGAAAGTGTCAGTATTTCGGAGAGAAAATCAATTAAAAGAGTTGTCGTATCAAATGAGGAAATTGTCATCTCTTTTACAATAGCGTGTTCATTTAAATATTTCTCATAATTTTTAATCAAAATTCTATTCATACCTTCCAAGGCATTGAGAAAAATTTCTTCTAAGGTTTTTCCTCTGATTTTTAATCGTACATCAGCAGTATGAGGAGAAATTGTATATGATTTCATAGATAAACCTCCAAAAAATTATTCGCATCATGCCACATTGTCTTCGTTGCAAATTCAAAGCACAAATTCTGCATTTTATTGGCAATTTCTCTTCCCCTTTCTTTTGCGCAACGCGCTTGAAAAAAATTGATAATTGTTGGATACAAAATAAGACGAGTGATGTTATTTCTATTAGTTTCAAAATAAAATATAAATGACTCGTCATTTCTCTCAATCTCATCCACTGCATAATCATCAATGAAATCACCTGTTGAATACAGAATAACTTTATTTTTATAAATCTCAATTCCACGAAAAACGTGGGGTGAATGCCCAAATACAATATCAGCCCCCACATCAATTAAATGATGCGCAAAAGAAATATGTTCCTTGGGTGGTCTATATCCCCAATTTGGTCCCCAGTGTGCTGAAGCAATCAAAAGATCCACGTCATCACGAGTTTTCTGAATTATTTCAAAAAGTTGTTGCGCTCTTCTGTCTTGCTCGTTTATTGTCACATAAAATATTCCCGGCTTATTTTCTTCTGCTGCCCACTCTGGTTCATTATCGGTAAATGCAATAAAACCTACATTTTGAGAATCTACGCTGCAAATAGCGGGTTCTTTTGCTTCCAAAATATCTAATCCTGCACCAGCATAGTTAATAGCATGCTCACCTAAGACTTTTATCATCCTAAGTAAAGCACTATATCCATAATCAAGTACGTGGTTGTTGGCAAGAGATACTATACCAATATCTGCTGCAAGAAGTGTTTTAATATTTTTCTCATCCGTTCTAAAATGAAAAACTTTTTCTCTGGGAAATGGCTCACCAATATCAGAGAGAACACATTCTAAGTTACAAATCCTCAGATCAGCATTTTTAAAAATAGGCAAGGTATCACCCCATGGATACTCTGGAGGTTCTTTTTTTAATACTTCATTTACCAGTCTTCCTAACATAACATCACCTACAAAAACAATTCTCATAGAGATCTCCTTTCTAAGATACGCAAATATAATTGTTCATAATTGTCACTCATTTTTGTAGCTGTAAAGTGTTGGAGAACATGCTTTCTACACTCTCTTCTATCAATTTGTGAAATCTTGGCGATCGCTAATATCATCTCTTCAACATCCTTCACTACAAATCCTGTCTTTCCATCAATGACAATCTCAGGAATTGATCCTTTATTAAAGGCTACGACAGGTGTACCACAAGCCATTGCCTCAATCAATGTCAGACCAAAAGGCTCTCTCCAAGTTACAGGATGGAGTAATGCCATTGCACCACTCATCAATTTATTACGCTCTACCTCATCTACCTCTCCAATCCATCTTATTTGCTCACCATTAATTCTTGGCTCAATGTATTCCTTAAAATACTCTCTGTCCACTTCATCTAGCTTAGCTGCAATAATAAGTGGAAGATGAAGATCGGAGGCTACGTCAATCGCATAATGTGTTCCCTTTTCCATAGATATTCTACCTACAAAAAGCAAATATCCTTTATGTGTTTTACCAAAGGGATGGTTCTCTAAAGGAAGCCCATTATATATGGTATCTGTAATTTTAATACTTGGAACGTGTTGAGATTGGGACTTAGAGATTGCTACAAGATATGGAGTAGTAACTTTCTCATACAATCTGCGATTGTTAGGAGTAATCGGACCATGAAGTGTTATCACCGTTGGTGTCTTTGCAAACTGTGCTGGAAGCAATCCCCAAAGACTATTGTGATCATGAATGATATCGAACTTTTGCTGTTGCATATAAGCTGAAAGGATGTGATAAATAGTCCATTCATGAAATCCATGTAATTCTTTTATTTTTGCTTCCCTTAGAGCACGAGGATAAACATATTCAAGTTTTGCTGAAGTAATACTATCACCCGTTGCAAAAAGGGTTACAGAGTGACCTCTCCTAACTAGTTCTTCTGTTAGGGCATGAACTACGCGCTCAATCCCTCCATATTTTTTTGGAGGGACACGTTCTGTAATTGGAGCAATCATAGCTATTTTTAATTTCTTGGCTGTCATAAATACCTACCAAACCATTTAGCGGCAAGTTTTGCGACTTTTTCTAATGCTCCTTTCTCTTCAAAAAGATGTGTTGCGCCTGGTATTATCTCTAATTTTTTCTCACACTGAAGACGTTTATATGCACGCTCATTAAGCTCGATAACACCATAATCATTTCCTCCTACTATAAGTAATGTTGGAGATACTACTTTTTCAAGAACTTCCATTGCTAAATCTGGTCTTCCTCCTCGTGAAACAAGAGCACGAATGTTGTTTTTTAAATGAGCGGCAGCCATAAGAGCAGCTGCAGCACCTGTACTTGCACCAAAGATACCTATGGTTAAGTCTTTTGTTTCTGGTTGTTTTTGAAGCCAATTAATAATATCAATCAGCCTCCTGGTTAAAAGATCGATATCAAAGCGAGTTTCATAAACCTTGTCTTCATCTTCTGTGAGTAAATCTATTAATAATGTTCCTATGCCTGCTCTCTGTAAAACTGCTGCAACAAAATTATTACGTGGTGATAATCTACTGCTTCCGCTTCCATGTGCAAAGAGCACCATGCCTTTAGCCTGAGACGGAATTACTAGCATACCTTCAAGTGTTTCATTGTTGACTGGTAGTTGTATTAATTTTTTTATTTCATTCATGGTTCGTCATAATCAAAAAAACTATATCTATCTTTTTTTTCAATAGTAAATACTCCTGCATATTCCTCTTTTAATTCTTCAACGAGAAGGGGGATAATCGAGAGAACAGTAATATTTTTTGAAGATACCTGTCGTGGCAATGGAAGTGTATCTGTACAATAAATTCGTTTTACTCCATAATTCCAGAGTTCTTCCCATTCTTTTCCACTAAAAAGGCCATGAGTTACCATAATATAAATGTTTTGTACTCCTTTTTCTTGGAGTTTTTTACAGCAGGCAAGAAGAGTTTTCCCAGTATCCAAAATATCATCAACGATGGCCACAGTCTTACTGAGTTTTCCATGAAGTTCTAACAGCTTTAGACCATTTGCCGTTCGTTTTTTGATTACATATGCAAGTTCATTTTTAATCCCTGCCTCTCTCCTGACTGCCTCTGCACGCTTGATTGCACCTTCATCGGGAGCAACAATTGTTATATCTTTGATGTTCAGTTTTCGCACTTCTTCTGCCAAAATTTTGGCTGGTGAGAGTGAGATCAGAGGAATTGGATAAAGTTGTTTTATATGCAAACTATGAACATCAACAGTAATAACTTGATCTACTCCTGAAGCCTTAAGCAAGTCACCTATCAATGCTGTAGCATAGCTTCGTTGGTATTCTTTCTTATCTTGACGTGAGTAAGCAAGATAAGGAAGCACTGCAGTTATATTATGAGCATCTTCTTTTTTTAGTGTATGACATAAAAGAAGAAAAGAAACAAGATTCTCCTCGGCTGGTGCAATAGATCCAAGAACTATACACTCTCTCTCTGCCACATGAGTATGTAGTATAAGATGTAGTTCTCTATTGGGAAAACGTTCTAGATCAAATTTCCCAATACTAAGATTAGGTATTTCCTTTAATTTTTCAACCATATATTTATGAGTAGAAAAAGAAAAAAGTATCGGATCAATCTGCTCAGCTACTATTGGCGATGAAATCTGTTTTGCTTTTTCCTTTCTTTGTCTATCATATGCTTTGAGTATTTTTATCACCTCTTCATCTTCTACTGGTGAGAAGTCCTCATAGTATGCTCCGACTGAACCTAAGAACTCATTATCTGATGGAATAGTAAGAGCTACTAGCTCTTCTGCTTCTTTTTTAATGATCTCTGCTGTAGAAATAGGAATAACAGGAACAGCAACAACAATTTTTTGTGGATGTCGCTGTAAAAGCTCCCTAATACCTGCACGCAGGGTAAGTCCTGTTGCAACTCCATCATCAACAAGAATTGCAGTTTTGCCCTCAGCAGTTATCTCTTCTCTTCCTGCAAGATATTTTTCTCTCCTGCGTTTTACTTCCAATCTTTGATGCTCAATCTCTTTTCTCAGCCATTCTTTATCAACCAACTCAAGCTCTCTTTCTGAACCGATGAGGTCGCCATTTTCAGCTACTGCAGCAATCGCATACTCCGGATTGTAGGGGTGTCCAATTTTCCTAGTGATAATAAGATCTAGTGGAGCATTAAGGTACTTTGCTATCTCCACAGCCGTTACGACTCCTCCTCGGGGAAGAGCATAAACAACGACATTTTTTCCTTTATATTTTTTTAACTTTTGTGCCAGCAGTTTTCCTGCTTCTTGGCGATTCTTGAAATACATATTTTCTCCTTACTCATATTCTATCCATAACATACGCTTACGCGGTCCATTCAACTCAACAAGTACAACACTGAAATTCACTCAATGCACTTTTCTTACCAATTACTGGAACTGATAACGATGTACCTAGAAATGATGAGATTATATGATCAGGAAGACGGTTGTAAATATGACTCTGTGTATATCTTTGTCCAAATTCTTTAAAATGCGGAAGTGCTATATTAAAAGCATCTATAAGATCAAGTTCATAGTTATTATTATCGATTGCTGTTGTTAATCCCGCAGTTGAATGTGGGAGAAATAAATGGCAGATGCCCTCTCTCTTTTTCCCAGCAAGTATTTTATTAATATGATCCGTAACATCAACAACTTCTTTATTTTTTGTTGTATGAATATATATCTTTTCCATATACTTTTATTAACACAATACATCGCTATAGATAAATTCTTCATGCTGGCAGACTGCCTCGATTGCATTGCAAACATATTCTGTCTGCCAGCATGTATTCAGTTATGCAGTTTTGACTGCAATTTTTTTGGGTTTGGCCTCTGGCACTTTGGCAAAAGTAACAGTCATTACACCGTTTTTGCATACTGCCTCTGGCTCTTTATTAGGATCAACGTCTCCAGGTGATATCCGATAGAAGAAAGATCTTGTTGCTCTTCTTCTAAATGTCTTTCCTTTTTCTTCTTCCTTTTTTTCACCACGGATGGTCAAGACACCATTTTCATATGTTACTTCAATTTCTTTGGGATCAACACCTGGAACTGCTGCTTCTACATATACATTTTTATCATCTTCTGATATACTTAACCCTTGTAGATAAGTAGTCGAAGGCCAGATGGTTGCCGGAACCAACTCTTCTACCTCTTCAAACACATCTTCAAGAAGTGAGGGAAAAGTAATTGTTGGAAGACTCCATAGCCTTCGTGGTAATAAACTATCTGCCATACCTCTCACCTCCTTTCTTCTACCACGAAACCACTATAAAAGGAAAAAGGAACAGATTACAATGATATTTATCACAGAAAAAATGTAACAGATATCACAGAATAGTAGAATTATCTTCTAAAGGTGTGCTTTTTTCGAAGTCTCTCTATGTCTGGAATAATGATAGAATGTTTTTCGTAAAGAATAAGTTTTTCTCTCACCAATTTATCTAATTCTCTGGTAGCTGTCTCACGAACAGTTCCCATAATTGCTGAAATATCCTGATGGGTGAATTTATAAGGTATCACTATGCTCTTCCCCCATCTCTTACCAAAATGTTGCGCCAGGTAAAGCAGTACAGAGATTACTTGTGTATAAGCAGTTCCAAGAGAGAGATCTTCGATTCGCTTTAGCAATCCATCAACTCCCAAATACAATCTTTTTGTCAAATCAAAAACCACATCAGGATTCTCCACCAAAAATTGTCTTGTTTTATCCGTTGGCGCTCGAAATGTTGTGCAAGCTGTCATTGCAGTATAGAAATATTCATTGGGTACCTCTCCAATTACCCACATCATTGGAAAAAAAGATCCTGGACCATATATGTGAAGTATTAACTCGCTACCTTCTTTAGAAACAATATACTGCTTGACAAAACCACTTTTTAAATAATAAACTCCCGGTGGTGTATCTTCTGCGCGAAAAAGGATCTCATCTTTTTTATATCTTATAAATTTATACTGTGTGAAAAAACTCTCTACTTTAAGAGAAGTTGAAGAAGAAAAAGACATAGATGTATTTTAACATTTATTCCTGTCCAAATGCTCAAATTTGTAACTATTATCACAAAAATTTAGTGATTATCATCCTTGCAAGAAAATCTCAGTTGAAGTATTTTGTTTTTGTCATCTATGATTTACACAATTACTGCTAAAAATTGTTCTCTCTCGGATAAATGGCTTCATCTTATCGAGAGAAGAGTCAAACAAATCGCAAAACGCATTCCTTTTACTAATACAGATCCTGTTTTGCTACGATTTAATATTAATATGCATAGAAGAAATGGATTTTATGATAGTGATATCCTACTGGGATTGCCTTACAAACCACTATATGCTAGATGTGAAGGATGGGAATCTCCTGAAGCTCTCATTGAAGAAGTTTTTGATCGAATAGATAAAAAATTAGAAGAATATAGAGGCAAACATCTCAAAAGTGATAGTGAATACTATTCTCACGCATCAATACGCACTCATCCTGATTACTTTACTACTCCTCAAAAATGGGGAAAGATTGAAGAATCAGCAAAAAAAAAGACTATTAGAAAGCGACCTAAACTTGATGAACAGTTGCGAAAAATTTTAGTTGAAGAGTATATAAAACCTTTAGGTGTAGTGGATAAGAGAGTTTTGCATGCTCTGGAGACTGTACCACGACATCTTTTCGTACCGTCAAAATATAAAGATGAAGCGTATCTGGATATCACTCTACCCACACGCGCTGGTCAAGTAATAAGCCAGCCCTCTCTTATCGGTTTGATGGTGCAAGCGCTAAAACTAAAAGGAACAGAAAAAGTATTAGATATAGGAACAGGAACAGGATACATGAGCGCTGTTTTATCACATCTTGCCAAGGAAGTTTATACAATAGAGATTCTCCCAGCACTTGCTAAAAAGGCAACAAATACTCTAACTAAATTAGGCTATACAAATGTGCATGTAATTACTGGTAATGGTCTTGACGGACTTACGCAGTTCGCACCCTTTGATGCGATTGTTGTAGATGCGGCTGTTCCCCATATTCCACAAACCTGGATTCAACAACTTAAGGAAGGAGGAAGAATTGTTGTACCACTAGGTAAGAATATTTGGGATCAAAAACTTATCTCAGGAGTAAAAAGAAATGGAAGAATTTATCTTCATAAACTTAAGTCTGTACAAATAACTCCCATTATAGAGACAAGAAAACTAAAAAGCGTGAATGGAGTCATATGACTAAGACAAACATAACTGTAAAAATTAAACAATTACAAAAACTGATGAATTTACCCTATCCAGTTCTTTCAGTTTATTTAGGCACTGCTGAGAAGAAAACATTTCATACAAATGTTGTTGTTTCCCAATTCCATTCTCTTATCCACCAGTCTCTTACCAAAGATGAACAAAAAGCATTTAAAAAAGATATTGATCGCATCATAAGTTTTCTTAAAGAACAATATGACAGTCGAGGCAAAAGAAGCATTGTTTTTTTCTCAGCCGGAGAAAAGTTATTCGAAGTACTTGATTTTGAGTTTTATCTTCCGCCACTTTGCGTTATCTTACACGCTCCATATCTTAAACCAATACTCGAAGCTTTAGATACATATACAAAATATCTAGTGCTCCTTGTTGATCATAAAAAAGCACGGATTTTTACTGTTCATTTGGGAGAGATAGAAGAACATAAAGACGTATTTAATGGAAATGTTCCGCAAAAAGTAAGAGCAAATGAAGAACACTACTATGGAAGAAGTGATAAAATTTTTCGTCATATCGAGGATCATCTTCATCGCCATCTTCAATTTATTGCTGAAGTAATCGATGATTTTGTAAAAGACAAAAATATACATTTTATTATCTTGGGAGGGCATAGAGAAATATTTCAGAAAATGAAATCTCACTTACCAACCCATTTACAAAAAATGGTGCTTGGACAATTTGCTACTGAACTCAATATACCTCTTAACACAGTTTTTTTGAAAAGCAAAAAAATTGCAGAGCAAATTGAGCAAGAAAAAATTAAGAAGGGAGGTGAATCTTAAATGATGGGATATTGGAATGGTGGTATGATGAACTGGGGAGGATTTGGAATATTCGTATCACTTTTCTGGATAGTTATTTTAATAGATGCAATACTGTTGGGTATCTGGCTTTGGCAACAGATACAGAAGAAAAATAAATAATATAATTTTTGATGTTCATCACCAATAGGTATATAATCATATTATGCAAATTACAGTATTTGATATTTTGTGGTTGTTATTTATTTTTGCAACTCTTAGTCCGATTCTTCAGCGCAAATGGCTTGAGGCGCGAAGAGACAAAATAATTGATACTCTGCAAAGAAAAAGAAAAAGCAGAGTCATTGCTTTAATTCACAGACAAGAAATATTTTCTTTCTTAGGAATCCCTTTCTCTCGTTTCATTGATATTGAAGATTCTGAAAGTGTATTACGAGCAATACGTCTTACACCCAAAAATGTACCCATTGATTTTATAATTCATACACCGGGAGGTTTGGTATTGGCAGCAGAACAAATTGCGCGAGCTTTAGTCAGACACAAAGCTCCTGTAACAGTTTTCATTCCTCATTATGCTATGTCAGGAGGAACATTAATTGCACTTGCAGGAGATAGAATTGTCATGGATGAAAATGCTGTTTTGGGTCCTCTTGATCCTCAGCTCGGTGAATATCCCGCCGCTTCTATACTCGATACTATTAAGAAAAAACCCACGAAAAATCTGGATGATAAAACTTTAATACTGGCAAATATTGCAGAAAAAGCTATTAAACAAGTAAAAGAAACAGTAATCTCCATCTTAATGGAAAATGGAGTACTAAAAGAAAAAGCAAAATTGATAGCTAATGCATTAACAAGAGGGCAATGGACACATGATTATCCAATTGAATATGAAGAGGCAAAAAAACTAGGATTACCTGTTGAAGTAGGTTTACCCCGCGAAATTTATGATCTAATGGATGAATATCCTCAAGCTGCTGTGAGACGCCCATCTGTTCACTATATACCTTTTCCCTACCAAAAAGAACCTGAAGATAGCAAAAAAGTAGAAAAAAGAAGATAGACTAGGAATTTTAATTTATTTAACAAATTACAATTTAAAATGTAGCTTTATTTTTGAGATTGTTTAACAGATAACAAGAAATCTTCTTTGCTCAAATGAGGAGCTATTCTAAATACTTTCTCAAACACTTTATCTTTCTCTTCCTGAGTTTTAGCTTTTAGAAAAAGCCGACGCAGTTTCGCTAATTCTGCTTTTCTTTTTCTTCTTCTGCGTATCAGTGACAATCTTAATGTTCCCATAGGTATTTTAATCCAAAGTACTATTCTAAATAGTGATAGTGTTAATTTTTAGAATATCAGTTACTTCCAAAATACTCATAAAGATAGTTAAATTTAATGACCTAAATAATACTTCTAACAAAAGTTGTAATTGTATTAATAACTCAATGATTATCACCAAGTTTTAATTTAAAAGCTTAGAAGAAAATTTTTATATACTTTCAGAGAATAAAACTTACTGTTGTATAACTAAAAAATACAATTGCAATCCTGCAACTCACCCATTAGACTGGATTTGTTTTTTTGTCTAGCGAACTTATAACAACAAGTGTCATTCTTTGTCAAGTAGATCAAAATAATACATTAATATGCTACGAATTATAAAGAGGTTGTATAATGTACTTGATGACTAATAAAAGAAATAATGGAACAATACAAGTTACACACATTAACATCCGCTTAAGTATCTCAATACTACTCTTAAAATTAATATTGCTTGAAATAATCGCAGCCATATTAATCATCATCTTCCATGCGTTGTTATCTGAATTTGATGAAACTAGACTAGCAGAAATGGGGATAAGGATATTTAATATCCCGCTTTTTCTTATATTAGTAATCCTGAAAACTCTACTGACTGTGATCATTATCTTACAATGGTTGAATGAATATTATGAGATTACGAAAACTATTATTTATCACAGGAAAGGATTAATCTTTAAGACTGAAGAAAAATACCTTTTAGAAAAGATTGCACTTGTTGAAGTGAAACAATCTCTGCTTGGAAAAATATTTAACTTTGGCACGATTAGTCTTTATGATGAAAAAGGAAATAAATATGAGGAGTTATATTTAATACACAATCCCATTCGTTATGCAAAAGTCATTGAAGATCTTTTACCAAAAGCAGAGATAAGAAAACAAATAGTTCGAGAACATCTAATAGAAAAAAATATTTTTGATACTCAATAACAGAGGTAAATCTATAGCAATAAATACTAACCTTCAAAGCCTATTCTCTGATCTTGACTTTAAGTTTTTTCTTTGTTACTTTACTATTATTGATGCGTTCTCCTGCCTATCTTTATTTAGCTATAGTATTGCTTCTCTTAATCGTAGGAAAAAGTTTTGCTTTTGTGAAACTTTCTCAAGTTACTACATTACCATCCTTATCGCCAACTAACTGGCAGCAAACCTTTAGGCTTCCAGATACAGCAGTCAAAATTGCTGATGATCTCTATAAAATCCCCAAGGCTAAAGATCCAGTAAGCGGACTTGATGTTGAAGGATATGCGATAATTCACAAAAAAGCAAAATTTAAACAAGCTTTCTTGCACAAATCAAAACTAACAAATAGTAAAACCTCTTGTTATGGATTTTTTGCTAAAGGCGCTAAATGGAAAAATGTTGAGCCATGGCTGCTAAATGCCACAGGTAGCGGATTGCTAGATAATTTTGTATTGTCTAATCTCTCACAAGATATAAGCAAATGGGAGGATGCGACTGATGGAGTGTTAGGTAACGGAGGTTTGAATGTGCTGGGAGATGGTTCTTTAACAACCAATGTCCTTGTTGCTGATACAACTGCTCCTGATGGTCTCAATGAGGTATACTTTGGACCAATTGATGATCCCAATACAATCGCAGTAACTATTGTGTGGGGATATTTTAGTGGTTTGGTATCCAAAAGAAGAATCGTTGAATGGGATCAAATCTATAATACAGCATATCAATGGTCTGCAAGTGGTGAAGCAGGGAAAATGGATTTTGAGAATATTGCAACGCATGAATTAGGACACAGCGTAGGACTAATTGATCTTTATAACTCAAGTTGCACAGATGAGACTATGTATGGATATGCCACAGAAGGTGAAACAAAAAAACGCGATCTTAATACCGGTGATATTACAGGTATGAACAAGCTCTATTAATTCTTAGACCTCCTTATTTCTTCGAGTAACACTAATAAAATCACTCTCTTTCTTAATTAAATTTTTATCTTAATACAGTAAATGTTGTATATTCGATTGTTAGATAATTAATGAACTAGAAATCTATTCCGTCTAATATCTACTGCTATTGCAAAAAAATAAATTTGTTGATAAAAATACTTTGACATTGATTGCTATTTAAATTGTTTTAAATCAAAGTAGAGAAACCACTTCCATTATGAAAGAAAAACACAATCGACATGAATTTCTTTTAGAAACTGGATTACTCTTAGAAACAGCAAGAGCTATAAACCTTGCCAAGGATACTCAGAAATTACTCGTCTAACCTCACTTACAATTCCTACACCTGAAACACGTACAATGCCCTCTTTTCCAAAAAAGATCTATCCGATGATCCTACCTCTTAGTTCTTTGCTGATCTTAAAATATTCATAGGAATAGATGGACTAAAATCTGAACAATAATATTTTTGATTTTTGAATAATGTTGTTATGACGTCTTGATGGACTCTGTCCAATCGTCAATAAACGTAAAAATATATCATACACGTTTAAAATCCTTAATACCACCCTCATTCAATTTATAAAATAACTAAGGTTAATTATCACTTTTTGCAAAAATCATCACCTACTTGGCTGCCGGACCTGGATTCGAACCAAGATAAACGGATTCAGAGTCCGTTGTCCTACCATTAGACGATCCGGCAAAAGTATTATTAATTTTATCGAAATCAGGCTGAAATTGCTAGTTAGTGCATTAACTGAAGAAATAACGAATGATATAAGGGAGGAAAATAAGCAATCCAACTATTGCAGCCCCCAAAGATGTGATTAAAACCATTCCTGATGCTACGTCTTTTGCAATTTTTGCTTCCATTCGATATTCTTTTGTAATTAGATCAACCATATTTTCAATCGCTGTGTTAATCATTTCTGTTGCAATGACGAGTAAAATCATAATTCCCAAGATTCCCATTTCAAATGCATTGACTTTGAAATAGATACTGGCAGCAATCACACAAAGTGCAACAAGGAAATGAATACGCAAATTCTGATCTTCTTTTAATGCATAACCTATTCCTTGAATTGCATAATGAAATGAATTGATAAGAGTCCTGTGTTTAATCATAAAGATACCGATATTCCCATCATTACTTTAAAAATTATGTAAAAAAGTAAAGTAATTGCGATCCCTGTTATAGCTCCGACAATCGTTTCATATAATGTATGTCGCTTGATTCTAATACGAGACCAACCAATTAGTGGAATCAAAAATAATAATAACAAAAATACTCCACCATAAAGAATACTCATCGCAAATATCAAAGAAGAAATTGCTGCAACATGTAAACTTGCCTTTATTCGTAAATTAAGTATAGAAAATACAACAACACTAAATAGAATACCAGCTGCAACTATCCAAAGTACAACAGGACCTTCAAAAAAAATTAATGATAAAAGATAAAATACTCCAACAATCCCAACAAAAAGAAACCAAAGAAATCTCTGTTCTCTTTTTGAGACATCAAGATCGGAAAAGTATCCTTTACGAATTGCGTAGAGTACAAAAAGTATAACCACAAAAACAAAGAAAAGAGAAAGGAAAGTCCATTTTAGCGCATAAATAGGATCACCTGTTTCTCTCACTACAAGAAGATAAGGTATGGGAAGAAGAAGAAAATAAGGATTAAAAATGAATGAAATAAATTTAGCAAAAAAATCTATCATTTTATAAACCTCTCAAGCCGTAGAAGGGTTTTTTCTCTTCCAAGAATCTCAAGTGATTCTGGAAGAGGAAGTCCTTTCTCCTCTCCTGTAAAAATATAATAGATGATTGGCATTCTTATCTGGTGCTTTTTAAGAATCTCTTTTAGAGCTAAGAGTATATTGTCTGTTGTCCACAAATCAACATTTGTCAGTGCAGCTTTGAGATCTTCAGCAATAACTTTTTCTTTGTCTGAGCGCGCTTTAACATTTGGCTCAATAAAAAAATGAGAAGTGAGTTTATAAAAATCTCTAAGAGTCTCCATGCGGGTTTTTGTCAAAGGAAGTAGCTTTCGCAGTAAAGCATCGCTTATATTCGATTGTGATAAAAACTTTTTTAACCTTTGGATTAACTCTTCATCACCCAAATTTTGTATATACTGTTGATTCATCCAAGTGAGTTTTACAATATCAAAAATGGGTCCAACAGACTTAACATCCTCCAACTCAAATGTTTGGATAAATTCATTCAACGTAAATATCTCTTTACCTTCTGGATGACTCCAACCCATCAAAGCAAGAAAATTTAATACTGCCTCAGGAAGATAACCTTGCTCTAAATACCATGATGCCCACACTGGATTTTTCCTTTTTGAAAGTTTGCTTCTATCTGGATTTCTCAATATGGGTAAATGCGCAAAAATAGGCATCTCCCATCCAAAAGCTTCATAGAGAAGAATATGTTTGGGTGTTGAGGAGATCCATTCCTCTGCGCGAATAACATGGCTTATCTTCATAAGATGATCATCTACAACTACCCCAAGATGATATGTAGGAAAACCGTCAGATTTTAAGAGGATCTGGTCATCAATCTGTTCAGATTCAATCTTTATTTCTCCACGAATAACATCTTTAAAACTTATTGTTCTTCCAGATTGCACATTTAGCCGTATCACATAAGATTCTCCTGCTTCAATCCTACTTTGTGCATTCTTTACATGATATAGACAATATTTATCATATCGTGGCATCTCTTTCTTCTTTATCTGCTCTCTTCTTAATTCTTCAAGTCGCTGTTTCGAACAAAAACAGTAATAGGCGGCTCCTTTTTGTACAAGCTCTTTGGCATATTGTTGGTAAAGATTAAGACGCTCTGACTGACGATAGGGTCCAAAAGGACCTCCTTTATCAGGACCCTCATCATAGTCAAGACCATATGCTTTTAACGAGGAGAGTATTTTTCCCTCTGCTCCTTCCTTGTATCTCTCTCTATCAGTATCCTCAATTCTGACAATAAATGAACCTTTATATTTTTTAGCAACAGCGAAATTGATAAGTGCTGTATAAAGATTACCTATATGAATATCTTCTCCAGTAGGAGAGGGGGCTATACGTGTTCTTGCATTTGCAAAAGTCATATACTTACCTTGCATTCTACATCAACTGTTACTTATACTCAATATATGCTCACGTTATATAAAGCTACTCAACTTGTTAAAAATACCTTTAAATGGAGTGCTATACTCATCGGAGGAATTCTTGTCATTCTATTTTTAATCCGTGGAGGAATATCGCTTTATAAAGTATTTTTCCCAAAACCGCCTACACCTCCAAATGTTGCTTTTGGAAAATTACCTCGCGTGTCTCTCCCCAAAAGTGTTGTATCAAACAAATTCACCTATACTATTGATACTGTTAGCGGCAATCTCGGATATTTCCCGAACATGGCGAAAGTATATGCAATTATTCCCAAACAACCAAACCTACTTAATCTTGAAATTACCAGATTACGTGCTCAAAAAATTAATTTCACTGCAGATGAAAAAATAATTTCTGATACTGTCTATTCTTGGAGAGATTCTTCTATCTTTAAAAGGAAAATTACTTTTAATATTGTTTCTAGCGATTTTTCAATTACCTCTGATTATCTGCGAACACCTTTCCTTTTCAAAGGAAATACGATTACTCCACAAGAAGCAATAAACTTAGCGGAATCAACACTTAAATCAATGGATCTTTTACCAGAAGACATTGATCTTTCCAAAACAACAACTCAACTTCTAACACTTCAAAACTCAACTCTTTTTCCTGCTACCAGCCTTTCTACTACACAATTAATCAGAGTAGATTTTTTTCAAAAAAATATTGATCGAATGCCAATATTCTATCCTAAGCCTCCTTTCTCAACCATGTACTTTCTAATTGGTGGAACAGATTCAAGAGGTGAAATAGTAGAAGGACAGTTTTATCATCAAACTATTAGTAATCAAAGCGCAACCTATCCTCTTAAATTAGTAGAGCAGGCTTTCAAAGAACTACAATCGGGTAAAGGATCAATTGCTGCTTATTATGGTACATCTAATGAAATAGTTATCAAAAATGTCTTTTTAGGATACTATTTAGGTAGTGAAAAACAGCAATATCTAATCCCAATATATATATTTGAAGGTAAAGATGGATTCTACGGATATGTTTCAGCAATTGAAGACGAATGGTTTAGTGATGATAAGACTCAAACCTTGGAGTAAAGATTGTGGTATCGTCACGAAGATATGAAAGTAATGCTTGTGTATCTGCAAACCTATCAGCGCTGCGCATCACCACTACAATAAAAGTACGACCGTGAGCTACCGTATAGGTCACAAGAACACCTCCTGCGCCTTCTGTGTATCCTGTTTTTAACCCCATAACACCATATTGACCAAGGAGCTTATTAAGATTTTCTAATTGATAAGTTTTTGTTCGATCAACATTGGCTATAATTTTACTTTTTGTCGCTGATATTTCTGAAATAGTTTTATTCTTTAAGGCTATAGCTGCAAGATGCGCTAAATCAACAACAGTTGTATAGTTGCCATCATCATCCAGTCCAGCTGGATCTGAATAATGCGTATTCAGCAATCGAAGCTGCTGTGCTTTAGCATTCATTTTTGCTACGAACGCTTCCATGCCTCCTGGATAATTCTGTGCAACAAGATACGCTGCGTCATTACCTGAAGGCAGTAACATTGCATATAATGCATCTTCAAAATAAATACGCTCGCCTATTTCAAAACCCACATTTACTCCCTCAACATTACTCGTAAATACTCTCAAAATATCTTTTTCATGGAAATAATCCAAAGCAACAAGCGCAGTCATTATCTTTGTTGTTGAAGCCATTGAGAATCTTAAATCGGGATTTTTGGCATAAAGAATAGTCTTGGAATCAACATCCATAATTAACGCTGATTCTGCAGTAATATTAGGTATTGATTTTTTACTTAAGAAAGGATACTCACTTACATTAACTATATAGGGTTTCATCACCAGCTGGAATCTCTGTAGATCTGTGGTAACTGTTCTCTCTATAAAAGTTAATACACCAAAAATAAAAGCAAAAAAAAATTGGTATTAAAAAAAGAAAAATATCAAATCGATATTTTTCAAACAAATAGACAATTTTTTTTCTTTTGGAAAGACTTCTTTTGTTTCATAGAGGCTAAAAAATATAGTAGCAAAATTAGGAGAGAAAGATAAAGGTTTACTTTTTAATAAGTGCTAAACCAAGTTCTTCTAGCTGTTCAGTACTAATTTCTGAAGGAGCATCCATAACAGCAGTTCTTCCTGTTGAAGTCATAGGAAATGCTACACATTCTTTCATAGATGTTTCTCCTGCCAGAACCATAATAAGCCGGTCTAGCCCTAAGGCAATTCCTCCATGAGGTGGTGTTCCCATTTTAAATGCTTCAAGCATATGTCCTATGCTTGATTCAATCTCCTCATCTGTATATCCCATGATTTTAAATGTAGCTTTAAGTACATCAGGTTCGTGCGCGCGAATACTTCCCCCACCTACTTCATAACCATTACATACCAAATCATATTGAGCCGAAATAATCTTATCAATGTTTTTTTGCTGAAGATGCCACTCTCTATGTTCAGGAATTGGCGAACTGAAAGGATTGTGGGTAAATGTCCATCCTGATTTACTATCTCTTACTTCAGCAACGTCTTTTTTGTCAACTTTCTTAAAAAAGGGAAAATCAATGACCCACGCAAAAGCTAACTTACCTTCTTTTTTATCTTTTTCCGTCCTTAAATCAAATTTATCTGCTCCATACTTCTCTATTGCTTCCTGGTAAGTTATGACAGGAAAACTCTCATCTTTTAATTTTCCTCCTACTTCTTTTACTGATTCTTTTACTACCTCTTCAATTACTCTCATCACATCTTCTCTCTGAACAAAACTCATCTCAACATCTACCTGCGTTAATTCAAAACCCCGATCAGCACGCAAATCTTCATCTCTAAAACATCTAGCAATTTGAAAATACTGCTCAAACCCAGCTGTCATTAATAATTGCTTGTATTGTTGGGGGCTTTGTGGAAGAGCATAAAATTTACCTGGTTGAAATCTCGAAGGTACGACGAAGTCTCTAGCGCCTTCTTTTGTAGATTTTGTTAATAATGGAGTTTCTATCTCAACAAAATCTCTTTTGTAAAGAGCTTCTGAGATAGCACGTGTAAATGCTGATCGAAGTCTGATATTTTTCTGTAATCTCTCCCGTCTTAAATCAAGATACCTATAACGCAAACGTACTTCTTCACTTATTTCTCTTCCATCTGTGTTTATCGGAAAAGGTAATTCTTGTGCGATATTTAATACTTTGTACTCCTTAACATCGATCTCAATACTTCCTGTAAAAAGCTGAGGATTAATCATCTTCTCTGGTCTCTTCTTCACTTCTCCCACTATCTCCACAACCGATTCAATAGACAACTCTCCCATTTTCTGAACACCCACACATTGTACTTTACCTGATCTATCTCTTAAATCTACAAATGTTAATTTCCCGTGGTCTCGTTTTGTATCAACCCATCCCTGAAGGAGCACCTCCTCTCCTACTTTATGTACTGTTTCAGATATAAGTGTTCGTTGCATAGAATGATAAAAAACAAGGAATCATTCCTTGCATTTCTCATGCATAATGATACATTGAATTTATTCTCTTGACAAGCAGAAAAAATAAATACTATAATACGTTATTCATGAGTAATTATCTTGTTAGAAATATGTTCTACCAATCCTTCCGACGCATCTAGCGGGAAATTGGTTGTGTGAAATAAATGCAATCTCCTTAATATTAAAAATAAAAAGGAGATTTTTTTTGGGAGGGAAATATGTCAGAACGGATTAAAACACCAATATTTGATATAGGTACACATGATCCAGTTTATCGAAGACAGCAAATTCGTTCTCAACAAGAGAGTACAATCGTCCCACTTTGGCGAAGTCAAGGTGTTGATGAGACAAGTATTGAAAGAAATAGAAATAATCAAGAATGGGAAATTCGAAGATGCATGTTACAACTTCGATACCCTAAACTGCCAATTCTACCACATCAATCAAAAAAAGATAGAATTAATTCTGCAAGGAAGAGATTGAAAACTATTCTCTCTGGAATGCAGGAGGCTGCAGAACTAAACAAAAGAGGTCTTAGACAAACATCATCAAAAAACACGCACTCATCAGAAAATGGTAATCGACTTTATGGACAAGAACAAAGTTTTGATCATAACGGTGGAGTCATCTTTGCAACTAACTCTGACGATAATCATTAAGAAGATGTCTTGATGTCTTTCAATTTTAATTGCAGTCTTGGAGTACCATTCCAAGTATTCTCATCTATTGAATAAACAATATCTATATACTTATTGCTTTGCAACTTGGGTAACATATCTACCATATTAAAAGCTACAGCTTCAACTAATTTATTATCCTGTTGTAAGAGCATTCTAAGATGCTTTCCATCCTTTCCTATAATTTTTAGATCTCTTATATACACATTTCTACTTAGAAAAATAGGCTGTGGATTGCTCATGCCATAAGGCTTGAAAGACTTAAGCATTTCATATAAATTCGCTGAGATAAGACCAAAAGGAATTTCACAATCAATATTCAGTGAATGTACTAGAAGATCATCTGTGACATTCAAATGAGCAAGATCCTCTAGTGTTTTTTGCAAAAGTTCTATCTTTTCCGTTGCAATGGTAAACCCAGCAGCCATAGGGTGTCCACCCACGTTCACAAAAAAATGAGAATTTTGTCTCAAAAATTGAATTATATTAAATCCTTGGATAGATCTTACTGACCCTTTACTAACTTTTTCTCCCTTAGCAATAACTATTGTTGGCCGATGATATTCCTCAACCAACTTACTGGCAATAAGTCCAATTATTCCTTCAGGATATGAATCATGAGCGACGATAAGCATTTTTTTTAGTTCACTACGTGTCTCAACTATTTCTTTTGCATGAAATACAGAATCAATCATGATTTTCTGACGAGTAGCATTAATCTCATTTAACTTTACTGCGAGCTCATCTGCTCTCTTTTTATCGTGTGTACAAAGAAGTCTTAAACTATCCATCGCACTTTCTAATCTTCCTGTAGCATTTAGTCTAGGAGCAATAATATGACCAATTTCATAGACATCAATATCTTCTTGATTGATTCCCGACTTCTCGAATAATGCAATCAGTCCTGGACGATGCGTCTTATGGATTTCTTGGAGACCATAGAAAACAATTGCTCTATTTGCTCCTTGTAGAGGAACAAGATCTGCTATAGTTGCTATGGCTGCAAATCCTAAATAGGTTTGATCTTCTTGTTTTTTCCCAAAAAATGAAAAAAGTTCATTGGAGATAAGCCAGGCTATTCCAGCACCACAAAGCTTGGTAGTATGCAATATGGAAAACGCTTTTTGTGGTAATTCGCGTCCCTCATCGGATACATGATGATCAGTGATAATAACATCGATCTTTTTATTAAAGGCAAAATCAACTGCTTTATTAGCAACTATACCGTTATCAACGGTTATAATCAGAGATGTCTGCGGATATTGCTTAAGAATATTTTCAATCCCTTTTTCTGAAAGCCCATATCCTTCCTCAACGCGATGTGGAATATACGGCATGACTATTGCTCCTAATTTCTTAAGTGTCTCCCACAATATCGCAGTACCAGTAATACCATCAACATCATAATCTCCATAAATTATGATTTGTTCTTTCCTCTGTATTGCATCCTTGATCCTCCGAAAAGCTTTTCTTATTTCATCTGTATTCAAACCCACAGAATCAATACTAATAGACTCTAACTGAGGCTTGAAGAAAGAATCCTTTTGTTCGTCGGAAATAATACCTCTGTTATGCAGAAGGATATCTCTAATATCCTCAATAGTAAGAGATGGAAGATCTTTAACTGATGCAAGTATGTTCCATTTTTTCATGAATGGTCAATCTTTCTGATATACTATACCAGAGGTGAATAATATGAACAAGTCAATAAAAGAACTAATTCCTGAGACCATCATACAGATCAATAATAAATTTAGACAAGCTGGTTTTGAGATCTATCTTGTAGGAGGATGTGTTCGCAATATGCTGCTTGGAAAAGAAGTTAAAGACTGGGATTTTACGACCAATGCAACACCTGAGCAGATTCTTTCTCTTTTTCCACAAGGTTTTTATGATAACATCTTTGGAACAGTAGGAATACCTATTGAAATAACACCAGGTAATAAACAAGTTGTAGAAATAACAACTTTTAGGACAGAGAGAGGATATAAAGACCGCAGACATCCAGAAATTATCGAATGGGGTAAGACTATTGAGGAAGATCTTGCCCGCAGAGATTTCACAATCAACGCAATGGCTATAGCTATTGATGACAATTTACAAACAGAACTAATAGATCCTTATAATGGACAACATGATTTAAAACACAAAATCATAAAGGCTGTTGGAGATCCTAATCTGCGATTCAAGGAAGATGCCTTACGAATGCTTAGAGCGATTAGATTTGCAACAGAACTCGGATTTTCTATAGAAGAAAAAACTCTTCAAGCAATTATCTCAGATGCTCATCTTATCCAAGAAATTGCTATGGAGAGAATCAGAGATGAATTTATGAAAATTATATCAAGCCCTTATCCTTATGACGGAATTCTTTTATTAAAAAATACTGGTCTTCTTAAGTACATTATTCCAGAACTATTGGAGGGAATCGGTGTTTCACAAGCTCGTCCCGGGAGACATCACACTACAGATGTCTTCGAACATAATGTTGCATCATTAAAATTTTGTCCTTCTTCAGATCCTATTGTTCGTTTTGCAACGCTTATTCATGATATTGGCAAACCACGAGTTGCCAGCAAAGATGAACAAGGATACATAATCTTTCATAATCATGAAATAATTGGAGCAAAAATGGCTGCAGAAATTTGTGATCGTTTGAGATTTTCACGCAAAGATAAAGAAAAAGTTGTTACTCTTGTAAGATGGCATATGTTTACCGTTGATGAACACATTACTGACAGTGCAGTAAGAAGATTTATTAGACGCGTTGGTGTAGAAAATGTAAAAGATATGATGGATCTTCGTATCGGAGATAGATTAGGTGGAGGTACACAAACTGCAGAAAGTTGGAGACTGAAACTTTTTAAGAAAAGGGTTGAAGAACAACTAGCACCTCCACCATTTTCACTTAGAGATCTTGCTGTCAATGGAAAAGATGTAATGAGAGAGCTTAATATCAAACCTGGACCAAAAGTTGGAAAAATTCTTCAAAAGTTATTCGAAGAAGTAGATGAAGATTTATCAAAAAATAATCGAGAATATCTACTGCAAAGAATTCATGAATTAGGGAAAAGTGATTTATAGAAAAAGTATTGCATTCTGTGACTATTCGTCATAGAATGAGCACAACCTATTTGCAGAATATTTTCAAGAATATAAAATCCTCTTAAATATTTAAAGGATGGAAATTGGGTGTTAATTATACTCATTTTCAAAAAAGGAGGATTTTTCCTTTTATGATAGAATCAAGGTTTGAAAGCCATTCTACAAAAATATTTATTGCTCAAAATCTCTCAAATGCTAGTGAAGAAATTAAAAATCACATGATATTTGAGAAAGTAACTCCTCCAGAAATCACACCAACACAAGCAATAGCATCAGAGCTTGAAAAAAGTGTTTTTGGACAATCAGAAGCATGCAATGCTGTTGCTGAAAGTATTGTTCGATCTCTCGCTGGATTTAAAAGCAACAGAAAACCTCTAGGTTCATTTCTTTTTCTTGGCCCTACAGGAGTGGGTAAAACCGAGTTAGCAAGAGCAATGACACGCTATCTTTTTCCTACAAATCCAGAGGAACATTTTGTAAAAATAGACTGTACTGATTTACAGGATCCATCATCGGTGACTAGACTAAAAGGATCAGATCCCAAATATGTTGGATTTGGAGGAGATGTACTCATCATGCCTTATCACCTTGAGTACGGCGCTGTTGTACTTTTTGATGAGATAGAGAAAGCGCATCCTGAAGTATGGAAATGGTTAATGCCTATTTTAGATGAAGGCAAAACAACTCTGTTTCTTCCTACTGATCAACCGTCACCTAATGGGTCAGGAGGGAGAGCTATTGAACCAACAACACTTGATTTTAAAAAATCATGGATTGTTTTTACTTCAAATGAAGGAGCTGAAATAATGCAACAAGCAAGATCAGGCAAAAATTTTGGAATAGGATTTAGAGGAAAGATAAATCAACATGAAAGTACAATTCCCAATTATCAAGAAATTGCTAGACATGCTCTTTTGACTGGAAGATTTAGGTCATATCCTGAATTTTTAGGAAGGATTGAGACTAAGGTAGGATTTAATGATCTACAACCTGAACACTATGCAAAAATATTCGAAAAGTTCCTAAATCAAGCCAACAACGATCTAGCAGCAAATGATCCAAGGCACTGTATTACGTTACTGACTACTAATCGCCTCAGAGAATGGATCTTAAATCAAGCAGATACCAATAATTATGGAGCTAGAAATATTCTTCACACATTAGAGCAAACACTTCTCAGAAAAGCAGCAGAATATAAGATAGCAGGCAAATTTAAACCTCACGCATTTGTATTGGCAGATGTTGAAGATGACGAAATTGTTTTTTTCCAATCAACTGCTTTCTCAAAAACAGCATATAATGAGTCCACAAATTACGGCGAATACCAACAATACAAAGTAGAAACTGAGCCACTACTTCTTCCTGTAAAAACATCTTAATCTCAAAATTTCGCATTCTCATATATCAATGGATTTTGTATAATACCTCTATGCTTAAACAAAAATTAAAAGAGGAACTAAAACAATCAATGCTAGCAAGGGATGAGATAAAAACATCAACTCTGCGTATGCTTCTCTCTGCTATAAATTACTATGAAATTCAGAAAAGAGGAGCAGGCTATGAAGCAACTGATGAAGACGTCATTTCAGTAATCCAAAAGGAGGTAAAACAACGTAAGGACTCAATAGGACAATTTATATCAGGGAGAAGGTTAGATCTTGCACAAAAAGAACAAAAAGAATTAGAAATTCTACAAAAATACCTTCCTCAGCAATTAGATGAAGATGAGATTTCTGAAATTGTTGATGAAGCAATTAGACAAACAGGCTCTACATCACCTCAAGATATAGGAAAAGTTATGGGCATTGTTATGCCAAAGATCAAAGGTAAAGCTGATGGCGCAGTAGTGAGTAAGATTGTGCGAGAAAGACTAAGTCAATTAAGAAGCGTAGGATAGTCCCTTTCTAAAATCTGTAGCACTTCACTTGTCCCCGGTAATGAATCCAGTTTTTTTACCTCATCTTTAGAAAACCACCTCATAGTATTTACATGATGGTCATTTGGGAGATTAACTTGCTTGACAAAGGAACAAACAAAAAATAAGCAGAAAGTTTGCTGACTATGATCTGAGTATTCCCAATAATTGGTATAAATAAATGGAAGCAATTCCTTAACATCAACCTCAATTCCAGTTTCTTCTAGAAATTCTCTTTTAACTGCCTCTTGAGGTGTCTCTCCAAAATTACATTTACCTCCTGGAAACTCCCATTTAAGATGCGCATCTGGTAGTTCTTCTTCTGACCGCTGGATCAAAAGGAGTTTATTATCTTTGATCAGCACTCCTGCGAATACAGTAATTTGTTTTGAACTTTTATCTGGCATAGAATATCATGATCTCTTTTATGGAGTATTAGATTTTTCTCTTTTCTTCATAGCCCAATTGTGCCAGACAACAAGAAGTGGTGCTGCATTAAAGATTGATGAATATGTTCCACTTAATATGCCTATAAAAAGTGCAACAATAAACCATCTTATACTTTCACCTCCAAAAAGAAGCAGTGAAAAAAGAACAAGTAAAGCAGTAAGGGAGGTATTCAGAGATCTTACTATGGTCTGAAGAATTGAGTCATTAACAATTTTCTCAAAAGATACACCGCTTACTCTGAGTAAATTTTCCCGTATTCTATCAAAAACAACGATCGTATCATGTACAGAAAATCCGATAATAGTAAGAAGAGCAGTAATAAAAAGACTATCAATCTCAACATTATAAAAATGTCCAAGAAGAGAAAAAATTCCAACAAGAAGCAACACATCGTGCAAAACTGCAATAATTGCAGTGATACCAAATCTCCAACTACTCGCTGGTTTAGGAACTTTTCTAAATGATAATGCAATATACAAAACGATGAGCACAGATGCAATCATCACTGAGTAAAATGCCTTACGTGTGGTCTCCTTGCCAATAGTTGGACCAATTGTCTCAAATGACTCCTGCTTAAATTTACCAACTTCTTTTTCAAGAGAGGAAAGAATTTTAATATCTTCTTGTTTCTGCAGAGGTTCTGTCCGAATTATGACTGAATTTTTTGCTGGTTGGATGGTATAAACATTTACTTTCTCTTCTGCAAATGCTTTGCGAACTTGAGAAACAATTTTTTCATTCACTTCTTTGGGGAAAATAAGTGTCATACGAGATCCGCCGGTAAACTCAACCGAAAGTTTTAATCCGTAAAGAAATAGAGAGATCACTCCAGGTATAATTACAAGAAGTGAAACAAAAAAATACCAATTTCGTTTTCCAATGATGTCTAACATAATTTAATAAAAATACCTATTATCTAAAAATAATTCTCAAAAGTGTTCTAGTCAATGTAATTGCAGAAAACAATGAAACAAGAACACCAATAGCAAGCGTCAAAGCAAATCCTCTAACAATCCCGGTACCAAAAATCATAAGAATCGCACTAGTGATAAGACTTGCAATATTGGAATCTCGTATTGATGCCCAAGCTCTGGAAAATCCTAGATCTAATGCAACATAATTGGATTTGCCTTTTCGCATCTCTTCTCTCATCCTTTCAAAAATCAATATATTAGCATCAACAGCAATACCAATAGAGAGAATAAAACCTGCAATTCCGGCAAGTGTTAACGTCACAGGTATAAGTCTGAAAATCGCTAATGTGATCAACGTATATACTGTAAGTGCCATACTTGCCACCACTCCCAACTGTCCATATAAAGCAATCATAAATACAACAATCACCAAAAAACCAATTAGTCCGGCAATAAAGCTTTTCTGCAATGAAACATTTCCCAAACTAGCTCCTATAGATCTTTGTTCCAGCACAGAGAGCGGCACAGGAAGTGCACCTGCGTTGAGTTGGATCTGAAGATTTTTTGCCTGTTCTGTAGTGAACTGTCCTGTAATCTCAGCTCGACCTCCAAAAATAGGCTCACTCACACGCGGTGCTTGAATAAGCTGATTATCAAGTACAATACCAACAATCTTACCAACATTTCTTTTTGTTATTTCGGCAAACTTCTTAGATCCTTCAGGTGTGAATGTTAACTGCACCTGTGGTACTCCTGTATTAGGATTAAATGTCACAACTGCTTTTTGTAGATCTTTACCAGTCAAATCTGTCTTCTTTGCATTAGGACCTAGAATCTGCGCTACTCCAAACGGAAGCAATGCCGCTGAATCGGTTGCTAACTCTGCAGATGGACTGGCACCTTCTTCCCAAAATGTAAGTTGAGCTGTTGTACCAATAAGTTGAACTGCCTGATTTACATCAGTTATACCCGGAATTTCAACAATGATTCGATAATCATTTCCAGATCTAGATGTTTGAATAATAGGCTCTGAAACTCCAAAAAAATTTATTCTTCTCTCAATTACCTCACGTGCAGAATCTAAAGCATTATTTCTTTCTGCTGAGGGAATCTCACTCATATCAGCCTTAAGCGTAATACTTGTCCCGCCTTCAAGATCCAACCCTTTCTTTAAAGAAAAATCGCGTTTAATATCAAACGCAGCAAGAAATGTATTTAGATTAATAAGACGAATATTATTTACTCCCCAAATTTTTATCGGTAGGTTAATCGAATTTGGTAAATTAATTAAAACAGCCAATATCGTTATCAAAGAAATGAAAATAATAAGAAGTGGAGATGGCTGTCTCATGCAAGCATTGCCTCCTCATCTCCTATGAGCATGACCCTAACTTGAGAGAGAATCCCAGTAATAAATGGATCATTACGCTTTTTTCTGAATTTGAATTCTTCTTCTGTCATTGCAGTATAGTTAATTTCTATACCAAGACGTTGCTCTTCTTTTCTAATTAATACAGCTAATTCCGGAAGAACTATAGTCCCAATGACCATAAAATCAACATCATCAGGATTTTTTTTATACCTTCTCACAAAACGACCTGAAAACATAGCATATTTAATCTTTCCAAGTTTAGCCTTGTTCTCTAAGACTTCTGCTCCTAGTCCTATTGTCTTTACTCCTAATGCCAGAAGATCATAGTAAAATGGATACTCCTTATCAAGGAAATAATAAAGTCTGTTGGCTCGCTGTTCTTTTTGCAAAATACCACGTTTTTCAAGAAACTGTAATTCTCGCCGTACTGCGTTAATTTCATCTCCTGTTCTTCTCACACATTCTCTAACATGAAACATCTCATATGGATTTGACAAAAAAACATTAAGGAGGTTAATACGAGACTTTGATGTGATAAGGTCAGATAACATAATTGTATAAGTAAACTGTTCTTATACTATATATAAAAAATCTTTCTTTTGCAATAAATAAAGAAGATTTTGAATACAAGAACTATTCTTAATCTACATTGATCTTAGCACCGATGGGGACGATTTGAAACCATATAGTTCCCCTCGTAAACTCTATTTCTGAACCTTGAGGTCCAATGATTTCAGTTCTCGAAACGCGATTATCTTTCCTCCACGTTCCTGTTATCTGCTTTCCATCTTGAAAAATTAAAGCTTTTCCTCTCCCTTTATTTTTATATAGTAAGTGTAGATTTCCTGGATAACCATCATTAGCATTCGTTTGCTGCATGAATAAAATAACAACATTTTTTGCATTTAACTGAAGATCGTTATTGTTATCAATATGAGGTTTGCCTCCATTTTCTCTCTTATATGAATTTGTGGATTTATCATATCTCCAGAGTACATCATACTGGGGTTGATTTGGCCAAAATGAAACTGAAATTATCTGTGAATCTCCTCGAGATGATTCTTTAGGATCATCTTTAAAAGAATACTGAACAAAATTTTCATTCCAAATATTTCCTTTTCTATCCTTTTCTGTAAGACCTCGTTGGGCTGCTACTTTCCACAATTTAGATGTTGTCGAATACATTGTATGTTCTGTTGCTACCGGATGTCCAAGTCTGCTTTCATCTCGTCGAAATGTAGGAAAACCTATAGAAAACTGGTTGAGATCATTATAAGAACTCCATCCATAGTCAATAATCTGTCCCAGAGCATCTGCAGGACCGGGTGTATTTGCTCCTCCCACATGTGCATAAAGAGGATAATCGCCATATTCTGAAATCCAATCAAGGAAGTAAGTGCGAGCTGATCTAACTGGGCCAACGATTCCAGCATCTTGGCAATAGTAGATAGCAAGAAATCGCGTTATTCCCCCCTCTGCAACAGCTTCATAAATAACATCCGCAAACGATAATCCGGACTGAGGACGTGCTTCCTCATGATTTTCAATCATTATTCCCAGCGGTCTATGTCCTTCCCACCATTTACGTTGTGACTTGGAGTATCTTGCGCCGTTAAGTGGACATTCTTCTGTCTTGGGAGAGTCATCATCAAACTCAAGTGCCTCATAATTATTTGTTTTACTTACCTTTGGAGAAGTAATCTTCTCCTCAGTCGTAGTGTTCTTAGAAAAAACAGTATAAGAAATGCCTGTTACTAACAAATAAACACCTATCAGTCCAAGTATGGTTATAAGTTTATGATTTTTCATACTTTTATTTTCTGAGGTCTACTCTCTACTTTTTGCGCAATGCTTAACGCTTTTTTTTCTTCATCAGAAAGTTCATATTCTACACCCTTGCCATTAACTACTTTCTTCGCATACCATCGAGTTCCCGAACGAGAATAAAGACCTGAAATAATAACGCCTGTATCTTGAGCATCAACTAACGCTAAGATAAAGCTTTGGTCACCACCAGTATCTTTAAAGGGGTTAAAACGCAATAAACCAATTTTCTGAATGTGCAATTGACCGTCTTTTTCTATTTTATCACATTGTTCTGAAATTCTTGCAATATTTTTTTTGTTAATTTCTAATTCCTTGATGATCTGTTCTAAAAATGCTGTTAGAGTTTTCTTAGAAATATCTTTTGTAAGCATGTTGTAATGCTGACTCATTTGCACTAAAAGATACGTTAAAATGAGCAACCAAACAAAAAAAATAGCCAAAGCTATTACTTGGATAAACAAGGGCATATATGCTCATATTAGCCTCTTGACAGCCTCAATGTCAATAGTGTAACGTAAGCTACAACTATGTCTAAAAAGAAAAAAACTCGTCTACAAAAAATAAAAGCAGACAAACGACGTCAAAATATTAGTATTAGTATCGAAAACACCAGTCATTTAAGAGACAATAACTCATCAATTTTATCGTCTTCTCCCTCTTTTGCCTTATCTCCTGTATCGTACAATAATCTTCCAAAAAATATCGTAGAATATACTTTTGTCAGACAGGATCTTGTGCGAACAACAGTTGTAACATTGGCTATTATTTTGGCAGAGTTCTTATTATTCTTTTTTCTTAAGTAACCTGCTGACATTCTAAATCTTGACAAACTCATCTTATGCAACGTATATCTAGTATATCTACGTGTCTCGTGAATCCCAGTTAATATTGTTAATGGGTTGAGAGGAGGTGACTAATGATGGCAGAAATGTACTGTGTTAAATGTCGAGCAAAGCGTGACGATCCGAATGCAACACCTGTAACTATGAAAAATGGCAAACCTGCAATGAAGGGTAAATGTCCAGTTTGTGGTACAGGGATGTACAAAATCGGTAAAGCTGCATAAGCTTTTCATTTTTTTCTTGAGGACAATACACCTCAAGAAACACATGACAAACCCCGCCTCAACAAGCGGGGTTTTGCATAATAGAGAAATAGAGATATTAAAGAAGTTCATCAAGAAGAGAATTTATATCTACCTCTTGACGAAGTTGTTTTACAAGAGGCATTTTGGCAATTTGAGGAATTCCTTCTTCCCATGATAATCTCTGCTCTTTATATAAAATTCCTACTGGTATTTGTTCTTTTTCATCATCTTGCGAAGCTTTTTTGAGTGGCCACTGTTCAGATAAAGCAAACGCTTTCATTTTGTCTGTCGGATCATGGCCCTTTTCATTAACATTAATGATCCTTTCATAAAACCACGAATATGTGTTCTTCTGATTGAATGTCACACAAGGTTGCAATGAATCAATAATTGCAAAACCTTTGTGTTTGATTGCCTCCTTTAGAAGATTTGTCTCAAGGATGGTATCACCTGCAAATCCTCTGGCAACAAAAGTCGCACCAGCTGAGATCGCAAGACTTAATGGATTAAGAGGTGGTTCAACAGTTGGTATAGGAGTTGCTTTATTTTTTTCACCAATGTCAGTGGTAGGTGAATACTGTCCAGTAGTCAAACCATAAATTTGATTATTATGCACCAGAAGAGTAATATTGACATTGCGACGCATTGCGTGAAGAAGATGATTTCCTCCCTCTGCATACTGGTCTCCATCTCCTCCAATAACAATTACTGTTAGTTCATGATTAGCAAGTCTGATACCCTCAGCGACTGGTATTGGTCTACCGTGTAATCCATTAAAACCATAAGTTTTTACCCAGTAAGGTAGCTTCCCAGAACATCCAATCCCTGAAACAAGTACTACCTTAGACGGATTAAGATCTAATTCAACGATTGCTTTTTTAAGAGATAACCATATACCAAAATCTCCGCATCCGGGACACCAATTAGGACTGTCGTAATTAATTTCCAAATCTTTTAACGTGGTCATATTATCTCCTTGATTTTTGCAATAATTTCTTCAGGATAAAAAGGACGACCATTGTATTTTCGCAGCCGATCATCAGGTACAAAACCTGTTCGTTCTCTAAGAATTCCTTCAAATTGCCCTGAGTAATTTCCTTCAACAACAATTGTTTTTTTAGACTTTTTTACTAACTGAATAAAGTGTTTTGATGGAAATGGATGAACCCAAGAAAAATGAATAACATTTATGTTTATTTCTTCATCTTGCAGACATTTCATTGCTTCAAGACAAGGAAGTTTAGTTGAACCAAACTCAATCAATGTTATTTCAGCATTTTTTGATCCATAAACTTGAGGAACGAGTATTTCTTTTTCTAAAGTTTTTAATTTTTTAAACCTTTTTTCCATCATGGCTTCTCTCATATCTGCATCTTCGTTATAAAGTCCTCTTTCATCGTGTTCATCGGATCCTGAGAAGCTTATACCACCCTCTTGTCCGGGAAGCGAACGTGGAGATATACCATCATTTGTTAAAATGTATCTTTTAAAATCTTTAATTCCTTTTAATTGTGCACTGGACACTATTTTACCCCTATCTATCCGATACCACGCATTTTCCAATCTAAGTTTGTCTATCTTAACTGTCGCATGACCCTCCATCAGATATTTATCTACAAGTACTACTACGGGTAACTGATACTTCTCTGCTAAATTAAAAGCTCTCAATGTTAATGAAAAACATTCATCAATATCACCGGGCGTTAGGATAATGCGAGGGAAATCTCCTTGGGCTGCATGCATCACAAACCGTAAATCTCCTTGTTCTGTCCATGTTGGCATACCTGTTGCTGGACCTGGCCTCATCCCCATGACAATAACAAGCGGTGTTTCTGTCTGTGCAGCCAGTCCTACTGACTCCACCATAAGAGAAAATCCTCCGCCTGAGGTTGCCACCATACTTCTAACACCTGCAAAAGATGCCCCAATTGCCATATTAATACCTGCTATTTCATCTTCAGGTTCCTTGACAATAATGTTATAGGAAAGAGCATGTTGGGTAAGTTTTGTGAGAATAGAGTTAATAGGTGTCATAGGATAGATAGCAGCAAACTTAAGACCTGCACGTATTGCACCAAGCGCAACAGCATCTGCTCCTGACATCAAAAGAGAACTTTGTTGATTTAAGCTAAACTTTTTTTTAAATACGCCATTATATTTTTCTTTTATAAAATCAAATCCAGCTTTGGACGTTTTGGTATTAATGGCAACAACTTCCTCACCTTTTTTGATAAATGTATCCTGCATAATTTTTTGAAGTAAAGAAAAATCATCATACAAAAGAGCAAGGGAAGCGCCAATTGTTATAGTATTGATCATGAGATGATCTATCTGAAGATCATTCATCATGTCTAAAAGTGGAATGGGGATAGTAAGAATACCTTTGGAGAACTCATTCTTTAGCTTTATAGAGTTGGAGTCATAAAGTATCACGGATTGAGGTACAAGCTCATCCTTATGTTTTTCTATAGTTTCGTGATTAAGAGCCACGAGGATGTCAACTGTCTTTTTCTGAGAATATACCTTCTCATCTGACCCCCTAACGTAATATGCATTGTGTCCACCACGAATAAGGGATGGATATTCAACATAATCAAATACAGACAAACCTAATCTTGTAAAAATTTTGGACATCATGACCCCTGTTGTCATGATCCCATACCCTGCCTCACCGCCTATCATCCATTGAATATCAATCATATAATCATAGTAGCAAGGATCTCCCAAACTTTCTACGAGGATCTTTGAAGCGTGAAAAAACTTATCTTTTAGATTATAATAAATACATGACAAAAGAAGAAAAAGTCATAGAGGTCTATACCCGGCTAAAAAAAATTTTTCCCAAGCCAAAAACAGCTCTTCATTTCTCCAATCCTTTTGAACTCCTCGTCGCAACTATTCTTTCGGCACAAGCAACAGACAAGCAAGTAAATTTAGTAACACCTGCTCTTTTTAAAAAATTCAAAACTGCTGAAGATTTTGCCAATGCATCAGTTGAAGAAATAGATCAAATGATTAAGACAATAAACTTTCATCATAATAAAGCAAAAGCGATTAAATCTGCAGCAGAACAGATTGTCAAAAAACATGCTGGCAGAGTTCCAGATACAATGGAAGAACTTGACGCACTTCCTGGAGTCGCACGTAAAACCGCAAACGTCGTTTTAGGAAATGCTTTTGGTAAATCTGAAGGAATTGTTGTGGATACACATGTCATGCGACTGGCACGCAGACTCGGACTTACTGACCAAAAAGACCCTGAAAAGATAGAGCAAGACTTAATGAAGATAGTTCCTAAAAAATGGTGGATTGAATTTCCTCACCTTCTTATTTTATATGGACGGGAGTACGCACCAGCAAGAGGAAAAAAGGAAATAAATGATGTTCTTCAAGATCTTTATGTATAGTTACTTTTCTTGAAATAAATCCGGATGAAGAAATACCGCAAGAGCAGCTATAACACCATCCCTATATCCATGTTGACGAGAGATAACTCCGTTGGTCATAAGTCCAAAATGACCCATATTTTGTTTTGAATTTTTCTTATTAAAGATAATGTCACAAGCTTCTCCGAGTTCCATTCCTTGCATGATTAGAGTTAGCATTTTTGGAGGTACTTCCATCCTAATTGATGAAGCAATGCCTTCTTTCCCATCTTTTCTCTGAACCACGATAACACCACAGTCGAACCACTTATTTCCAATATGCTGCATACCTCCTTCAATACCAATTCCATATTCAGCAGAGAGGATTTCACGAGATCTTTTTGCTCTATTACGAGCTCCAATAATACTCTCTTCATCGCTCATCGGCTGATCTGAGACACCAGATTGTACTTCAACAGCTTCAAAAGTAAATTTCTTTTCAGGCCAGACAAGCAGAAACGCCTCTTTTACAGCTGCAATCTTTACTGGATTTTTGGAACCAATGGCTACTTTTATCATTCGCAACAGGGATCTTTATAACCGCAATTTTTGCATATCGCATCAGGTGATCCGGGAAGTAATCCTATTATATATTTACAGACCGGGCACAGCTGTCCTTTAGTATTTGTCCCATTTCCTATTATATATTCATAAATTCCCTCTTCTTTTGTCTTCTGAGGGCCAAATTTGTCTTTCATTGCCTTTATCATCAACTTCAATGATTTTAATTGCATTTACGGGACAAACCTTAGCAGCATTCCAGATATTTTCCGCTGTTTCTTCCAGTTCTTCAAAGTAAGAAGTATCTGTGAACTGCAATCCTTCTTTCTTCCTCAAAATGACTTTACCATTGTTATCAAGTCTAAATGCTTGTGGCGCAATTGCCTCGCATGATCCTGCACCAATACATAATGATCTATCTACTTTTACTTTATATTTCCCCATAAGGCATCTTTGAAAGCAGAATAAGCTAATAAAGCACACTTTTTCCGAGTTTCAGAGATTTCTATATTAAGCAAATCCAGCATAGTATTTTCGGAAAATACTGTCAATTCTTTTAGATGTTTTTTCTCCACATATTCTGTAAGCAAAGATGCAGCTGCAATGCTTATAGCACAACCCTCTGCAACAAAAGAAATTGCAGATATAACACCATCCTGAAGATAAATATACATCTCAATTTTATCTCCACAAAATGGATTGACAATTTTTGAAGAGTGAGAAAAATTAGATAATTTACCAAAATTTTGAGGATTGCGATAATGTTCTAAAATTTCTTCTTTGTAGAATTCATTCATAGATCACGTTTAAACCTTTTGTTTTTTCAACATGAAAAAGTTCTCCATTGTATATAAGATTAATATACCCACAGTTTTGAAATGATCCAGAAGGAAGTGCACTAAAAGGAGCAAATCCTATGTAAGCAAGAAATGCTCTAGTAATAGCACCATGAGTTACCAAAAGTACCGTTTTGTTTGGGTATTCTTTTGAGATATCTTGCAGGCAATTTCTCATTCTGATCACTGTTTCGTAATATGTTTCATAATCATCAAAAAAATGATGATGAAATTGTTGTTCAGATGAAAATGAAAGATACTCTTCGTAAATTACTCCAAGATATTTTCTTACTTCTTTTTCATTCATACCTAAGAGATGTTTTCCTCGATCTCGTTCTCTTAGCCGAGCATCCTGCCTGATTGACAACTGTAATACTTTCCCTATTATTATCGCTGTATCCCTTGCCCTTGTCATATCTGATGCAATAATCGCATCAAAATGTATTCTCTTGAGTTCTTTTGCTAGATCTTCCGCTTGCTTTCTTCCCAGTGGTGTTAATGACCCTTTCTCTCCTAATGAGCTTTCCTTTCTCTTTTGCAGTCATATTCGTTCGAATATGACTGTCCATGCCTCACAATAGAAAATATAGTTCTCATAGAAATACCTTCCTTACTTTTTTTATGCCGCTTATTAATTGTTCAATATCCTCTTCTGTATTATAAATATAAAAACTCACCCTGCATGATGCAGATACTCTTAAATGGTTATGTAAAGGCATAGCACAATGATGACCTGACCTAATGCAAATATTTTTATATCCTAAGATCTGTGCGATATCGTGTGGATGAACGCCATCCAAAACAAATGAAATAATACTTGATCTTTTTTTAGCATCGGTTGGACCCAGTATTCTTACCCCCTCAAGAGTTCTCATGCGATCCAAACAATAGGCAACTAATCGATGATTGTGCTTTTCAACTGTATCTAATCCTAGCTTATTAAGATAATCAATCGCTGTTCCAAGACTAACTATTCCTGCAATATGTAAAGTGCCTGCTTCTAATTTTGCAGGTGAATCAGCGAAAGTAGTATTCTTTATCGTAACTTCTTTAATCATATGCCCACCATAATTGATGGGCATCATTTCATTATGTAACTCTTTCTTCACATACAAAACTCCAACACCTGTTTCAGCCAGCATCTTGTGTCCAGAAAAAGCTAAAGCATCACAATTTAATGCCTGAACATCAATTCGTTTATGAGGCACTGCCTGTGCTGCATCAACAAAAACTCGAAGTGAAGGATTCTTTCTTTTGGCAATGTTGATAATCCTTGATACATCTTGTACAGTTCCTAGGACATGATTTGTATAGCTTAATGAAAGAATTTTTGCATTTTTAATAACATCTTCTTCAACTATCAGCGTTCCATCGGAAGCTATAGACAATACGTAGAAAACAGCATTTTTTGTCTTGGATATTTGCTGCCAGGGAACAAAATTTGCATGATGTTCTGCAACTGTTGTGACAACATAATCACCCCTTTTTAATAATTCACCCCAACTCTTAGCTACAAGATTAATTCCCTCTGTTGTATTCTTGGTAAAAATAATCTCATCAGATGACCTTGCATTGATAAATTCACGTACTTTTTCTCGCACCTCTTCTACTTTTTCAGTAGTTTTTTCAGCTAAAGAATAAAGACCTCTATATGCATTAGCGTTATAATGAGTATAGAATTCTTTAATCGAATCAATCACCACTTGCGGTTTTTGTGATGTAGCAGCAGAGTCAAGATAGATAAGACTGGGAATATTTTTAAAAATAGGAAATTCGCTTTTATAATCCTTCATAGTCAGCAAATCTTTCATTTGTAAAGAATGTTTTGTTCCTCAAAAATTTTGCTATTTGCATATTTGTATCTCTGCGCAATTTTGCAGGTAACAGTCTTACTACAGGGTCAAAAAATCCTTCGACAATAATAGATTCTGCTTCCTTTTCCGAAAGACCGCGGCTGCGCATATAAAAAAGTTGTCGTGGATCAGGCCTGCCAATAGTGGACCCATGTCCCGCTTTTACCTCGTTTTCATCTATTTCAAGAGAAGGAACGCTTCTTCCTTTCGCAGAACCAAATAAAAGCACTTTAGAGGCGAAAAATCCATCAGCATTCTTTGCTCCTTTTAAAATTCTTATCATTCCATCATTACTGAATGATGATTCATCAAAAAATACTGCCCTGATATGTATACTGCTCTTTGTATTTTTACCACTATGAACGACGTCTGTATTGAATACTATCTGTTTATTGCCACCACCCAAGAATATTCCATAAAGCAAAACTGATGAGTTTGCACCTATCAGATTTACCTTGATAGTTATTTCTTTTTCTTTACCATTAATCCAGACAAAGGGATAAATAAGCTCTTCATTATCCTTGATTGCAAGCTCTAGAATTGTATTTTCTTGCATATCTCTAACCAACAGCTCCTGTCATCTCAAGTTGTATGAGACGATTTAACTCTACTGCATACTCCATTGGCAGCTCACGAACAATTGGTTCAACAAATCCATTGACAATCATTACTTCTGCCTGAGACTGAGGAATGCCTCTACTCTGAAAATAAAAAAGCTGCTCTTCACCAATTCGCGAAACTGATGCTTCATGACCTATCATAACACGTTCATCTTCAATATCCATCGTCGGATAGGTATCAGAACGGCTCAAAGGATCAAGAATAAGAGCATCACATCTTACTGTTGACTTACTATCCTTCGCACCCTTTACAACATGTAAAAGTCCCCTGTACGATGTTCTTCCCCCGTCTTTGCTCACAGATTTGGACGTAATAACAGAACTTGTTTCAGAAGCTAGATGAATTGCTTTTCCTCCGGCGTCTTGATGTTGTCCAGATCCTGCAAAAGCAAGAGAAAGAATCTCTCCTCGTGCTTTTCTTCCTTTTAGATACACTGAGGGATATTTCATGGTAAGTTTGCTTCCTAAATTGCCATCAATCCACTCACCGAAGCCTTCTTCTTCGATAAACATCCGCTTTGTCACGAGATTATAGACATTTTTACTCCAGTTCTGAATAGTGGTATAGCGTACTCTTGCACCTTTTTTTACGACTATTTCCACGACGGCTGCATGAAGAGAGTCTGTAGTAAAAATTGGAGCAGTACATCCCTCAACATAATGCACATATGATCCCTCATCAGCAATAATAAGCGTTCTTTCAAACTGTCCCATATTCATTGCATTAATGCGAAAATATGCCTGTAAAGGCAACTGTACATGCACTCCTTTGGGAACATAGATAAATGATCCTCCTGACCACACAGCGGTATTCAGAGCAGCAAATTTATTATCTCCCGCAGGAACTATCTTGCCGAAATACTCCTGAACAAGTTCTGGATATTTTTTAACAGCAGTGTCCGTATCTGTAAAAATAACTCCTTTTTTAGAAAGTAACTCAGAAATACTTTGATAAACAACCTCAGAGTCATATTGTGCACCTACACCAGCTAAAAATTTTCTCTCTGCCTCTGGAATTCCAATTTTTTCATAGGTATTTTTAATCTCTTCGGGAAGCTCATCCCATGAGTATACTTGTTTTTCTGTCGGCTTTACATAGTAACGTATTTCATCAAATCTAAGCTGTGATAAATCTCCTCCCCATTCTGGTAGCGGTTTTGCGTAAAAAACATCCAGCGCCCTAAGTCTTTTATCAAGCATCCATTGCGGTTCATTCTTTTGATAGGAGATCTCCTGAATGACTTTTTTGGATAAACCTTTTGGAGTAGAAAAAAATGGTTTTATCTTATCGTGAAATCCATACTTATAGGTAATGTCAAATCGCTGCATATCCCTCTTTCTCTATTTTCCTAACTAAGTTAAGTGTACCTGATTTTTTAATCCTGCCATCAATTAGTATATGAACCTTATCTGGTCTTAGATAATGAAGTATTCTCTGATAATGAGTAATAATAAGAATACCCATCTGTAATTTTTTGGCAGATTGGGCAATAGTCTGAGCAATTACTTTTAAACTATCAATATCTAGACCTGAATCAATCTCATCAAGTATTGCATATTTGGGTCTGAGTACGAGAAGTTGGGCAATCTCAGCTCTCTTTTTCTCACCGCCTGAAAATCCTTCATTAACTGATCGCTGTAAAAAATCCTCACTAAGGTTTACTGATCTTAAAGCTTCTTTCACTTCTTGTTTAAATTGTGAAAGAGGCATCTTCTTACCATGAAGAGAATTATAGGCAGTTCTTAAAAAAGCAAGCAGCGAAACACCTGTGACTTCTAATGGATTTTGAAAAGCGACAAAAAGACCCCTCTTAGCTCTCTCCTCTGGCTGAAGCGAAGTGATATCCTTCTTATTTAAAATAATTTTTGATTGTGTAGAATTTACCTCATAGGCAGGATGTCCCATTAGTGATAATGTGAGTGTTGTTTTACCAGATCCGTTTGGTCCCATAATGGCATGAATTTCTCCCTGTGCAATTTTCAAATTTATACCATGAAGAATTTCTTTCCGATCAACAGATGAATGAAGATCTTTAATAACGAGCATATAATTACTGATGATCCAGTGTACACTCTCCAATTTGATTTTGCAACCTAAAAATTTTATTTTGTTGATTTAAGCTCTTTGAAATTTTCAATATATTTAAAACATCAAAATACAAATGTGAGTTCATAAGAATATTGCAAACTTTTCAAAAAAATAGGGATAAAATATAACACTAATCCTTGACATAACATTATATTTATGAATTAATAAAAGTATGGATCAAACAGATAATCAAAATTCACAAGCAAATCCAGCAACTACAGATACAGTATCTACAAATTCCAATGCTTCAAACTCAAACCCGCAGTCAGTTAATATAGATAACTCTCAAGTTAACTCTCAAATCGCATCATCCATGCCACCCTTTCAAACAAACGATCAAGTAGTAGAAAATACATCAGTCAATCCACAAACTGAAGAGGATTATATTACCAACGTTGGACAATCTATGATTGATCTTCTTACAGATATTAGTAACAGTGATGTCAGAAAACAAAAAATTGCAACAGAGATGAGAATCTCAATCGAACAAGTAACAACAATCTGCAATCGTCTACTGGATAAAATCGACTCAGGAGAACTAACCGAAGAAGATTTAGCTTTTCTTATCGCGTCTCCGATTGCAGATGCCTCTCTAAATCAAGAAGAGCCTTCTATTTAGTGGTATGGATATCCAACAAAAACAACAGGAGGTTGAACAAGAACTCCTAACAGTTATTATCAATAACCTGAAAAATAATCAGATGGACGTTGCGACTGCCTCCAGACTCGCAAAAGACTTCTTAGCTGTGCTTCCTATTAAAAATCAGGAAGATTTACTTATGAAATTAAAAAATCTAGGTGATAAATATACTGCTGCCCAACAAATATATAATCTTGAGCTAGGAAAAAACATTCATGAAAAACAACAACAAACAGTACAACTAATATCCAACTCAATTAGAGAAGGAAATATAGAACATGCTATCACTTTAGCGAAATCCTTAAAAAATCAGCCAACATAATCTATGCCTATCGAACAACAAGTTGTCAAAGAAACAGTCACCAACGTTGCAACTGAAAAAATAAACGAAGTACGACACGCCCGTTTGCAACGTGCAAGAGAAAGAGCTGCCAAAATTGCAGAAATGCAAGAAAATCCTGACAGTGCTCTTCGTGTTCTTGCCTATGGCGAAGGTGAAGGTCTGCGTACTGGTAAAGATTGGAAAGCAGCAGTACAACGCGCTGAAGAATGGAGAAAAAAAGCTGCTCGCAAACCACCTAGATTTGGATATTTACGATCATACCAAGAAGCTCGTGCGAAAAATAAAAGTACATCCGAATCATTGGGTGCAGTACTGGATCATTGGAAAAATCAAAGACAAGAAAGAACAGAAATTAATAAAGCGCGAAATTATTTAGAGTCAGTTAAATATCAATATGCAAATGAAGTCAATCAAGAACAAGCAAGGCTTATTGCTGAGTCTGTAAAGAAAAAAGGAGACGCATTAACTTCAGCTGAAATCAATGAGCTCAATGAATTGGCAGTGAGAAATGTTGCAGCCGCATTAGAATTTCAAAATATGCAGATAGAAAAGATCCGACAAGAAATAGAAAAAAATCCTGTTGCCAGAAAGTTAATTGTCGATAAAATTGCAGAAGTACAAAGTAAATTAAAGCGGCCACTTTCAGATAAGGAAATAAATAAATTAAAAGAGGAAACTATCAATGATCTTTCTAAAAGAACTCTTGAGAGGATTAGAAATGAAGAGCTACTATCAGAAATATCTGAGCAACAGATATTAAATCATCCAGAATTTGCTCAAAAATTTTTAGAAGCCCTTGGAAAGACAAACATTGTCGATGCTACACCGGAGCAAATCTCACAAGCTAGAAAAAAAGCTGTTGAAGAAATAAAAAAGACTATACAACAAGAAAATGAAGCCAAGAAAAAACAATTAGAACAGGAAACACAGATACTCCGACAAAAACCTGAATGGCAACGTGCATATGCTCTTCTTCTTAATCAAGAAATTTCTAAAGGAGTTATTATTACAGAACAGATTAAAAAAGATCTTATGTCCTTAGCAGATAAAGAAGTAAGAGCACAAGAAGCAGAAGTAAATCTGACTGAAATGAAAAGTGAATTGGCAGAAAAAGAAAGAGTAAAAGAAGAAGCAGAACAGCGCGTAAGAATCGTTGAGCTTTCTTTGAGAGTAAAAGAGGTCTACGAAGAATTAGCAAAAAGCGCTCAACCAAGTCAAGAATTACAAAAAAGAGCAGCAGATGCTGAACATGAACTTTCTAAGGAATTAGAAAAACACAAATCAGCAGCAGAAAAAGCTCGCAGACAAGCAGAAGCAAACCCAAAAAATAACACATTACAAGAAAAAGCAAGAATACTGGAAGAAAGGGCAGTTCAACTTCAAAACCTTGCTGATTCTTTAAAAAGTCAAGAAATTGATGATATTAGATCAACTCTAACGACTGAAAAAAATAATCTACAACTTGCAAAAGAGGAACTGATTGAAGCAAAAAACGCAGTTAAAAAAGCAGAATTACAAGTATATCTTCTTAAGAATACCAATCTTCTACCGGATCAAATACCTCAAATGCTAGAACAAGTCCCAGATAGCGCAATTGATCAAATAAATAAAGCACTCAATGCAGAGACTGAGGAAAAACGATTAGAATCTATAAAGTCACTTAAAGAAAAAGCAAAACAAGACAAAACTGGCGTTGCTGCAACTATCTTATTGGCTTTACTTGTTGCAATAGGATTATCTCTAGAAAAAACCGCAGAACAAATAATCGTTTCTGAAAATGAGCAAGTAAATCTCTAGTTATTTTTCTATTCCTAATAATTTCTCTAATTTTTAAACTTTTTGCTAAGTATATTTTTATCTTTCCCTATTACTTCTTCTAAATTAACGTGACTTTGAATTATTGTCTTGATAATGAACTAGTTTGAAGACTTTTACCACAGAAACATCCCATTCACCTGCGATCTCAGCTCTTCCGAAGCCAGCAACTTCAAAAAGCGGATGCCCTAAGGGACTACATGAGACATCTTCACAGACAACTATCAACTGATCTGTGACTGTTTTTCTCTGTGGATCTTTGATCATATTTTCTATTTCAACCGGCTTTCTTCCTAAAATTTCAAAATAGTAACGATATGCATGATCTGAATTTCCTGGTGTAATCAGGGCAAAGTTAAATGGCTTGTTATCTGTTTTGGAGATCACAAATTCTACAATCTTTTTTACTTGTTCCTTTTGTTTATTCGGCTCTTTGGTGAAAGGCATACCTGCTAGATTAGCTAAAAATAAAACAATACAAAGAAAACCTACGCTGCCTTTAATAAACAATGATTTTGTATTAAATGAGATACTGGCTAAATTACCCAGTAAGAGAAAAGGAAGAGGGAAAAGAAATCCCAGATAATAATCATAAATCTCTTTATGATAAAAACCAAATAACACAACTCCCAATATTCCCCAGATACTTAGAAGGATTTTCACATCTTTATCTTTTATCTTAATAACAAAAAAATAAAGTAGAATACCTAAGGTAATTGTTGCCAAAAACCATATCTGAAGTAAAAAATCATCTTGAATAGCAGCAAAATCAATATTGGGAAAACGGGTAAGTAATCTACCAAAAAGCTTTAAAAATGCATATCCAACCTGATACCCAAAAGGCTTATAATCAGAAATATTCTGAGAATATTTTCCAAAAATGTAGTTGAAAATCGTCCTGGAATTTGGAAACCCATGGAGTATCTCAAAAGCTAGAAAAGGAGAAAATCCAACAAGAAATCCACTACCTTCCCAAAAATAGCGCTTTATAAGAAAATACAGCTTCCGGGTATGTTGGAAAAAAAGTGTTCCAACTAATGTATAAATAAAAATGATAACTCCAACAAATAGCGCTAGATATTGCAATTGTAAGCCAATTCCTAATAGCAAACCAACAAGAAAAAATCTCCACCATTTATCTTTACGTACTCCTTTATACAGTAGAAAAAATGCAAGCAATGTGACAAAAGGAAGAGGATTAGGATTCCAGGAAGAACGAGAATAGGTAAGAACAAGAGGAGAAACTGCATATAAAGCTGAAGCTACCAATCCTCCGCGTACTCCAAACCACTCTCTTCCAACATGGTAAACAAGATAAACAGTTGCTATACCCACTAATGCAATAAAGACTGCAGGTCCTACAGGATCAAAGCGAAAAATCCATAAAAAAGGAGTTATAAGATAGTAATATATTGGTCCGTAATAAAAATCTGCGGCTGATGATCTAGGACCAAGAAGGGTAAAATCTCCCTCAAGGATATGTTTGACTATAAGTACGTCTCTTCCTTCATCTCCAAGAAATGTCATATAGTCAGAAAGCCGAAATAGCCTTAAAAATGAAGCAAGAGTAAGAATTAAAAGTAAAAAAATATTTTCTCGTTTTATAAAAATAGAACGCAGTACGTTTATCATAGAAATTTTTAATCGGAGATAGTAATTAGTGTTTAATCTTTCGCCAAATGAATTTACTATAAATTGTAAAGTTCCAAATCAACAAAAAAAATGTCCCAACAAGAAAATAAATAAAATAATAGCGTCTACTGAGAAAATGCGTTCCTAAAAAAATAGTACCTGTTTGAATAAAGACAACTCCAAAAGAAGAAGTAGCATAAAACTGCAACATCTTAAAAAAATACATGGGAATAGTCCTGACCCTTCGTTCTTTAAATGTCCAGGCATTATTAAAATTATAATTGGAAAAAATAGCAAGTGCAGCTCCTACGAGATTTGCTTGAGCTGGATGCCATTGAAAACTTTCAACCAAAATACGAAGAACAGTTGCATTGACTATAAATCCAAATCCCCCAACTATTAAAAATTTGATAAACTTTTTCGACTCTCGTAATCTAAGTCGTAATACCACATAAAATGAATCAAACAGATCCTTTCTACTTATTTTGCTAGATCCAGCAGTTCTTTCATAAAAAATAATGGGGATTTCTTTTACTTTTGCTCCTAGTTTTACCACTTCGAAAAGAATTTGAATTTTGTATGCGTAATATTTGGAATACAGATGCTCAAGGTCTACTCTGCTCAGATATTCAGATTTTGTCAGTTTAAATCCTGAGGTCATATCGTGAATCTGTGGAATAAATAAAACAATTCTTGCAAAAAGACTTCCAAAAAAACTCATCAATTTTCTGTGTAATCCCCACTCTTTAGGAATCTCTCCCCCTTTAATATATCTACTTCCAATAACATAATCATACCCTTCATCCATCGCGCGTACTAAATCTATAATTCCTTTTGGATCATGCTGAAAATCCGCATCAAATTCTACAACAGCATCTGCTTTCATCTTATTCATTGCGTAGCGCATAGCTCTAACATAGGCTGCACCTAAACCTTCTTTAGTACCGATTAAAAGATCTACGTTGTGCCATTTTTTCATATATTCTTTTACTACATCAGCTGTTTTATCTGGAGATTCATCATCTGCAACCAAGATGTACATCTCATGATGCTTGATCTGAGGGAAAATATTATTCTCAAGAAGAGGAATCATTTTTTCAATGTTCTCTCTCTCATTATACGTTGGGATAATTACAACTATCTTCATTGTTGTTTATAGTAATTTATTAAGTGCATAAGACCTTCACGAAGAGATACTTTGGGCTCCCAATTCAAAAGTTTTTTTGCTTTTGAGATATCTGGACGCCTCTTCATTGGATCGTCAGTCGGTAGTTTTTCACTGAAAACAATTTCGCTTGAAGAATTAGTAAGTTCTTTAACCAAAGTAGCATACTCAAGAACTGTATGCTCATCTTCTGATCCTAGATTCACAACCTCTCCTTTTGTATCAGGATAAAACATCAACCTCATAAGTCCATCCACAAGATCCGATATAAAACAAAGAGATCTAGTCTGTGTTCCATCTCCATAAATTGTAATTGGTTTGCCTTCAAGAGCTTGAAGAACAAACATGGATATCATTCTCATATCCTTTTTAGCCATTCTGGGACCATATGTGTTAAAAATGCGAACAATTCGTGCATCAACATCTCTCTCTCTCCAAAAATAAGCAGTTATTGTCTCTCCAAATCGTTTTGACTCATCATAAACTGAGCGAGGTCCAATTGTTGAAACATTACCTCTATATTCTTCTGTTTGAGGATGAACAAGAGGATCTCCATATACTTCAGATGTTGATGCAAATAAAAATTTAGCTTTGTGCTTCTCAGCAAGCTCTAGTAAATACAATGTTCCCTGTGTATTAACGTGCATCGTCTCTAATGGATGAGCAAGATAACTAAGCGAGCTATGTTTATTTGGGGATGCTGGAGACGCAAGATGGAAAATAGCATCAACTGAAGAAATATCAGGCAAAGGACGGCTAACATCATAATGAAAAAATGAGAATCGTGTGTTGTCGCGTAGACTGCTAATATTTTCTTGTGATCCTGTTAGCAGATTGTCAATACAGACTACTTCATATCCATCCTGAATTAAGCGTTCACAGAGATGAGAACCAATAAAGCCGGCACCTCCAGTAACAATTACTTTTTTCATCATAGAAATATTGTATCAAGAATCTACGAGATAGACTAGGTAGAGTTGAAGAATTAGCGAAGATTATGGATCTTCTTCTCAAGTTCGATATCTGCTCTGACCATCATCTCGACTAATTCCTTAAAACTTGTCTTAGGATACCATCCAAGTACTCTTTTTGCTTTACTGTAATCTCCAATAAGATAATCAACTTCAGCAGGACGAAGATGTTTTGGATGATTAGCAACAACATATTTTTCCCAATCAGAAATGCCAACCGATTTAAAAGCAATCTCTACAAATTCTCTCACGCTGTGTGACTCTCCTGTTGCAATTACATAATCATCAGGATTATCTTGTTGCAACATAAGCCACATTGCCTCAACATAATCTTTGGAAAATCCCCAGTCTCTTTTTGCATCCAAATTGCCAAGTTCAAGTTTGTCTTGTAGCCCCAAATAAATTCTAGCAACTGCATTGCTAATTTTTCTTGTGACAAACTCAATTCCGCGTCTTGGAGACTCATGATTAAAAAGAATACCGGAAACTGCAAACATATTGTAACTTTCTCTATAATTTACAGTGATATAATGCCCGTATACCTTTGCCACTCCGTAAGGACTTCTGGGATAAAAACGCGTAGTTTCTTTTTGTGGAGTCTCTGTGACTTTGCCAAACATTTCACTAGATGATGCCTGGTAAAATCTAATATTTTTATTGTATTGTCTGATTGCCTCAAGAACTCTTGTTACTGACAGTGCTGTAAACTCTCCAGTTAGAACAGGCTGCTCCCATGAAGCTTTAACAAATGATTGTGCTGCTAGATTATAAACCTCATCAGGATTAGATTTTACCAGAGCATCAAATATTGATCCTTGATCGAGTAGATCCCCCGAAATAAGATTGATTTTATCCTGAATATGTTGAATATTACCAATATTTGGAGTACTCAGCCTTCTGACAAAACCATATACCTCATATCCTTTGTCAAGAAGAAACTCTGCAAGATAAGAACCGTCCTGTCCTGTAATACCTGTAATCAGAGCACGTTTTGCCATATGTTGTCCCAATTATTTTATACGACTTGACGAAAATAGTCTAGTGTATCTGAAATTGTTCTTTTTAGAGAAATTTGCGGCTTCCATCCAGTAATTTGTATTAATTTAGAATTATCACAGACAATATCCATGATATCTATATTTCTAAATAACTGAGGATCCTCTTTTACCTTTATAATTTTATTCGTTAAGGAGAGAAGAATATCCAAAATCTCCTGAATCTCAATTGATTTTCCCGAGCCGACATTATATACATCACCCGCAACTCCCTTTTCCATCAAAAGAACATATGCTCTTACTATATCTCTTACATCAGTAAAATCTCTTTTTACTTTGAGATTTCCAACCATTAACACAGGCTCTTTCTGACCCTTCTCGATCTCAACTATCTGCTTCGCAAACATGGGGAGAACAAATTTAGGTTTCTGACGAGGCCCTATATGATTAAAAGGACGTGCCCTTACTATCTGCAGCTGATCTACATAAAAATATTGCAAACCAAGAAGGTCTTGAGCTACTTTGGAGACTGCATAGGGGTTCAGTGGGCGAAAAGGCGTCTCCTCATCAATTGGCAAATCATGAGGTGTTATCAGACCGTAAACTTCAGATGTTGAGACTATAAGAATCCTAGTATTAAAAAGTCCAACTTTCTTTACAGCTTCAAAAATATATACTTCTGGAAAGATGTTCGTCAGTAAAGTTTTCTCTGGATCTTTAAAACTATCCGTTGTGGATGTTTGAGCAGCAAGATGATATATTTCATCTGGTCTAATTTCCTCAATAAGATCAAAAACAGAAGATTTATCAGTAAGATCTATACGATAAAATTGCAATCTATCTCTTAACTCTGCTAATTGACTCAGACTTGAATCTGAATGATATGTACCAATAATTGTATGTTTTGTTGTATCGGTTAGGTATTTAGCAAGATGGTAACCAGCAAAACCCGTAACACCGGTGATCAAAACCTTTTTCATCTGCCAACTCCCAAGTAGTTAAATCCAAGGGATCGCGCAATCTCAGGAAGATAAATATTTCTCCCATCAATTATATTGGGCTGTTTCATCAACTTTTTTACTCTACTAAGGTCAAGCTGCCTAAACTCATTCCATTCAGTGACAACAATTAACAGATCAGCACCTGTAACAGCATGATAGGCATCCGTAGTAAAGGTAATTTTGCTGTTATCCAATAACTGTTTTGCATTCTCCATGGCTATTGGATCATAAGCTCTAATCACTGCTCCACTTTCAAGAAGATGATTGATGATAACAATAGATGGAGCATCTCGCATATCATCAGTATCAGGCTTAAAAGAAAGACCAAGAATAGCAATAGTCTTTCCCTTAAGATCTCCCAATAGCTTCTTAGCTTTGATTACTGTCCTTGTCATCGCTTGTTTATTAATCTCCTCTACCTCCTTAAGAAGTCCAAAATCATAACCATATTCCTTCGCAATAGCAATCAAAGCCTTAACATCTTTCGGAAAACAGCTTCCACCATACCCAACTCCAGCATTTAAAAATGCCTTGCCAATTCTATTATCTAATCCTACTGCCTCAAGAACTTTTGGTCCTTCTGCTCCCACCTGTTCTGAAAGATAAGCAATTGCATTGGCAAATGATATTTTTGTAGCAAGGAAGGCATTGGCAGCGTATTTGATCATTTCTGCTGTCTCAACATTAGTTAGTACTAACTGCCCATCAATAGGTGAATGTAACCTTACAAGAAGCTCTTTAGCTTTGGGAGAATCAGTGCCGATGACAATTCTGTCAGGATGAAGAGTGTCTGATATCGCTTGCCCTTCACGTAAAAATTCAGGCACTGAGGCAATATCAAATATTGCTTTCTCAGGTTTGACCTCTGCAATAATTTTCTGTACTTTTCTATTAGTTCCTACAGGCACTGTGCTTTTGGTAATAACAACAGTATAGCCATCCATGTTTTCTCCTATTTTTTTAGCAACATCGAAAACTACAGACAAATCTGCTTCACCTGTTGGTTTCGGCGGTGTACCTACAGCAATAAACACCACATCTGATTCAGGAATTGCCGGAGTATAATCAAGAGTAAAAAGTAATCTTTCTGCATCAAGATTACGCTTTACAAGCTCTTCAAGACCCGGTTCATAAATTGGAATTATTCCCTTTTGAAGATTATGAATTTTCTCTGGTGTATGACCAATGACCCAGACTTTGTTACCTAAGTCTGCAAAGACAGCAGCGGTTACCAACCCCACATAACCATGTCCAATAAATGTAATTGTCATATTATATTCTTTATTATCATAGCATTTTTTTCTCAGTAACAAAAGATAAGAACTAGGATTTAATATTGATTTAGCAATAAATATCAAATTGACATTAGTTTACTATTGTGAAAAAATAAGGTGCATCCATCTATGACAATTGCGGTTTCGGGAAGTAATGGATTTATTGGAGGGAAGATTACTCCTTTACTCCAGAGAAAACACAAAATTATTCCTCTTTTAAGAGAAGAAGGTTTTGATATTACAAATCAAGATGTAGTAATGGATAGCATTTCTCAAATTAATTGTGAGATTATACTACATCTTGCAGCCTATACTAATGTTGATGAAGCTGAAAAACAAAAAATATATGGGCAAGATAGTGAGGTTTGGAAGACAAATGTTCAAGGATCAGCAAATATTGCTCAGGCTGCCAAAAAATTTGACAAAAAATTGATTTATATCTCCACTGATATGGTCTTTGGGAAGAATGAACAAGATTTTTATCATGAAAAAGACAATCCATCGCCTGTTAATTTTTATGGAGAGACAAAGTTAGAAGGAGAAAAACTAATAAAAAATATTATATCGGATGCAACAATTCTTCGTATTGCCTATCCCTATACTTTTAATGCTGAAAAGGGTGATTATGTAAGATTATTTATACGACTTCTGAAAGAGGGAAAACCTTTTTCATCTGTTGCTGACTGTTACTATACCCCAACATATATTGATGATATTGCTACTGTTATAAATGTGATCATTGAGAGAAATCTCACAGGAGTTATTCACGGAACAAGCGGAGAAAAACTCAGTGGATTTGAAATTGCACAAAAAATTGCTGATAAGCTAGGTTTTGATAAAAATTTAGTAAGTCCTACAACACGTGCTGAGTTTTTCAAGGATCGTGCCCCCCGTGCTAAAAATACAGCGCTATTCAACGACACTCTTAATCAACTGGGTATTAAATTACATACTCTTGAGGAAGCTCTAGATGAAATACCACAAGAATTATTAGCATAAATTATGAACAGACAGACTGATGGCTTCGATCCAGGAGATGATGAGAAAGTTATTGCTCTTCTCAAAAAATGGAAGGGTGGGACACTCTCAGACGCGCTTTTTACGAGATTAGCTTGGATGCTTCCTCAGCCGACCGTTGAAATGGTCATAATTCGCAAAAGAGACAAAACTCTTGAGGTACTTCTTATTCCCCGACCTCCAGATGACATAGTTTGGCCTGGATTTCTTCATCTACCTGGTCAAACACTTCGCCGTATGGACTATTTTCGAGATGATAATACACCTATGAATGGTCCTTTGGAACGAATTCAAAAATATGAGATACAAACATCCTACTTAAGAACACCGGAGTTTGTAGGTGTCGCACAATATATGACTCAAAGGGGACCTGAAGCTGTACACATCTATCTTGGAGCAATTGCAAAAAACGCTAAACTTCCAAGTGGTGCAATATGGGCAGCCATTGATGATCTTCCCAAGATGAGAAATTTTATCAACCATCAGATCATTCCAATTAAAATAGCTGCTAACTACTTTATTAATCATTACACTAAGTAGAGTTTTATTATTGACATGACTCTACAAAAGACTTATGATCAGTGATAAAAGAAGTACCTCTTCTTTATTTTTTGATAAAATTTGGCTATACTATTACCAAAGTATTAATAGGTAATGAAAAAAATTTCATTATGAAAGTAATTATTCTCTGCGGTGGTCGAGGAACTAGATTAAAAGAAGAAACAGAGTTCAAACCCAAACCCATGGTCAATATCGGAGGCAAACCTATCCTCTGGCATATTATGAAAATATATGCCCACTATGGATACAACGATTTTATTCTTGCCTTAGGATATAAAGCAGAATATATTAAACAGTATTTTCTTAATCAGAAAGCCTATACCTCAGATTTCAAATTGAATACCAAAACTCATAAAATAAAATATTATTTAGAAAGTAGATCAGAAATTGATGATTTCAATATTACATTTGTTGATACTGGACTTGAGACTCTAATTGGAGAAAGAATTTTACGTTGTGCAAAGTATATTCCAGAAAAAGATGAATATTTTATGTGGACATATGGAGATGGAGTAACTGATCTTGATATTAATACACTGGTAGCATTTCATAAAAAACAAAATACCATCGGAACAATAACTGGTGTTCACCCTCGATCAAAGTATGGCATAATCAAATTGGTTGAAGATAACAAAATCGAATCTTTTGAGGAGAAACCTGTGTTGTCTGACTGGATCAATGGAGGATTTGGCGTTTATAAGAGAGAATTTTTTAATTATCTCAGACCCGGTGAGATGGAACATCCTGCATTAAAAAGACTGGCTGCAGAAAAACAATTATCACTCTACAAACATGAAGGCTTCTGGGCATCAGTTGATACCCATAAAGAACTTGAAGACTTAAATAGCATGTGGGAATCTGGAGTAATCCCCTGGAAAGTCTGGAAATAAAAAGTGACGTCAAACTCTCAATAAAACTAACATGAAAATTAATTCCATTCGTAGATTCTGATTTATTTTTAAAAACTAATATATGTTCAATGACGTCTTTAGAGATAAAAAAGTAATCATAACAGGTGATACAGGCTTCAAAGGGGCATGGCTTACCATTTGGTTGCATTATCTTGGAGCAAAAATAGTCGGAATAGCAAAAGATATTCCTACTTCTCCGTCACTTTTTGAAGAGCTGCATCTTGCAGATAAAATTGATCATCATTTTGCAGATATCTGTGATGTTGAGAAAATAAAACAGATCTTTAAGGAAGTCCAACCAGACTTTGTATTTCATTTAGCTGCACAACCAATAGTCTCTGTATCTTATGCTGATCCACTTACTACTTTTAAGACAAATATCATGGGAACTGCTCATATTCTTGAAGCACTGCGATCTCTAAATCACCCATGTAAAGCTGTCATTATTACAAGTGACAAATCATACGATAATGTTGAATGGGTGTGGGGCTACCGCGAGACTGATGCTTTAGGAGGTAAAGATCCTTATAGTGCCTCCAAAGGAGCAGCTGAACTTGTTATAAAAGCATATTATCATTCTTACTTTAAAGATCCCAAATCCAAAATTAAACTCGTATCTACACGCGCTGGTAATGTTGTAGGCGGAGGAGACTGGGCTGTAAGCAGAATCGTCCCAGATTGTGTAAGAGCATGGTCTCAAGGTGAAAAAGTTAAAGTTCGCAACCCCAACTCTACAAGACCCTGGTTGCATGTACTCGAACCATTAAGTGGATACCTGAGGGCTGCACAGATATTAACAGAAAATCCAGATACTATACATGGTGAGCCTTTTAACTTTGGACCGAACTCTGATCAAAATCATACTGTATTGGAGCTATTACAGGCAATCAGCCAATATTGGAGTTTTGCAGATAACCATGAAGAAAAATTTGTTATTGAGCAAGAATCCACATTTCATGAGGCAGGACTTCTAAAACTTAACTACGATAAAGCACTTTTTTACCTTCAGTGGAAACCAACACTCAACTTTGAAGAAACAGCACGATTAACTGGTGAGTGGTATAACACGTTTTACAATAAAAAAAGCGATATTTATTCCTATACCATAAGCCAAATTGAAGAATATGCAAATCTAGCAAAAGAAAAAAAACTTGCATGGGCCAGCTAATCAAATGATAATTCGTCCAACAGAAATAAAAGATCTTTATATTATCACCCGCGAGCCAAGAAACGATGAGAGAGGATCATTTGCAAGAACTTTTGCAAAAGAAGAGCTTGCTAAGCATGGTATAGATTTTAATATTGTTCATATTAATCAAGGTTTTACTTACAAAAAAGGAACGATTCGCGGACTTCATTTCCAAATTGCACCTAAGGAAGAGGCAAAAATTTTTCAATGTTTAAAAGGAAGAGTGTATGATGTAGCTGTTGATATGAGAGAAGACTCACCTACATATCGCAAGTGGTTGGGTATAGAGTTAACGGAAGATAATAATACTCTAGTATATATCCCAAAAGGTTTTGCACATGGATATCAGACTTTAACTGACAACTGTCTTGTTGAGTATTTTGTCTCTGAGTATTATGCGCCGCAGTTTGAAAGAGGAGTCAGATGGGATGATCCTGCTCTTGCGATCCAGTGGCCAATAAAAAATCCTATTCTCTCTCCCAAAGATACTTCATGGCCACTTTTGTAAGACCTATCATGAGATGATTAAAAAAGAGTATAATATATTTTATGACTGTTAGTGTTGTTATCCCAACATATAATGTCGTTGAGTTACTGCAACAAAATCTGCCATACGTCGTAGAAGCGCTTGAATATTACGATAAAACCAAAAAAAATGTTGAACTAATCGTCACGGATAACCACTCATCTGACAACACCATCGCATATCTAAAATCATTACAGGAGAAAATCTCTATCCCATTTGTTATCATAGAAAACTCGTTCAATGGTGGATTTGCTGTAAATGCCAACCGAGGTGTCAGAGCAGCAAAAGGTGAGATCGTTATTTTACTAGGAAGTGATGTGCGACCAGAGAAAGAATTCATCAAACCTTTATTGAGCCATTTCAGTAATCCTAAGATCTTTGGTGTTGGATGTGCTAATCATAGCGACGAAGACGAGGGATCTGACATTTTGCGTGGAAGAGGTGTTGGCAAATGGGAAAAGGGATTTCTTCTTCATCAGTATGGTGAGTTTAATAAAGATGATACTCTATGGGTAGACTGTGGAAGCGCAGCATTTAGGAAAGCAATTTGGGATGAGATGGGAGGATTGCAGGAGCTTTATAGTCCATTTTACTGGGAAGACGTTGACCTCTCTTATAGAGCACAAAAAATGGGATACATGGTAAAAGTTGAAAAAAAATCACGCGTCATACACGAACACAAAAAAGGATCTATTAAAAAAATGAAAAAATCAGACTTTGTAATACAGACAACATATCGCAACCAATTTTTCTTTGTATGGCTTAACATTACAGATAAAGAATTGATTCTCAACCACTTACTCTATTTACCATATCATCTGGGTGTTGCATTGAAAAATAAAAATTGGTTATTTGTAAAGGGTTTTTTTCAAGCACTTCTGAAGTTGAACAAGATCCTATCTCAAAGAAAAATATTAAAAACAAAATTTGTTATCTCAGATAAGGAAATTCTTAACAGATTTAAAGATGAAGTCTAAAATTTCTTTACTTTTTAAGGCCTACTGACGAAATCTGCAATTTTGCGCTCAAGACTTTTAGAAGGATATAACTCTGTATTCCCTTTTATACTGCGTACTACTGAGTTATGATATCCTGACAAATCATCTCTCATGACTAATGCATAAGCAATAGCCGTAGTTAACCCTTCTCTGTTAGCAGGAGTTGTAACTTGTGAGAGTTTTTTCATAATATTGGCTAGCTCATCATTCTGTACAGCTGCATGGGGAGCGCTCACTAAATCTTTTACTAACTGTTCCAATGATTTATTCGCTTTTCGAGCTTTAACTTTTTTGTTAAGTTCTGTTCCATCTTTTGAGATATCCTGAAGCTGTTGTTTAATCATAGACCAGGTATCTGGATGCAAAAAGTTCTTTTCATTTTTGGCATAAACTTCCTCATTTTCTTTTCTCCACTGCTGTCCACTGCCGGAATTTTGAGATTCTCTTCTCTCAATTTCTAACTCGGGTGCAAAAATTTCTTCTCGAAGATGCGGCCATCCAAGATAGAGAAAAACTCCTGATACTGACTCAAGCCATCTAGTTCTCATATTTATCCGCTCATTCGTGCGTTCAATAGCAATATTCTCTTCTTTTATCCATCTCTTTAAATCTTCCGGCCACTCCTCTTTTAAAGGCAGAAGTGGTAGATATGTAGGTCTATGCGTTCGCATATAGTACTCAACATGGTGAGGTAGAGCAAGAGGTGGTTTCTGTCTTGGATCTAACTTGATTTTACGACTCTCATCAGCTGCTGCAGCAATCTCACGATCACTCATGCCCACATCATACTGGAAAAAACGGGTTATCCCCTCAGGTCCTAATAACTGCTGCCTATCAGCGCTGGCAGTCGATCTTTCAAGTAGACCATTCATTATCAAATTGTAATTAGGAGCATTCTTGTCACTAAGCCAGTCCTGATGGACAATGACTGCATAACAAAGATCATCACGAATTTGTTGAGGAATTTGTGGGAAATGTTGAAGAATAGAATCCAAAATATAGTAGGATGCTTTAGGATGTTCTCTTCCTTCATCTGCTCCTGCTACTTTCCCTGTTGCTTGTACTTCAGCCAGTCTTCCAAAATCATGCATCATCGAACTAATCAAAGATATCTTCTGATAAGCTCCTACTATTGTACTTCCCGAATCAACAAGATCTCGTCTTAAACTTATCCCTGCTTTAAGATCCTCCATAACATGTCTTTTGTCATGTCCGGGATGACCAGGAGATTTTACACTGTCCCACAATTTTATACACGCATCTGCCACTTGAGACAATAAAGGATTTGAGGATTTTTCATCTTCTTTTATCCACTCACCTAATCTTTTAATTGTATATATTCTCTCTAACTCTGATTTAGCAAGAGCTGCTTCCTCGTATTGCTTACGAAACGATTCTCCTTTTGTCTTTCCCTCTACCCAAAGAGTACGAGGATCCTCACCCTCTGCTACCTTGCCATTGATAAGATTTGCTATCCTCTCAATGGTTTGTGGCAGAGTGTTTGAAGATGAGTGTTCTTTGGATCCGGGTCTAATTTTTTCTGAATTAGTCATATTACTGGCAACTGTATTATATTAGAAATTGAAAAAAAATCAAATTGATAGAATACAAAACATCTAAAAGTCTACAACTCGACTTTATCATTGAATATTTCGTATAATCTGTATGTCCCTAAAAATTTTTTATGGAACTCTCGATCATCTCTATAAATCACAAAAAACCTCACCAAGCTGTAAACTGTATGGCATCTCTTGTGGAAGTATTATCAAACGGAATTCAATGAAGGAAAATTTGAATATCTAATCGTAGACAATTTTTCAGAAGATAACTCAGTGGAGATTCTTAAACAAGAAGTGAAAAAATATAAAAACTTCTTTGTTATTGCCAACGACAGCGATGCAGGATTTGGAGCGGGAAACAATTTGGGCGCTAAGCATGCACGCGGGCAGTACCTACTTTTTCTTAATGATGACACCACAGTTGAAGACAGAGGTATTGCAAAAATGTTAGAGTATCTCAAATCTCATCCAGAGATTGGTGTACTTGGAGGAAGAATTTTTAATTTAGATGGGAGCATACAGCCTTCAACTGGTAAATTTTATTCTCTGTTTACTTTTACACTTTTCATTCTCGGACTTCAACGCTTTGGATTAGTCGATAAAAGTCCACAAACAATCAAAGATGTCGATTGGATCAAAGGCGCGCTTTTTATGATCAAAAAAGATATTTTTGAGAAAGTAGGGAAGTTTGATGAGAAGATTTGGATGTACACTGAGGATATGGAGTTATGTTATAGAATAAAAAAATTAGGACTTCGCTGTGTCTTTTTCCCCGATATTAGCATCAAACACAAACATCAGGGAAGCACTAACAGATCATTTGCTATTGTTAATATCTATAAAAATCTTCCTTATTTTTATAAAAAACATAAATCACGTCTTGAGTACGAATATGTAAAATTTCTCTTGCGCACAAAAGCAATCATTCTTATTTTTATTGGAAAGTTATTAAGAAACAAGTATCTGACGGAAACATATACACAAGCATACAATAATGTAAAATAAAGATATGAATACTAAAAGATCGCTTCTATCCATTATAATGATCAATCGCAATACTCCAAAAGTTACACTTGATGCTCTAGAATCTATTGAAAAAAGCTATCCGAAAGAAGTAAAAAGTGGCATTTATGAAGTATCGCTTGTTGACAATGGATCACGCGATAACTCACCTCAAATACTAAAAGAGTATGCAAAAAAAACGACGATAAAGAAATTCCATCTCACATTAAATCCAGTTGGTCTTGGGTTTTCTCGAGGAAACAATATAGGACTCAAAAAAACTGACGGTGAATATGTACTTTTTCTTAATAATGACACGCTAGTAAATGATAAAGTACTACCATATATGATTTCCTTTCTAAAAAATCACCCTGACGCTGGAGCAGCTACATGCAAAGTCCTACTTAGAAATGGCAATATAGATGATGCTTGTCATCGCGGTTTTCCAACTCCATGGAATGCTTTTTGTCATTTCTCAGGACTTGCAAAACTCTTTCCAAAAACAAGACTTTTTGGAGGATACAACATGACTTATGTTAAAGATATGAATAAAACACACGAGATTGACGCTTTAGCTGGTGCTTTTATGATAATGCCTAGAACAACAGGCGAAAAGGTTGGTTGGTGGGACGAAGATTTTTTCCTGTATGGGGAGGATATTGATTTTTGTTATCGCATCAAACAAAAAGGCATGAAAATCTATTATGTCCCTGAAGTCTCAATACTCCATCTTAAAGGAACAACTATGGGTATAAGGAAGGAATCCCAAGACATAACACCAGCTCAAATAGCAGATAAAATTGAGTCCCAAAACGCTCGCTTCGATTCTATGAAAATCTTTTATCAAAAACATTATATGGATAAATATCCTCGCTGGTTGACACGACTAATCATGTGGCAAATTGAAAACATGCGAAGAAAAAACCTCAAAAAATACGCATCCTCCGCTTAAATTTTCTCCTTCAGACTTGCTCTGCATTATATTTTGCAATTTAGTTATTGAAGCAAAAAATAAATAACTGTAATACCCAGAGAGGCAAATAAAACATATTCCAAAACTATCTTGGTATGAAGATCATGGTGAAACATATGATGAAGAATACCCCATAAAACATAGAAAAAAGCCATCAATACCACATAGGTCATTTGGATCTGAGGGAAATCCGGACGATAAGATAATCAAAAGAAGTCCTAAACCCTGAAAAATTGCTCCAACACCATAATACCAAAGATGTTTTCTCAGAGTAGCTTCTCATAAAATTATACCTCCTGAAATAATCAATACTACTGCTAAAATAGCTCCAACAAATATCAAATGATCCATATTATGGGAGAGTAATCTTACTAAATTTTGTCTTCCTGCGACAATCCAGTCAAGAATAAGCGCAAGAGAAATAACAAAAAGTACACTCAAAGCAATATTTTTTTGTAGATTGTTTTTATCTATAAGTGGCTCATTTTGAACAGCTGCGACTCTAATAAATGACGTCGGGGTAGGACTTGAGGATACTAAAGGAGTCGGGGTTGGTGTGGGTATTGGTGAAATGTTATTGATGACAATTTGTTTTTCGTAGGGAGTAGGCGATAGAATGGGTTGATTAGTTGTAGATATTGCTGGACTACTATCAAAGGAAGCTGTAATTTGACTATCAGGTATAGCTCTTGAGCGACTTCCTAACATCTCAACCACCAATACAGTTTCATCACCGGTTAGTGTTCCTTCCACAATAGCAAATCCTATTTCCTGATAATGGGGAGAAAGCATATTTTCCCTATGACTTTGACTATTCATCCATGCTTCAACGACATCGTTAGATGTCGTAAATCCCCTTGCCAGATTTTCTCCTGCATATACATACTCGTAACCAGATCCTCTGATAAAGACCCAGGGAGTTGTACCATCAGGGGCAACATGTGCCCAGTAATTTTTAGAGAACATATCTTTCGCTTTCTGATATGCTGCCTGAGTTAACTGAGAATTCATAATAAGTGGCGGGAGTCCTCTTTCTTGTCTTTTTAAGTTTGTAAGCAGAAGAAGTTCTTCAGCTGTAATATGATATTCAATACCAAGTACAGACCTATCCTTCTCTACAAGATTGATAGTAATACTTCCAACCAGAAAAGCTACAATAATCAAGAAAAATATCGAGTGATGAAGAAGTTTTGCTCTGTATTTATTTGAGCTATGAGGAATAAAAAAATGTCGTAAAAAATGTCTCATCTTCTTTATCTATTGTATATCCTACTCATAATGAGGATCAACTAGTTCTCCTACTGGTTTGCCATTGATGGGAATGCGAAGAAGTGTTCCCAGAGCATTGGCAACAGCAACGCCAACACGAAGACCAGTGAATGATCCAGGTCCTAGATTGACTTCGATTCCTGTTAAGTCTTGAAAAGAAAGATTATGCTTGGACAATATCTTGACTATAAGAGGCAAAAGTCTTTGTGAACTGCTCCCTTCACCTTCTTCTACATCTTCATAAAATTGATTATTAATACTAAGTCCAACTTTAATTTTAGTATTATCGGATGTATCAATGATCAAAATACGTCTTTTCATCTATCAATATTTAATTTCACTGCTCCTTCTCTAAGAATTTTCCATGGAGATACAGAACAATCAATTACTGTTGATGCCTCATTCTTTTTACAAATTCCCGGAACAATATAATCTACAAGAGAATAAAGTTTAGGATTAATCGCGGAAAGCGTAAAAGGAGTGGGTTCTCCATGAAAATTTGCAGAAGGACCAAGAATCGGTACACCTACACCTTCGATTAATTTTTGAGTTATTGCGTGATCTGGTATACGAACTCCAACTGTTAATCCTCCACCCCTTACTAGTGAGGGGACTTTCTCAGTCTTAGCAGGAAGCACGATAGTTAAAGCACCAGGCCAATAAGGTTTAATAAGTTTTTCTCTCACATCATCAGGGATAGCAGTAACATACTCTTGAACCATTGCAAGAGAACTGCACAAAACAGGTGTTGGTTGAGTAGTAGGACGCTTTCTCAAACGAAACAATCTCTCGATAGAATCCTCTCTATCAACTCTACATCCAATACCAAAAGCAGTATCTGTTGGGAAAATTACTATGCCTCCTTCTTTTAAGATGCGTATAGCCTCAAAAATATTATTTTCCATTTTTCATCCTTATAGTAACTTTTCTTGTCGTATCGTCAATATACTCAAATATTATATGTATTGTTGAATTCGGTAAAGACTCGATTATCTTTTCAGGCCACTCAATAAGAACAAGCGCATTCTGCTCATTGATTATCTCACGTATTCCAATTGCATCAACTTCTTTTGGAGAGTTGCAATCTATAAAGATCTAAATGATACAACTTGCGGATATTGTTTTTAGCGGGGATAGAATACTCCTTACGAATAAGAAATGTCGGTGAAACAACTCTTTGAGTAATACCCAACGCTCTCGCTATACCCTGAGCAAATGTTGTTTTACCGCTACCAAGCTCTCCTTGTAGTGCAACCACCCCACCTTTCTTTAGATGGGATAAAATCCTTCTTGCAATCTCTTGAGTCTCCTGTGGATTTTTACTGATAATTTCATTCACTTCTTGCTTCATAATCACCTCTATTGATCCTCATCTTATTTAGAACAGATGAGTATAGCACAAATAACAAGAAAAATTATTCCTGCTAAGATAAAAATTAAATTCACTGGGAAAAATGTAGATTCTTTCTTAGAAGAATTATTATTTTTTTGAGAGTCATCTTTTTTATCCTTAATACCAAGAATGGATGTAGGATAGGAAAACTTTTTTTCTTCAGCAACAATCATCTTCTTATCTTCCTCATCTTTTTGTTGTCTTAGAGATGAAACAACATTTGTTGTTATTGTAGTAGGACTTAGCGCCATCTTTAGTGGAGAAGGAGTAGGAGTCTTGGTCGAAGTGGGTGTAGGTGTTGGTATTCGCGTTGGAGTAGATGTTGGCTCAGGAGGAGAAGTTGGGGTAGGTGTTGATGTAGGTGTTGGCAGATTTACCTGAACTGTAATAGGCTCACTATCGGTATAAGATGAACAAGAAGCTGTATATCGCCTCGCCTTCAGCAGATATTCTCCATTATCGACAGCATTCTCTTGCCCGACTTTTGTTACCAAAACAAGCGATTGAGTAGACAGGTCTGATACATGGTAATAATTTTTGCAATCTTGACTTGCATCTACTTTGACCCATTCTCCAGTGTTATTCTTCACATAACCAAAATAGGGTTTACCTGATGCTTCCTGCCACCCAATGCGAAAATATGATTCGCTAGGTAAATCAACAAGAGTAAGTCTTACTGTTATCTCTTGGTCATTGCTGGATACGCTTTCAGGATCAATACTTTCAATATGAAACGAGAATGCTGCAAATGATTGATTTGCCCCAGAGTAGCCAAATATGAGTAAATAAATCACTAAGGAAAAACAGTATTTAAAATAGCGCACATCTTCAGAATAGCAGAGCTTTGATAAACTGCAAGAGATTTTATTTAATAGTAAACATGAAGATAAAAAGTGTCTAAACCATCATCATGACGCACTCTTACATAAGGCAGACGACATCCTCCTGTTCCTGTATAACTACCTCTGTAGAGTATTCCTGATCTTACAGCCTTCACATCATATGATGATCCAGTAATATCAATACCATTATGGAATCTATATACGTGTCCTACCCAAGTATTTCTTACCGCCCATGTTTCTCCATAACCCTGATAGAATGTAATAGGACCATTTAATGGCCAATCCCAGCTGCCGGAGGGATCGAAAGGATCACCATCACCACTGTCACAGCTTGATCCAGAACAGTTTTTGTAATCTATACTTTTAAGATAATTAAAAGGATTTTGAGTTGATCCATTAATGCTGACAATAAAGTGTAAATGTCCACCACTGGAATTACAGGATGCACCCGAAATAACCGATGCAATACGTTGCCCTTCAGAAACTCTTCCTACTTCAGTTTCTGTACCATTTCCTGCAACTATTCCTTGAATTGCCAAATATTCAGCACGTGCTTGCGCCAATAACTCTTGATATTTCTTTTCATCGTTTTGTGTTGCTTTTAAAAGTGCTTCTTTTGCTTTTTTATCGTTATCTAGTTGCTGAGTATATTCCTCAAGTTGAGTCTGTAGAGCAAGAATCTTCTGTTTCTTTCCTTCAAATATTTCTTTTTGATTTTCATAATCATTGCGTGCTTGAACTGTGTTATAAATCATTTTCTTATCATTAGCCTGCACAATACGTATATAATTTTTCCTGGCAATAAAATCAGTAAAACTATTAGAAGATAAAAGAAGCTGCAAGGGTTGGATGTTACTCAGTCGATAAGTTTCATTAATTCTTCTAAGTAGTATCTTCGTTATTTCTTGTACTGACTTCTCAAGAGTTACAATTTTTTTCTCAGCTGCAGTGATATCCTCTGTAAGATCACTGATCATTTGTCTGGTAGCACTGATGCGGTATTCAGTTAATTTAATTTGATTATCCATGACCGCTATCTGAGAACTGAGAGTTTTCCCTTGTGACTGAAGCTCTGACACTTTTTTCTCAAGCTCAGCGATTTGATTTTGAAGATCTGAAAGTTTTTTAGATTTGTCTTCAGTAGGAGTAGGAGTGAGTGTAAGTGTAGGAGTCGGTGTATATGTCGGAGTTACTTCCTGAGCATAAATTATTTTTGTAAAATACAATGCAACAATAAGAGGAAGAAAACCACCAACTAATAGAATGCGAATAAATGATCTCATAACTACTTTTATTTAAGATAGCGAAGAACAGCCATGAAGCTGGCAAATGCCCCCAAAAGAACAGCCAAACCTATCTCTATACTAAGGAGTGCAATAAGGAATGTTGGGGTTAAAGTCACAATAGGAATGTCCCTGAGGAAGGAGATAAGATATGGTCGAGCATAAAGTGTCATACCAAATGCAATCAACCATCCTAAAAATGCTCCTGTAATACCATAGAATATTCCTTCAAAAAGAAATGGCCAACGAATATACCAGTTGGTAGCACTTAGAAGACGCATTATTTCTATTTCTTCTCGCTTTTGGGAAATCTTAAACCCAATGATAGTTGTCATCACAAAAACAGATACAATGGCTAATATGACAATCAGAGCAAATCCAATTTTGCGAATTGCGCTTGTCCAAGTTATTAGGGTCGAAACAACATCCTTAAGGTAAACAACTTCTGAGACATAAGATGATTCTTTGAGAATTTTAGCTACATCATCAAGATCTTCAATGTTGTATGTTGAGATCTCAAGCGATGCTGGAAGGACATCTGCGGTAACAAGATCTAACAATAAAGGATTATCTTTATTCCAATTACTGTATCTTCTAAATGCTTCTTCTTTTGATACGTATGTTACCTCAGAGACTTTGCCGGTTGCTTTCAAAGCAGAAGCAAGTGCATCAATATTTTCTTTTTTAGCTTCATCTTTAAAAAATGCAGTGACTTTCGGAGACCGTTCAAAATAATTGATAATCTGTGAAGAGCTGATGATAATTAGTGAAAAGATAGAGATCACAAGAAAAGTAAGCATCATAATAAGAATTGCTGCCATAGCTTGATATGGAGATCGTCTGATATGTTTCCATGCTGTTTTAATTGTCCGCATCTTTCTCTCCTTCTTTTGATTTTTTTATTGCATCATCTTCTTTCTTAGGAGCATCTTTACCTTCTCTTTCTTTCTCTTTCTGGTCTTTTGGTTGAAGATTTTTTCCTTGATCTTTGATAACTTTTCCTTTTTCAAGTGTAACCGTCCGTTTGCCAAGGCTTGAAACTACCTCAAGATTATGCGTTGCCATAATAACTGTTGTACCTGATTTGTTGATATCATTAAGAAGTTTTACAATCTCCCACGAAGTTGTGTTGTCAAGGTTACCCGTTGGTTCATCTGCTAGTAAAATCTCGGGTGAGAAAACAAGAGCTCTGGCAATTGCTGCTCGCTGAAGTTCTCCCCCCGAAAGTTGAATCGGAAATTTGTGTGCATGCTCTAAAAGGCCGACTTGCTCTAAAATCTGCTCAACCTTTTGTTTTGCTTCGTTCTGATTAACATCAGACATTTCCAGTGGAAGCATAATATTTTCATAAATTGTTCTATCCATTAATATTTTAAGGTCTTGAAATACAAAACCTATTCGTCTCCTCAGGTGAGGGACCTTATTATTGGGAAGTTCCACCAAATTCCAATCTCCTATAGTAATAATACCTTTAGTAGGAAGCATCTCTCGTATTAAAAGTCTAAGAAGTGTTGTTTTACCCGAACCTGATGGTCCAACAAGGAACACAAATTCTCCTTTGTCAATAGTAAGAGAAACATCGCTAAGCGCAGATGTACCATTTCCAAAAGTTTTAGTGACCTCAACTAGACGAATCATAAGGCAGTTTATCTAATTTACTGTGGCATGATATCACAGAATTTGAACACGACCAACATCCATAAGCCACCCTGCTTTTTGAGCCTTCTGTGTTGCACCCCATACTTTTATTTTTTTACCCACCATCTTTGATAGATCAACAACTGAGGACGTCAAATAAACGTATTGGCTTTCCCCTCCGGGTCGTTCTAAGTGGAAAGCTCCTTCACCATCTATACCACCCTCTCTTAAAATACCTTCTGCTGTATCGGGAAACGCTTTTGTATCAACTGAGCCAAAAATTTGGCCCTTGTTGATTGAAGAAGTAGGAGAAGATTTATTTTCAACACTTGGATTTTTTCTCGCCAAAAAGTAACCACTACCAACACCTAAAGAAACAACAACAAGAAAATAGATTATAATCTTTAAAGTACTATTCTTAGATTCGCTTTGATTAAAGTCATGTATTAATGAGGATTGTGGTTTTTCAATCTTCTCCATTTTTATATCACCTTTATTCAGGGTACCACTATGTGTACAACTGATTCTTCTTTAGTAAACCATATTTTACATCTTTTGACAACCCAATAATTAAGATCAATATTTATTAAGAAAAAATATTCTGATTTGGTAATTATTTAAATCATCATGATAGCTGTCTGAGCTCTTCCTCAATGAATTGGTCAAGCTCTCCATTGAGAACCGCATCTGTATTACCGGTTTCAACACCTGTTCGCAAATCCTTAACCATTTTATAAGGATGAAGTACATAAGACCTGATCTGATTACCCCAACCCGGTGTGACATACTCCCCTTTAAGCCGTTGTTCTTCTTTTTTGCGTTGTTCTTCCTGAAGCTGCCAAAGTTTTGCCCTCAGAAGTTTCATCGCATACTCCCTATTCTGTATCTGATAGCGTTCAGTAGATGCTGTCACTACAATTCCTGTAGGTTTATGTCTGAGTCTTACAGCTGTTGAAACTTTATTGACATTCTGACCACCATGACCTCCGCTTCTGAAAGCCTCGAATTCAATATCGTCTTCTTTTATTTCTACTGCTCCTGCCTGTTCGATTTGAGGAAGGACCTCAACCATGGCGAATGATGTTTGACGAAGCTTATCCGCATTAAAAGGAGACTGTCTTACAAGCCGATGCACTCCTGCTTCGTGTTTAAGCAATCCATAGGCATATCTTCCGTTCACCGCTAAAGTAATACTCTTAATTCCTGCTTCTTCTCCCGGTGTTTGATCGAGGATTTCATAACTCCAACCTTTTTTGTCAAAATATCTTGTGTACATTCGAAAAAGCATCTCTGCCCAATCCATCGCTTCAGTTCCACCTTGACCTGCATGAATTGCTACAATAGCATTTCCTTGATCATAAGGAGATGTAAAATACAAAATAGTCTCCAGTTTTTTCAACAGTCTCTCTGCTTCCTGCAAATCTCCCTCTTCTACCAATAATTGAAGAAGCTCGAATTCCTCCACTTCTTTTTGTAGAGCTGATAATTCTTTCATTTTCTGTGCTGCTGTTTGATGATCTTGCCAGAACTCTGGACGCTCACTCTCTTTCTTGAGCTCCTCAATCCTTCTTTTCTTCTCACTAAGATTAATTTTGAGTCCAAGCTTGTTTACACGTTCAACTATATCTTCCATAGCATCCAAATTCTACTTGAATATTAAAAAACTCACAATAAGACCTAATGATGCACAAAACATAATCCCAACAGTCATCCAGCCAAAAAGATTTGAAAAAAAATTATTTTTATACTTACCCATTATTTGAGAATTATTTGCTATAAGAACAATTATCAAAAGTAATACAGGAGCTACAATTCCATTAAGTACTGCAGCATAATAAAGCAGTGTAAATGGTTTTACGGAAATAAAATTTATCAATAAACCTATAATTGTAGCAACTGTGATAACACCATAAAATCCATGAGCCTGAGTAAATTTTCTATAAAGACCTTCTTTCCATCCAAATGCCTCTGAAAGAGCATAGGATGCTGATCCGGCAAGTACAGGAACAGAGAGCAGTCCAGTACCAATTATTCCTATAGCAAAAAGTAGATACGCAAAATCTCCAGCAATTGGTTTAAGTGCTTCTGCTGCCTGAACAGCAGTTTCAACATTGTTTATTCCATTTTGATATAAAGTTGAGGCAGTAGTTACAATAATAAAAAAAGAAATCAGTTGTGAAAAAAACATTCCAAGTGCTGTGTCCTGACGCATAGCCTTTATTGATCGCATATTGATATGCGGAATACCTACGCCCATAGAACGTAATTTACCAGTCTCTACTTCCTCTTCTACCTCTTCTCCTGCCTGCCAAAAGAAAAGATATGGTGAGATCGTTGTTCCTAATACCGCAACGATATTGAAAAGATATTCCCTTGATAAATTGATTGATGGAACAAAAGTCGCAGCAAAAATCGCGCTCCAATCCTGTTTTATTGTAAATCCGGCAACAATATAGGAAAAAATTGAAAATGCAAGATACTTAAGAAATGATGCATATATCCTATAACTTACAAAAATCTCAAGGAGCAATGTAATCACAGTCATTACAAGAATCCAGACAATAAAAGGAATTCCAAAAAGCATCTCAGCTACACTTGCCATAGCACCAAGATTTGCGCCGATATTAATAGTATTGGCAAACAAAAGTAAAAAAACTGCTATATAGAGAATTTTTACAGAATAATACTTGCGTATTACGCCTGCGAGACCTTTTCCAGTCACTAGTCCAATTCTCCCACACATTTCCTGAACAGCTGTCATCAGAGGAAAAGCAAAAGGAACAAGCCACAACTGTTGATATCCAAAAGCAGCTCCAGTCTGAGAATATGTACCTATTCCTGATGGATCATCATCTGATGCACCAGTGATAAAACCAGGACCAAGAAGTTTGAGAAATCTCTTAATTTTTTTCATTAGATAAACCTTCCTCAACTAATCTTTGAAGACGTTGTAAATCATCTGCGATCTTGCCTGTTTTAGAAATTATCGAGATAATCTCTTTAAGGGTTAAATTCATTGTGTAATCACCCAAAGAAGTTAAATGTTGATTTATATCTTGCATAATCTTCTCTTGCATTTTAATTTTCTCCTCTTCCAAACTTACACTTTGTGCTCCTGCTACAAGTTTATAAGGCATTTGTAGTTTATCATGTATCACAGGTGTATAAGTTGTCAAAAAAATTACTAATCCTGTTAGAATAAAGATAATCAAAATATTTATCAAAAATTGCTTTTTATTCATTTTATATTGTTTTTAAATAAAAATATCTTTGAAAGTGTAAGTTATCTAATATCAGGTAGAAAAGTTTTCTCTTCATTTTTCAAAAAGAAATAAAAGATGTAACTTTTTATATAAACATAGAATCCTTGCAGAAGTCCTTGTTGAAAACGTCTTCCAGAGGCAATAACAATCGGGGAGTTAATAAACTTTATCTTACCTAATTTGCTTACTCTAAATGCTAATTCTGTATCTTCTTGGCTATTGAGGTTGGGATTAAAACCTCCAGCTTTGATATAGGCATCTTTTCTTATGGCAAAATTAAAACCACTCAACCAATAGTGTCCAAAGACAATTCTATATGCATGCATAAAAATAGGTTGGAGAAAGTTAAATAATAGATTGACTCTTAAAGAGCAATCAATAATCTTACTTCTTCCTGTTACTGCAATAATATCTTTATCATTAAAATATGCTCCCATCTTTTCTACCCAGTTCTCAGGTACAATAGTATCTGCATCTGTAGAAAGGATAATCTCGCCTCTAGCCTGAGCAAATCCTGCTCTTCTTGCAGGACTTCTACCCTTTTTTTGCTCATTAATGACTTTAATATCTAGAGTTTTTTTGTATGTTCGAGCTATCTGTGCTGTTTGATCTGTTGAGTTATTGTCAACGACAATTACCTCAAAATTATTCTTGGATCTCTGCTTTTGTAAAGAATCTAATGTTTTAGAAAGAGTTCTTTCTTCATTATAAGCAGGAATAACAACGGAAATAAAAAGATTATTTTTAGATTGCATAATCTATCAAGAAGCTAATAATGTTGATATAGTAGTATCAGAGTAATAAATGTCATCATTCTAAAACAAGCTCTTTTATTTTGTTTACTATCTTTGCTGAGTTTATGTCAGCGTCTGCTAAAATTTCATCTTTGCTTCCTGAATGTGAGATATGAGTAACCGCAAGCTTGACAACTTTGGCACCTGTTGTTGAAACAGCATCAAGAACAAAATCTCCAAGTCCTCCATGTTCAAAATGATCTTCTACAGTAATAATAATTTTTTTCCTTGTCTCATTGATACATTGTTCTAGGGTTTTTCTATCTATGGGCTTTATGGAGTAACAATCTACAACACGAATATTAATTCCCTCTTTTTGTAATACATCGTGTGCTTTGATTGCTTCATGAACTGTGATCCCGCTCGCAATAACTGTCAAAATATCTTCAAGAGAAGAATAAATGACCTTTGATCCACCAATGACAAATTCTTCATCATTGTCATAGATTACTGCTGTTTTGGGTCTAAAGGTGCGCAAATAGGATATACCTTTATGATTAGCCATGACATTCAGTAGCTTTGCAGCTGATACAGCATCTGATGGTTGAAGAACAACTGATTGAGGAATAGATCCAAACATGGCAATATCTTCAAGCCCCATCTGTGATGGTCCATCCTCCCCAATAGAGACTCCAGCATGTGATCCAACAAATTTAATATTAGCTCTTGAGATAGCAACCATACGGATCTGATCAAATGCTCTGGTAAAAAACGCAGCAAATGTTGAAACAAAAGGAGTCCTTCTTAATCGAGAAAGTCCGAGGGCAACACCTACCATATTCTGCTCAGCAATGAAACATTCTATAAATCTCTCAGGATAAGCTTTTAAAAAATCCTGACTAAATGTAGAGTTTTTTACATCTGCATCAAGAGCGATAATGGAAAGATCCCTTTTTGCTAGATGAGCAAGGATTGTCCCATAGATCTCACGTGTTGCAATCTGCTCTCCTTTTTGCCAAGACAAATCCAAAGACGACTGCAAAATATCTTCTGTTTCTGATTCAAAATTAAAAGGTTGGGGTTTCTTTAATATAAAACGTAAAGAGTTATTAATCTCTCCAAGTTCCTTTAATGCAATATCTAATTGTTCTTTTTTGAGTACTTTACCGTGCTCTCCTTCACGATCTTCAAGAAAAGAAATGCCTTTCCCTTTAAAAGTTTTAGCCAAAATAGCAAATGGTTTTTGTGTTTTATTGCTCAAAGCCTTTTGGAATGCAGTATCAATCTGAGAAAAATCATGTCCATCAATGACGGTAGTCTCAAAACCAAAAGCCTCAAATCTTTTTTGATACTCATCAATCTTATGCCCAAACATGGTTTCCTGACTTTGTCCCAGTCTATTAATATCAGCAATAACAATCAAATTATTCAATTTATAATAGGATGCGAAGTTTGCTGCCTCCCAAACCTGCCCTTCTGCTAGCTCTCCATCTCCAAGGAGCACGTACACTTTATTACTTAAGCCACCTATCTTACCAAAATAAGCCATTCCTGCTCCAATAGATAGTCCTTGTCCTAATGAACCAGTTGCAGCCTCAACATAAGGAAATTCTGAAGTTGGATGTCCTTCAAGACGACTTGTAAACTTACGAAGCGTCATTAGCTCAGCAAATGGCAGTGCACCTGCTACTGCGTATAATGCGTATAACAATGGTGCAGCATGTCCTTTAGAGAAAATCAGTCGGTCATTGTTGTAGTTTAATGGATTATCCAAGTCATAAACATAGTATTTATCAAATAAAACAGTCATCAAATCCGCAGCAGAAAGGCATGAAGTCGGATGTCCTGATCCGGCAATTGTTGTTGATTCAAGACAAAGTTTGCGAATAAGTTTTGCTTTCTGTTCCCAATCAGTAAATTTAGTCATAGTATTGTTATAGTCGGGCAAGCTTCCAAGATATTCTCAAGGTAACAAAATCTGTGTCGTAAAGTGGTTACATGTATAATATTTACCGATAATAACATCGTAATTGTCAAACTTTTAGTGTTGTATTTACCATCCTATTATTATAGCCTCAAACTACATTAATGGCGTGATTATGCACAAACGATAGCACGTTCTCAACAGTTACGTCAAGAATTCTCTGTAGAGCCTCCTGGCTATTAAAAGCATTATGCGGTGTAACAAGAACATTTTCTTTTGTCACTAATACATGGTTAAGAAGTTGAGTCTTCAAATCGCATTCCTTTAAGAACTGTTTTGTCAGAAGCTGACGCTCTTCTTTAATAAAACATTCTTCCTCCAAAACATCTATACCAGCACCTGCAATAATTCCTTGTTCAAGCCCCATAAGAAGTGCCTCTGTCTCGATGATTCCTCCTCGTGCTGTATTAAGAACAATACATCCCCTTTTCAATTTGGGAAGTGTTTTTTTATTAAACATATGCTTAGTTTCATCTGTAAGAGGAACATGAAAAGTAATTATATCCGCAACTCGTAGAAGATGATCAAAACCAACATACAAAAAACCAAGCTCTTTTGCCAATTCCATCCTCTGATGTTTGGAATAAACAATAACATCCATGCCAAACCCTTTAGCAATTTTGATAACAGCTTGACCAATATGTCCTGCGCCCACTACACCAATTGTTTTCTTATACAGATCAAATCCGCGAAGACCCTCAAGAGTAAAATCACTTCGTCGTGTGCGCTCAACGGAAGGAATTATTTTTCGGGAGAGTGCAAGTAAAAGTGCAAATGTATGCTCAGCTACAGTCTGACTGCCATACTCAGGCACATTGGTAACAAGGATATTTTTAGCTTGACATGCCTGTAAATCAATATGATCAATTCCTGTTGAGCGGGTAACAATCATTTTAAGATTTGGCATTTTATCAAGAAGTTCTTTGGTAATTGATGAATAAATAAAAACAGAAAGTATTTCTATATTAGAAATCAATGGAGTATCAACATTGACTGTCGAAGTCTCAAACCTAAGGTCATGACCCTCAAGTTGTTTTTTGAGGAAATCTATCTCCCATTCTTCAATCTCAAAAAAGGCAATTTTCATAACTTTATCGTATCATAGCTCACGACTTCTCCACAAATAACAACATGCAATAGTCCTAAATGGCTTCCATCTCTCTGCAATTTTTTTCGCCTCCTTATATGTTGGCTCATGATCTAAGCCATACAAATTTTGTAATGCTCTTCTCAAGCCTAAATCTCCATATGAGAAAACATCTGGACGACCCATCGAAAACATCAGAAACATCTCAGCTGTCCATCTTCCTATTCCTTTTATTTTAGTAAGCTGCTCTATAATTTCCTCATCTGTCATAGTCTCAAATTGTTCAAAAATAATATCACTTTCCAACGTCTTCTTAGCAAGATCTTGAATGTAAAGAATCTTCTGATAAGAAACCCCTGCATTCCTGATATCTGCTATATCCAGCGCTAACACATTTTCAGGAGCAACTTCATTGTCGGGGAAAAGAGCAACAAACCGCCTAAATATCGTATCCGCTGCCTTTAAAGAGAGTTGCTGTGAGATAATTGATTCTACAAGATCACTAAAGTAATTCCCGCTCTGTCGTAGTTTTACTGGAGAAGTTTGATCAATAATCCTGCCAAGAATAGGATCTTGCTTTTTTAAATACTTTGCTACTTCTTCATAATTCATGATAAGTATAGTATAAAGCATAGCTATGTTATACTACAGCAGTGAGCAATATCCGACTAGGAGCACATCTTTCAATCGCAGGTGGATTCCAAAATGCTCTTCTTAAGATCATAGAGATAGGAGGAAATTGTTTGCAAATTTTCTCTTCATCTCCTAGAACATGGAATATCTATCAACCAAAAATAGATCAAATTAATTCTTTTCTTGAGTACCAAGAAAAATTTTCAATATTCCCTGTATATTTTCATGCATCTTATCTTATCAATCTTGCAGATAGCAAAGATATTGGAGAAAAATCAGTTCAGTCACTTATTAACGAGCTTATTCTTGCTGAAAAAATGCAGATTAAAGGTACAATTATTCACTTAGGATCTTTTAGACAAAAAAACGAAAAGCCATCAAACAAGCAATATACTCTTTTACTTAATAATATTCAGATTGTTCTTGATAAAACTCCTCAGACAACAGAGTTTATCATTGAAAATGCTGGAAATAAAAAGTTATGCTGGTCACTTGATGAGATAGGATTTATAGTCAAAGAATTAAATAATCCGCGCATTCGCGTATGTCTAGATACCTGTCATCTGTGGGCAGCAGGTTACGATCTCTCAAGTAGAGAACGTTTTAAGAGATTTTGGGATTATTTTGATAAACAAATTGGAATGAACTTCTTGGAACTATTTCAGGTAAATGATAGTAAAGATCCACAAGGATCATTTCGAGACCGCCATGAAAATATCGGCAAAGGAACCATACCACCTAAGACTTTTCACTTACTGCTTACAGATAAACTAACGCAAGATAAACCTTTTATTATTGAAACTCCCGGTTTTGATAAAAAAGGACCAGATAAAGCAAACCTTGATCAACTTAAATCCCTTATCAAATATCATCAAGATTGAGGACTCGATAACGTATCAATAATCAATAAATTTAAAAGGTCACTACGGTTTTTTCCTTAGGTAATTCAATTACACTTCCTTTCCTTCTCTCAAATCATTATTTCCATCAAGAGGAAGAATACCTTCTTTATAGGCAATACCAAATAATTCAAAACGGTTATTTACACCTAACTTTCGAAAAATTTTACTTACCAGATTTTTTATATTGCTAGGATTAATTCCCAGATGTGCAGCAATCTCTTTGTATGACAACCCCTGTGACATAAGGATAATTATTGCTTTCTCACGATCGGATAGATGAAAAATCTTCTCTTGAGTATCATTGTCTTGTAGATTTTCCTTAATACTAACTTCTTCTGAACTCTCTTCCTTAGGGACATATTCTCCAATTTCAAGATAATTACGTAATTTTTCTAAAGCTCTATTCATAATTTGTCTTACTCTTTCCCGAGACAGATCCAGATCCTTTCCAACTTCTTCAAGAGTTCTTTGCTTTGCTTTATGTTCGATGATTATAAATCTTTCCCTTTCTGTTAATTTATTCAAGCTCTGAAGGAATCTATCAAATTCAAAAGATGCACTTCCTAAATCTTCAACAGAAATATCATCACTTGGAATAAATTCAGAGAGTTTTCGTCCTTCCTCTGTCACAGTTTTAGACAAGTAGCTCATTTGTTTTAAACCTTCTGCTTGTAAGATATTTTCCAATCGATCGTTGGTAATAGACATAGCTTCTCTAACTTCATCCAGTGTAGGATCTCTTCCCAATGACATTTTTAATGCTTCTTGAGTAGATATCATTCTATTAGCTTCCAGTTCTATATAAGCAGGAACACGAATAGTATTGCTTTTATCTAATATTGCTCTTTTTATGCTCTGGCGAATCCACCAGACTGCATAGGTTGAGAATCTAAATCCTCTTGCCCAATCATATCTGTCAACAGCTCGCATCAAACCAATATTTCCTTCCTGTATCAGATCACTTAATGAAAGATTAGAAGAATTCACATACTTTTTTGCAATAGTGACCACCAAACGCAGATTGTGCTGTATTAGCATTCGTTTTGCATTTTCATCTCCTCTATCTTTTCTCTGTGCAAGATCAATTTCTTGCTGAGCTGTTAGAAGCGGAAATCTACCAATTTCTTGTAAATAAATAGTCATGGGATCAGTTGAAGTTGTATCCAAGTCATCACTGAAGTTTTCTGCAATTATCTTTTTGGCAAATTCTTCCTCCTGGAGAAGATTGTCCATGAATTCATCATCATTAGGGAAAATATTATTTCTACTTTGTGGATCAGAATTATTTTTTGTCAGTAATGAAAGAGGTACAAGCAAGTTTTTATCTTTTGAATTAGGGTTTGCATCTAAATGAATATCTCTTTGATTAGAGTTAGGTGATGCTGATTCCTCCTCAGTTACATGGCCATTAATTGCAGTAGCTCTTTGTAATGCACGACGTTCAGCAAGACGCTGCGCTAAAGTCTTACGCTCAATCATAAAACGGAATTATAGCCTGTAGGTTTGATTTTATCAACCTTAAGGTTTTATCAATAAAAAAATGGAAGAAATAATAAATCTTAAAATCTTACAAAATCTTTGTAAGCTAACTAAGCAGCTTTATACAAACCTTCTCTCTCATTTATCTGAGGAATCAGATTTTCAATTTCCCTAATCATTGCACGAGGAAGCTCTCTCTCTGGAGTATCTACTTTGGGGAAAAACCATCCACATGAAGTTTTACCAACAAGCTCACACATCTTGGCTTCAAATAATTTTCTGATCGTAATATCCCTAAGAATACCTAGTCCTGCTGTATCTGAAAATACAAGATCATCTATATTCTGCTCAACATCTCCATCACCAAACCATGTTTTTCTCACTCCTAGGAAAAATGCTTTGAATTTCTCTCTCCATTCTGGAAAAACTTGATTAAGCATCTGATTGAGTATCAGTCCATATTCTGTGAGTGCATTATAAAATTCCTTTTTATCATTTAATGCTTCCCATGTTGGATTATCACAGTTACAATTGCCTGTCCATCTACCCAAAGCATGGTCGCAACTCCAACTACTATTTTCAATAAGTTCTGTTCTAGTATGCTCAGAATCAGCAAGCCTTGCTTTAATATTAAAGGGACTAAATCCATGTGAAGACAAAACATCACGTCTTGTCACCCATCTTCTCCACCATTGGCGACCCTTTTTGTGATGTCCATACAGCTCTGTGTCTGAACCGATAGTAATATCTCCTGATGCATATATCCTTTGATCCTCAAGGAAGGAATCCGCATTCTCTGTATATCTATCCTGAAAAGATACCGCACCGCTAAGCCCCGAATTAAAATGGATAACAGCCATCTCACCTATTTCGTTGCCTTCTGGATCACGAACTGGAATATACATGGGATTATGATCAGAAGAGATTATTTGGTTATCTCTGAGAACTACAAATTTATATCCTACATCATGCAGTATTCTAATAGTAGTAGATGAAATTCCTGTCTCAGCAACCCATACACCTTGGGGAGCAAATCCAAAATCTTGTACAAATGCTTCTTTTCCTATTTCAGCCAACATTCTTTGATCATCCTCAGTCTGCAGTGGCATTATTACATGAAGATATGTATCACCAAGAATTTTATATTCTCTATCCTCCATTTTTGCGATATTCATCCGAGTTTTTTCAAATCCATCAGGATCGTGTGACATTTTCCAATCTCGTAAGGGTGCCCAATAAGAGTAAATTCCATCAGGAATTGAATAATTTTCATCAAATGAGGCAGTCTCAGTCGTCTCAAAAAGAGGACGATATACTTCATCGTTAATATGTGCATTAACCTCTGGGACCATATAAAGTCTTCTGTGTTGAGATGGAAGCCATACTTCTCGGGGAGGTTGATACGTGTGTCCAACAATTAACACTTCACGCTGTCGTTCCCGATGTTCAGTCTCTTCTCTCTGTTTATGATCAAAAGAAGCGCCATACTGAGCGTATATCTCAGAAAGAGGAGAATAATTTTCTTTAGCCATATAACTAAGAACAAGATGCGTCTTGCGCTCTTTAATTATTATAGGCTTATTTTACTCCTAAGCTACAAAAAAAACTTGACAATAAACTGACATGATAAAAAGTAGACAAGAGGGCAACTTACACCAAAAGGAAAGCCTCCGCAATGCGGAGGCTTCCTGGTAATGTACCCATAATTCATGGTGGGACTACCTTTTACCCTTTCAGAAAGGAGCCTACCCTGCCCGATGTATTAAAACTCCTTTCTACTCTTGTGTATGATTCATATAAATATCTGGTTCCTAGAGTACTTGGAAAACGTAATAACAAAACCTAATTTGTGTAAGAAATTTGCATGAAAGAAGATTTACTTTTCGCTTCCGGTAATTATGAGCACATCCGCATCAATGTTGCTATCCTGATCCTTGACAACAGTAGTGAACATAGACTCAAGCACCTCCATAATCTCTCTTTTAAGTTCTTCTGAAATTCTTGAGGAAAATGTCACTTGTGTTTCTTCCTGATTGGTATCTTCAGCGTTATCTGTTTCTATTTTTTTGTATCCTTTGTCCTCAAGTGCTTTCTGGACTTTGGATGCTTGTTTGGGAATTCCTGTACCATTAAGAATACGAATTTTTAATTCCTCTTTTGCTAGGGTAATTGGAGTAGGAGTAGGAGTTGGAGTTGGAATTGAAGAGGGAGTATGAGTTACTGAAGATAAATCTTTTTGTTCTGAACGCTGGAGTAAATAATAACCTCCGCCAAATACAACTGTCAGTGCACTTCCTATAAAAAACAGGAGAAAAAAAACTCCCCCATAATTAATGGATGAGGAATGGATAACAGCCGAAGTTGGAGAAGTAGAGTAATCTTCCGAAGATGAATTCGTATTCTCAAAGGCTGATTTTTCCATCTTAACTGAGGTGAAGTTACAAAGCTCATACAAATCCTCTTCTTCTAAAATTAGCTTTATAATATCCTCTGAAAGAGTGTCCTCTAAATTATCAGTAAAAAGCGATATGGGTACTATTGCTTTAAGATTTTTTCTACTATCAAACGCAGATTCTAAACAATTAACCAGATACTTACTGGTTACAACAATATATGTTTTATGATCAGTCTTAACTGAGTGTACAAGGCGATCATCTTGATCTAAAGTAAGAGATTCATAAAATTTTTCTAATTTTTCTTCTTTATTACGCTCATCGTTGCGAATACTTTCTTGGAATAAGACTCCTTTGCCCAGAACAAGTATCACAGATTGTGACGATGTGATAAAGGAATTAAGTTGATCACGAAGAAAATTGATAAATGCTTTTTGATTTTCCAAATTCCGATCCTTGATAAACTCTAGCGGATATTGGATCTCTTTCTGAAGTACTTTTTCAGTATAAACAAGTAGTGATCTATCAGTACTGTAAGCGATAATAATTTTTTTTCTCAACATTTTATTTTGTTTTCACTTCATCAAGATCTTGATGAAGCTCCCTTTTAAGATCTTCTGCGGCTTTTATGATCTTCTGTTCAATATTTTCTACTCTTTTTTTTAAGATTTTCCAAACCTCATCATGATTTTCTGATGCCACTGCTTGAAGGAATAACTTTTTTTCTTCTTCATTCAATTCAGATAAAATCGCATCTAATATAACATGATCTAAGTTTGACTCAATAAGAGTTAGAAGATGAAGCCTCTCCTCATTACTCAGTCCCAAATCGTCAAGCCTAACTGTAATTGAGTCCAATTCTATAATATGGCTATAAAATCTTTTTTTCATAAATATATTATAACGGTTCGACTGGACCAAGAGGTATAGTGTCATGAGGATCATCAATAAAAAAGTAAAGTACAGGACCACGAGATGGGCCATCAACTCTTTTAAGATGAGCCATCACCTCAGGTGATCCACCAAGATGCTTTCCAGTCCATACTGCAGGACCTGCGTCTCCTATAACTACTACCACTGACCGTCCATTTTGCGGATTGACAACCAACATTTTTCTATACCTAAAGAAGTCGTAGTATTCTCTAACATTTTCCCTAAACCCTGGAGCTAGAAATGTTTGAACAGCGATATAATATTTTTCCCGATCCACATCTTTTTGTGTTAGCTCACCAAATGATGGAGCAAAATATCCCCACGCACCTCTTCCAGGTGCCATCCCAAAACGAGCAAATTGAGCCGCTTCATCAGCGGTTTGAAAGTGTGTTGCTAGATTATCACCCGGATAACGCATTAAATGCTGTTCTGCTCCAATAAGACCATAGGATCTCTCTAATCTTTTACCCTCAATTTCTGGACGTACTTTCATTCCAAAATGACGTGATAGAATTTCAGCGATTGCTTGCTCTTCTCTCGGATCAAGAGGACGCACCTTTGTGGGAAGAAAAGTTGAAAGATCAGCAATTAAGTAAGATTTTTTTGAAACAGGAAGTAATTGCTCATGATTATACTCAACAGGTTTAGGCTCGGGAAGAGCAGCAGAGGATGGAGGTGAAAGCAGTAGAAGACCTGTAAGCGATCCTGCGGCAATGTGTTCTCTTCCCGGTAGATTCTTACTTACCCATTCTAGAGCATTTTTGTGTTTGTCCCATACTTTGCGTTTCAAAACACGATGCTTAGCTGTCCATTTCTTACTCAGGTGTTTATAATGTGGGTTGTGCTTCTTAACAAGAGAATTAAGCAAGAACATGTAATTTTATCGTTACATGTTTCTTTGAAAGAGTCAAATATTATCTCTCAACTCTGTAGTTGGAGATCCTCAAGGGCAAACAAAAGATCTGCAAAACTCGAATACTCCTCATCAGGTAATCTATCAAGAAAATCAATAATATACTCAGGAGCACCATTAGCAAACGCTACTTCCAGAATCTCTTGTTTCGTTGCTGGAAAGTCTGCTCCTTGAATAAAGGAACTCACTTCGTCAATATCAATCCCTTCTAAATTAATTTTAAACTCATCAAGATAATTTGGCATGTGCTCACCCCCTTAACTTTAAAGGAATCTCCACCGACTATATGCATCAGTATTAAGAAAGAAGCAATACTTTTGTAAGAATTATGTAGCAAAAAATAAGAAAGGTATTACCAATTTATATGTGAGATGATCTTCTGCGTCCATTCTTTTACTTTTTTTTCATTTTCTTTTTGTTGGAAGAAAAATCCATCAATTCGCAGTGAAGGGACAATTAGTTCACCTTTGAGAGATCCTACGAAATCTTCCAGCTGATCAACAGCGCCGCAAAATTTGGCATAGGCAGTATCACCAAGACCAAAAATAGCAAATTTTTTAGCAGGAAAGGTAAACCCCTGCAAAGACTCCATAAATGAGAGCATGAACTCATGGGGCATTCCATCTTTATGCCTATTCCACCAACTGGGTGAACCAAGAATAACAACATCACTTTGCTTAAGATCGTTTTTGCTTGCGTATCTAATATCTTTTCTAACAACTCTTGCACTTACTTTATTGAGTTCATTTTCAATAATTTCGCTAACCAAGAGTGTGCCACTGGAGTAGGTGGCGTACCCAATAAAAAACTGCATATACTCAGTATAGCGTATAATCTAAGAAAGAGATATTCTACTCTCTTTAAAAATCTCTATCTCATTTTGACGAAATTAATAACAATCCTTGCTAAGCAGTAGATCTTAATAAATCTATAAAAATGCTTACGTTCCAGTTTGTCTTTTATGCAATGTACTCCAACACATCATCAAATACTAAGGCAATCTTATCTGCCTTCTCTAGGATCTCAGGACGACTAACATATTCCGTGTAGGCAATAAATCTATCTGCTATTCCTTGCTGAACAATTTCATAATCTGTAAACCCATCACCAACAACAATGACTGTGCCTTCCAAACTAAGACTCTTAACAGTTAGAGTTTTGCCTTGTGATTTGGCTAAGAGATTGTTTGTGTTATAACCTACAGCTCTTCCTTGTGCATCAAATAGAAAGTTATTGGCAAATACATGATCGGATCTAAGTCCAAGCTCTCTTATAATAGGTAGGATATATTCTCTAAACCCGCCTGAGAGAACATAAATAGCATCTTTATACTCCTGCAAAAATTTTTTATTCTGTAAAAAACTCCTGGAGATATTCTGTTTTAAGATATCAATCAACATATTCAGGTCAGATTTTGTGGGAAGGAAAAATGAAAGGCGTCTTTTTAGAGATTCATCAAAAGTAATCTTACCTTCCATCCCCATGACAGTAATCTCTTTTATTTGTTCAACAATTTGCACTCTCTGAGGATGATTCTTAAGTACTATCTCAGCAAGTTTGTCCAATGATTCTACACCAACAATCGTACTATCAAAATCAATAATAAGATAAGTATTTTTCTGCATGATTGAATGCACAATTTAAACTATAGTTAGATTAAGCTTTATAAAAAAACAAGAAAATTTTATGGTAATTGTTAAAGAAATCCTACAAAAACCTCTCAGATTAACTACATATTATTTTGATAAATTGAAGTTCTATGTTTTATTATTCGTGCTGAACCAATGACTGTCAACAACTGTATTCTCTCTTGCAAAAATCATACATATCTGAGATGATCTCTTCATCTAGAAGTTTTATTTTTTTGTGTCAATTATTTTAAGATTGACAAACAGTAAAAATCATCGTCTTTGTACTTTGTTTAATAAGAATGAAGAATATACAAGATAAAAAACTTGAAGAGACAATAAAAAATCTGATTGAAGATCCCATTAATAAAATGGGCTATATCCTTGTGGATGTTAAGTTTACTACTGAAGAAGCATATGAAGGAGAGAGAGCACTTGTGATTACAATTGATAAAAGCAACAGTGGCAAAGGAATTACTATTGATGATTGTGCCAAAGTATCAAGACGAATAGGTAAAATCTTAGATAAAGCAGATCTTATAAAGGAGTCGTATATTCTTGAAGTGTCATCTCCGGGTGTTAAAGAAACTGTTACACTTCCTGAGTGGAATGAAGAATAGTAACTGCTATACTTCAGCTTAGAAAAATTTATAAATAATCAACTAATTAAATTCACTTGTGCCTATCTTTCTGACAGAATCTATGCTATGGAACATGGAGTAAGCAATCTGCCCTCAAAATTTTTAGAACGAATTGAACAACTCGTTCCACCCAATAGAAAAAAAGAAGTTCTGAGTGCATTCTGTGCACAACGTCCTCTAAGTATTCGCACAAATACTTTAAAAATCTCAGCAGATCAACTCGAAAGAATACTTGTGGAATTGGGACTATCTTTTAAGCGAGTCTTATGGAATAAAGAAGCATTTTTGCTGTTGAATGATTCCCAAAAATCTTTGGAGATCCTGATGAAGACTGACTTTTATAAAAATGGATATTTTTATATCCAAAGTCTCTCAAGCATGATTCCACCACTCATTCTTGCGCCTCAACCTAATGAAAAAATTCTCGATATTGCTGCTGCACCAGGAAGTAAGACAACTCAAATAGCTGCACTTATGCAAAACACAGGAGAAATAATTGCCAATGATATCAGTAAATCACGAATTTACAAACTAAAAGCCAACTTAAAACACCAACAAGTGACTAACACCAAAGTGATTTGTATGCCCGGACAAATACTCTGGCAAAAATACCCTGAATACTTTGATCGTTCACTTGTTGATGCGCCGTGCAGTCTTGAAGGTAGAATCAACTGCTATGATCCTAAGACCTATAAAGACTGGTCAATTAAAAGAATAAAAATTCTAAGCCAACGCGAGCGTTTCTTGCTAAGATCTGCTGTCTCAGCAACTAAAGTAGGAGGTATCATCGTTTATTCCACTTGCACACTTGCACCTGAGGAAAATGAAGAAGTAATTGACTGGCTTTTGCAGAAAGAAAAAGATAATCTAGATCTTGAACCCATTGATCTATCAGGTCTTAAAACTGATCCTGCTATTCTCCACTGGGGAAAGCATGTATATAATTCTAAAATAAAAAATGCGATACGTATTTTGCCATCAGCAACGATGGAAGGATTTTTTATTGCCAAGATAAGAAAACTGCGTTCCAATTTTGGTTAATTACATTAATGAATAAATTAAATCTAGAAGAATTATAAAAATTCTGACAAAATTATTATACAAATACAATCTTGATTCTCTCTTTTCAACTTTCAATAAGACAACATAATATAGGAGCCTTTTAGTTCCTAACTTTCGATGTTATATTTGTAAAAATAAAATTAACCCCAATGATTATTAATTAGTAACGTAGTAAAACAAGAGAATTATTTTTTTTATATTTATTGACCTTTAAGGTATGCTTGACGTATGTCTTGTAGTATTCTATCCATTTCTTCAGCGATTTGGGGATTGACATTTTGAAGTTGATTTATCGCATTATTCACCTTATCAAAAAATGAGTGACCCCAATACAGATATCTCCCAGTTTTCTTATTAAATACATCCTCTAGTCTAAGTAAATCATACCAAAAATTCCATTCTGGCTCTTGACCTCGTCTAATTAAAATAGCGTGTTTGATATCCAGCGCATATCTCATAGCCATGAGAGATTCTTCACTTTCCTCTTCCAAAAAATCTCTCCTATATGGATCAATCAGCTCATCTTCTGTCAAATAATATTTCTGCGGATACTCTCTCATCGCTTTTGCGATTTCATCAACTCCTTGGGTACTTCAATGCCAAACAACTCTTCCGGCCCATAATCTCGATGACCCATAATATCAGAAGCTATATACAAGTTAAGTCCAAAATCTTTGGCTAGCGCAGTCATCCGTTTAACTCTTGTAGTATGCAGTAAAGATCCAGTTTGAGGGATAAAGTCTGCATAACTTCTACGAAAGCGTGAAAAAATAATTGCAAAGTATCTACCTTGCTTCCATTTCTCTATCTCATCTGCTTTACCACTGATAATTATTTTATAGGGATTATACTTTTTCTTTTCATCCTCACTCCTTTTATAATAACGACCACCCCTTGGTTTATAATCCCCCATTAAGGTATATTGTTGATAACAAGCAGCAATACTCTTCCCATCAGGTGTTTTAAGCTCCTGTGTTGGCATCTGGTTACTTTTATCAGTTATTTCAACCTTTCTTCTTCTTCACGGTATCGAAAAGTAAGACCAACCAGTGACAAACCTATGAGTGGCGCATTAATACCATACTCTCGCAGATTGCCTTCATGAAGAAGTATATCAAGCCCAATATCTTCTGTATCTTTGCCAAGCTTTGCTCCTAGCTCCTCCAACTTGCGATGTAGCTCTGAACCCTTCAAGTCAATCTGATGAATATCATCAAAGGGTCGCATGAGGTACTGCATGTGACGGATCTGTTCTGTATACTGAGTATACCTTGAAAGCAGTGCAGTATATCTCTCCTTAGAGGCTCTCTGTTTGTTCTCTGATGATTCTCCTGCAGAAGTTGCAGCTAACTCTTCTCTCTCTTTTGGATTTATAGATGATTTTTCCACAATTTTCTTATCCTAAAACAGGATAGTGGCATTTCTTGAACTTTTTTCCACTTCCACACCAGCATGGATCATTTCTTCCCAATTTCTTTTTGTTCTGAGTCGTTTGGTTGGTATTTTCTGAAGAAAATTTTGAATTTTTATTATCTTGGCTAATCTCACCCTGAGGAGTATTAGTCGTCATATGAGCATGAATACTCGTTGAAGGCTGCACTACCTGTATCTTATAGATCCTATGAACTATTGCATCATCAATAGCATTAATTAACTGTTCAAACATACGAAATGCCTCATTTTTATACTCCACCAAAGGATCACGTTGAGCATAACCACGAAGACCTATTCCTTGTCTTAGATTTTCTATTGCATCCAAATGATCCATCCAGAGATAATCGATGACATCAAGAAAAATTTTTTGCTCAATCACACGCATAATCTCACTCCCCATTTGTTCTTCTCTTTTTTCGTAAAGATCTTGAGCAAGGCCAATTAGAAAATCTGCTTTCTCCTCATCTGTTGGAAGCTGTTCTAACTGAAGTACAAGCTGTTTTTGGCTTTGGTCATCAAATGGAATAATCGTTGCGAATTCTTTAATAATATTCTCATTTATGTTCTCATTTTCTGTATATGGTGACTCGATATTTAGTCTAACAAGATCATAAACTGCATTCTTTATACGCTTTATTACATCTTCTTTCAGACCTTTACCATCTTTTGATGACTCAAGAACTTTACGCCTAAAAGAATAAATAATCTCACGCTGCTTGTTCAAGACATCATCGTACTCAACGAGATGTTTGCGAATATCAAAATTAAATCCCTCAACCTTAACCTGAGCGTTCTCAATTGCTCGAGAAACAAAAGGATGAGTCAGCGGTACATCTTCAGGCATATTAAATCTAGTCATAAGAGATGCAATCTTATCTCCTCCAAAAAGACGCATAATATCATCATCTAGAGCAACAAAAAATTGAGATTTGCCGGGATCACCCTGACGACCTGAACGACCTCGAAGCTGATTATCTATGCGACGAGATTCATGTCTTTCAGTACCAATCACATACAATCCACCTAATGACAATATTTCTTTATGTTCTTTTTCCCATTGTTTTTTACCCTCTTCTGTTTCAGGTATAGCTCCTCCTAGGATGATATCAACACCGCGACCTGCCATGTTGGTAGCCACAGTTACCGCACCTTTTTTACCAGCCTGTGCTATAATCTGCGCCTCGCGCGCATGATTTTTGGCATTGAGCACTTCATGTTTAATGCCCTTTCGTCTCAATAACTCTGAAATGATCTCATTCTTTTCAATTGATGTTGTACCAATAAGAACAGGCTGACCCCTCTTATGAGCTTTGACTATTTCATCAACAACAGCTGTTAATTTAGCACGCGTTGTTTTATATACAACATCAGGTAAATCTTCTCTGATAATAGGATTGTGCGTTGGGATCACAACAACATCTAGTTTGTAAATTTTATTGAACTCCTCTGCCTCAGTAACAGCTGTACCTGTCATCCCTGCAAGCTTCTCATACATTCTGAAATAATTTTGCAAAGATACAGTAGCAAGTGTCTTTGACTCTCTTTGGATCGGAACACCCTCTTTTGCTTCAATTGCCTGATGGAGCCCTTCTGAGAGACGACGTCCTTCCAAAAGTCTTCCTGTGAACTCATCTATCAAGATTACCTGGTTGTCTTTTACAATATAATCTTTTTCCCGATGAAAAAGAGTTCGTGCCTTTAAGGCTGCTTCTATGTGATAGACAGTATCGAAATCTTGCTCATAGATATTTGCAAGACCAAAAAGTTTTTCAATTTTGGCAATTCCATGATCAGTAAGATGGGCTGTACGTAATTTCTCATCAATTTTATAATCAATGTCTGGGTTCAATTTCTCGACCAATTTAGCATATTCATAATATTTATGTGATGGTGCCTCATCAGGTGCTGAGATAATATGTGGAGTACGTGCCTCATCAATAAGAACAGAATCAACCTCATCAACGATAGCATAATAAAAATCGCGCTGTACAGTATCATCCAACGATTGAGCCATGTTATCGCGTAGATAGTCAAAGCCAAATTCTGAGTTAATGCCATAAACAACATCTGCTTGATATGCTTCTTTGCGAGTAATCGGCCTCAAATGGGCAAGACGGGGATCAACAGCAGACTTATCTTGATGTTCTGGATCAAAAAGAAATGATTGATTATTAATTATTGAGGAAACAGAAACACCTAACAAATGGAATATTGGACCCATCCACCCAGCATCACGCCTTGCAAGGTAGTCATTGACTGTGACCAAATGAACACTCCTACCTGTTAGACTATTAAGATAGAGAGCAGGAACTGCAGAAAGAGTTTTTCCTTCCCCTGTTTTCTGTTCAGCGATCTTGCCGCGAGCAAGCACAATTGCTGCCATAAGTTGCACATCATAATGCCTAAGTCCTATACTCCTACGTGAGGCTTCTCTCACCAGTGCAAATGCTTCAGGCAGGATACTATCCAGAGATTCTCCCTCTTTTACTCTTTCTCGCAATTCGTTTGTTTTCTGAGGAAAATCTTTTTCTCTAAGTTTCCTCATCCTCTCTTCAAGGAAGTTAATCTCAGCTACAATAGCATCTAAGCGTTTGATCTCGCGGTTATTGGTATCAAAAAATTTTTGTAAGAACTGTAACATACCTGCTTTATTTTAGCACATGCTAGCTTCGATAAAAACCCCGCCTATTTCTAGAACGGGGTTTACCAATTGATCAATTGGTATGAGCAACAACTTTACTTTCGCTTCTTTGTAGTGCGTTTGGTTGCTGTCTTCTTGGTTGTGCGCTTCTTTGCTTTTGCTGCCATTAACAGATCACCTCCCTTCCCCTTCGTTATAATTAAATTGGGGATTTGCAAAGATAAAAGTTGCGTATGTGCATTGCTTGCTTTTACTTTTTCTTATTCATCTATATCTCTTTTTATCATTGTACTTTTTGATTTTTGTGTCAAGAAAATTTATCAGCTTCAAATATTGATGTTTAGATTGAGAGAAAAGCAAAAAATAATAAATATGTTTATTACTTATTTGTTACAAAATAGAGAAGAAAAGATAAGATCTGAGGTATTATATGTTGGACAATAAAACAATCCTAATTCTAATAGGTAATAAAAAACTCAATAAAAACACTAAACGCGGGGTTTGAGAATGTCTTTGCCTATATAATTCCGCAATACTTCAGGGATGACAACACTACCATCTTCCTGTTGATAATTTTCAAGAACAGCAATAATTGTTCTTCCAATAGCAAATGCCGTACCATTAAGAACATATGCGAACAGTGTCTGATCAGCTGATCTATAGCGAATATTAAGACGGCGTGACTGAAAATCAGTTACTGTAGATACAGACGTCACTTCACGGTATTTTCCTTGAGAAGGAATCCATGCCTCTAAATCAAATTTACGCGCTGCAGGGAATCCAAGATCTCCTGTACACATCTTTACTACCTGATAAGGAATCTCAAGCGATTGAAACAATTTTTCTTCTAATCCTAATAAATACTCATGTTCATCATCATCTTTGTTTTGTTCAACAAAGCTGACCATCTCAACCTTGTCAAATTGATGCACCCGTAAAATCCCACGTGTATCTTTACCATATGATCCTGCTTCTCGACGAAATGCAGATGAAAATCCTACATAGCGTTTAGGAAGTTCTTTACTATTTAATACTTCATTCATATGCATTGGGACAAGTGCATGCTCTGCAGTTCCAACAAGTATTAAATCGTCAGTGGGTATGTAAAACATATCTTCTTCTCCCCCATGTTCCATATAACCAAGACCTCTCATAACCTCTTTTTTGATAAGAACTGGAGTGATAACAGGAGTGAAGCCTTCCTTTATGAGAAAATCAAATGCATATTTTACCAATGCCAATTCAAGCAATACACCATCATTTTTAAGATAGGCAAACCGAGCACCCGCTACTTTAGCGGCTCGTTCAATATCAATAATATCCAATATTTCACCCAATTCAACATGATCTCTAGGATTGAATGAAAGTTTTGTGGGCTCTTTAAACTTCCTTATAACTTCGTTTTCAGAATCATCCTTGCCAACTTTCACATCAGGCTTAGCAGGATTCGGTATAGAAAGGAGCATACGTTGCAATTCATCTTTCACTGCTGATAATGCATGTTCTTTTTGTTCTAGAAGAATCTTAAGTTTTCTGCCTTCTTCTATCGCTTTCTTGCGCTCTTTTTCCTCTGACAAAGCAGCTAATCTTGCCAAGCGGTTACGTTCTTCACGCAATGTCTGCACAGAAATCGTTAATTCACGATATTTCTGATCAATCTCAAGTATATGATCTACATCAATTGTTACGCCTTTATGAAGAGCTGCAAGTTGAATAGCCTGAGGATTTTCACGCAGAAGACTAAGATCAATCATGATGGGATTATATCTCTTTTACTAGATACGGTCAATGAAGAGTTTATTTTTTCTCAGCTGCCTTTTTAGTTTTGGTTGAAAGCTTAGTAGTTGAAGTTGTTTTTTTAGCCGTCTTTTCTGAAGTTTTTGCTTCTTTTTTCTTATCTTCAACGTTTTGTTCCTTCTTTAGTGACCCTGCATATATTTTAGAAAGAGCTGATTTGAGACGCGCAGCTTTATTTGTATGGATAACATTTCTCTTTGCTGCTTTATCAATAGCTTTAAATGCAACACTTACTGCTTCTGCTGTGGGATTTTCTTTGGCTTTTTTAAGAAGTTGTTTATAAAGTGATTTAATACGTTTATTTGCACGGGTTCTTTTAATGTCTTGTCTCAACTTCTTCTTTGCGTGTTTTAAGACTGGCATAACAGTATTTTAGCATGATATACTTTAAAAAACAACTTCTGAGCTTGCTCTAAGTTTTTTTTATTTTTTTGTCCTAATTTTTATTTGCTATGAATGTGTTATTACTCAAGAAAGGTGTATCAACTTTTATCCATTTTAATATCAGACACCTATGACAGAGATTATTCGCAAAGGAATTACAATGCTTCTCAAAAGACAGACCAACATTCTCTCAGCGGCATATGTCATCATGGCTACTGTCATCATTTCACAAATTCTTGGATTGTTTCGTAATCGGCTTCTGGTCTCTATATTTGGAGCAACAAATGAATTGGGTCTTTATAATTACGCATCTATTCTTCCTGATACTTTTTTTCAACTGATTATTGCGGCTGCTTTATCATCAGCATTTATTCCCATTTTCTCAGATTATCTTTCAAAGGGGCAAGAAAAAGAAGCTCATTCAATGGCTTCAACACTTCTTACGTTGGGTTTAATTATTTTTCTTCTGATATCTTTTGTGCTATTTATCTTTGCTCCGTTTTTTCTTCAACTTTTCAATCTAGGAAAAAATTTTTCAATAGATCAAATGGATCTAATGGCAAATCTAATGCGACTTTTAATTATCGGACAATTTATTTTTATCATCGGAACATTTTTTACAGCTTTACTTCAGTCATATAACCATTTTTTTCTCCCAGGATTTGCAGCAGCATTTTATAATTTAGGAATTATTATTGGAATCTTTCTTCTTCACAATACCTTTGGAATTTACTCTGCTCCACTTGGTGTTATCTTTGGTGCTGCAATATATCTGCTTTTTCAAATTCCTCTGGCACGAAAAATAGGATTTTCCTTCACTCCCTCATCACTTCTTTGGCATCATGAAGGAGTGAAAAAAATATTTTCTCTTATGTGGCCTCGAACAATCCAAGTTGCAGTTCAACAAGCGGGCACAATTGCGCTTGCATCTGTCATAGGCTTTATGCTTGATCCCGGACGTATGCATCTTCTCTTTGACTATGCCAAAGTACTAATGTTTGCACCTGTATCCCTCATTGGTTTTAGCATTTCTCAGGCTGCTTTTCCAGTTCTCTCACGCGAGAAAAACAATCTTGAAAATTTTAAACTTACGTTCCTTAGTAGCTTTAATCAAATGCTTTATCTTATTCTTCCAATATCAGCACTTATTCTTGTCTTGCGAATACCCATTGTACGTTTGGTTTATGGAGCTGATATGTTCGATTGGGAAGCAACATTAATTACCGGACGGACACTGGCATTCCTTTCACTCTCTATATTTGCACAAGGATTGATTGTATTATTTTATCGCGCTTTTTATGCTCTTCATAATTCAACTATTCCGCTTCTCACCAGCACCATATCAACACTGTTTCTTATTGTCTTAAGCTATATTTTTGTAATATTAAATCACTTAGGAATAGAAAGTGTCGCACTGGCATTTTCTTTAGCAAATATACTTCAGTTGTTTTTGCTTTTTGTATTGCTTGATAAAAAAATAGGTGGATTTAATAAATCTTCTCTTGCAAAATCTCTATTGAAATTTTTCTTTACCACCATCCTAACAGGCGTAGCACTTTATGTTCCTATTAAAATTCTTGATAAATTTGTCATTGATACAACACGAACAGTAAATCTTATTATTCTGACAGGGATTTCAAGCTGTGCAGGACTTTCTTTTTATCTTTTTCTTACCTGGATTTTTAAGATTAGAGAGGCGACCACATATCTTCTGATAATGCAACGCGTCGGTAACTGGCGCGAAATACTCAAAAAGAGCGGAGAAGTTATTGATGCCAATCGCACAAATCCCTAATGATAAACTCGATTTCTTATATTACAAGCAATCCTGGGAAGGCAAAACATATGAGCAGACTGTTGGGATACAACGTTGAGGTTGTATCAATCGTAATTCCTGAAATCCAATCATTAGATCTGCAAGAGGTAATTAGTCATAAAACGAGTACAGCCTATAATTTACTTAAAAAGCCATTATTTTTAGATGATGTGTCACTTGTGATTTCCGCTATGAATAGACTACCAGGACCATTAATTAAGTTCTTCATTCAAGAACTTGGAAGTGAAAAAATTTGTGATATTGTTAATCTCTTTAATTCACGAGATGCTATTGCCCAAGCAATAATAGGGTATCATGATGGAAAAAACATGCATTTCTTTAAAGGGGAAGTGAGAGGACAAATTGCGCTAAAGCCCAGTGGAAAGAAAGGATTTGGTTGGGACAATATTTTTATTCCTCAAGGGTATTCCAAAGTACGAGCAGAAATGACTGATTATGAATATGACCAAACATCACCCCGAGCTATAGCTTTCAATCAACTTAAGGCATTTCTTCAGCACTAAAAAATCCGCTTCATCGCAAATATATTTAGTTAATCAAATGCGATTTAACGGATTACTTCTTGATTAATAATCCATGCCCCCCATTCCAGCTGCACCACCTGCACCACTTGCAGGTTTTTCTTCTGGAATATCGGTGACTAGAGCTTCTGTTGTAAGAATCATTGTCGCAACAGATACTGCGTTCTGAACAGCTGTACGTACGACCTTTAGAGGATCAATAATCCCTTCTTTCATCATATCTACAGGCTTTGCAGTCTCAGCAGACTCTACTTCCATTACATTGAATCCTTGTCCACTCGCCGCTGCTTCCCGTGCTTTGGCAATTAGCATGCCTGCATCAAGACCTGCATTTTCCATAAGTTTTACAAAGGGAGCCTCCAGTGCACGCTTAACGATTTCATAACCAAAGACCTGATCACGACTTGCCCCTGTTTTCTCAAATTGTGCTATATCAAGACGGCGTGCAACATCAAGAAGTGCGACTGATCCACCTGGAACAATTCCCTCTTCAAGTGCTGCCTTTGTCGCAGCAACAGCATCATTAACTCTTTCCTTTTTATCCTTAAGCTCTACTTCAGTTGCCGCTCCTACATTAATTACTGCTACTCCTCCTGAAAGCTTTGCTAAACGTTCCTGAAGTTTCTCACGGTCGAACTCTGAAGTCGTCTTTTCGATTGCCATCTTAATCTGAGCAATTCGTGCCTCAATTGCAGATTTATCTCCTTTGCCACCGATAATTCGTGTATTATCTTTATCTGCCCACACCTTATCAGCTCGACCACAGTCCTCAATAGTTACACTTTCCAGTTTGCGACCTGTGTCCTCAGAAATAACAGTTCCTCCAGTTAAAATAGCGATATCCTGAAGCATCTCTTTTCTTCGATCACCAAAGCCAGGAGCCTTAATTGCAAGTGTATTGAATGTACCACGAAGCTTATTGACAACAAGTGTTGCCAATGCCTCACCATCTATATCATCTGCAATAATAACTAGATTCTTACTTACCTTAACAAGATTTTCCAAGAAAGGAAGAAGATCATTAAGTGCTGAAATCTTTTTATCGGTAATAAGAATATAAGGATTTTCAATCTCAGCTTCCATTTTCTCAGGAATAGTAACAAAGTAGGGAGAGACATAACCTTTATCAAATTCCATTCCTTCTTTGTACTCAATCTCAGTTGTCAATCCTCGCCCCTCCTCAACTGTCACTACACCATCTTTACCTACTTTTTTCAATGCCTCTGCAATCAGTTGACCAAGTTGAGCATCACCAGCTGAAATTGTCGCCACATTGGCAATGTCTGACTCAACAATATCCTTTGCCATAGCTTTTAGCAGTTCAACTGCGTCTTCTCCGGCTTTTTCTATACCACGTCTCATCACCATAGGATTTGATCCTGCAGTGATCATCTTGATACCTTCATTAACAATAGCTCGTGCAAGAACTGTTGAGGTAGTTGTTCCATCACCTGCAACATCTGCTGTTTTTTGTGCAGCTTCTTTCACAAGCTGTGCACCTATATTCTCAAATGGATCCTTTAATTCAATCTCTTTAGCTACTGATACCCCATCATGAATCACCTGTGGTGATCCCCACTTCTTATCCAGTGCAACGTTGCGTCCTTTGGGACCAAGTGTCGTTGCCACAGCATCTGCTAGTTGATTTACTCCCTGTTGTAGTAATTGTCTTGCTTCTACACCGTATTTTATTTGCTTAGCCATAAAAGATTACCTCCTTTAATCAACGATTGCTAATATATCATCTTGTTTAACAATCATCCATTCCTCAGATCCAACTTTTATCTCGTTTCCTCCCCATTTTTTATACATAACTTTTTGACCTACCTTAACTGCCATAGGAAGTGTTTTACCCTCTGGTGTAACATGACCATTGCCAACTGCCATTACAGTACCTATTTGGGGTTTCTCCTTGGCTGTATCAGGAAGAATAATCCCACTTGGTGTTTTCTCCTCTGCTTCTTCTGGTTTGATTAAAACGTTATCAAAAAGCGGTTTTATAGATATGTTTGTTGATGTTTTGCTTGCCATAAGAATCTCTTTTTGTTTAGATAATCACTCGGTTAATTACACTGCTAATTTATAGCGTAAGTTTCCTTTCTTGTCAATACCCTATAGTTGAGTTTAACAAATTCATTTTACACGCATTTATATACTGGGGTTGACACTTGATCTTATATTACTCTACGATAAGAAGAGTAACATCTCAATAATTTTAAATATATGTTTTCTGCCAAAAAACTATTACTCATTGGATTTATCTTGATCCTTCTTGTTGCCATTCCTTTAACACTCTATTTCATTCAACAGCAACAAGAGATCCGATCAAGAGCACAAGCTGCAACGACACTCTCGTTTACTCCCGCAACATCTTCAGTAAACGTTGGCGATGTCGTATCACTTGATCTTATGGTAAATCCCAATAGCAATCTTGTATCCTTCGTGAGACTAGAAATTCTCTACGATTCAACTAAACTTGCAACTGCATCAGGCACTCAAGGAAAAGCTTTCGAACCAAATACTCTAGCATTTCCTTCTGTAACTGAAGGACCTGTATATGAGGATGGGAAAATTCTCGTAACACTTTCTGTCGGTTCAGATCCTACTAAAGCAATTCAGACACCAACAAAAGTTGCTACTTTCCAATTTGTCGCCAAAGAACCAACCGATACACCTACACAAATTACGTTTGGACCTACTCAGACTCAAGTTCTTTCAATAGGACCACAAGATCAAGCAAGCGAAAATGTTCTCTCCAGCACATCTCCTGCTGCAATATCCATTGGAGGTGAAACCTCTCCAACACCAACCCCAACAACAACACCCACCCTAACTCCTACACCTACTGTAACAGCGGGAAATACTCTACCAGTTTGCTCTGCATTCACTGCCACAGTAGCTTCTACTTCTGCTCCAGTCGATGTCACATTCAATGTTGTAGGTAGCGATGCTGATGGAACAATTGAAAAAGTCACAATAAACTATGGAGATAATAATGTCATCAATTACACTGAAAATCTTGGTGTTAAAAACATAAATACAAATTATACACACACCTATACAGCTGCGGGACAATACACAGCTCAAGCACTGCTTACCGATGATCAAGGTGGTGTCAGCTCTGCACAAAGTTGTCAGACAACTGTTACGATTGCCGGTGAACCAACAGCCACACCCACAGGCACACTCACACCGACTGCAACTTCTACACCCACAACACCAACAACTGGAGTTGATACTCCTACACCAACATTAGAAGCACCAGGACCGGGAGCAACAGTGATTGGTATTGGAGCATTCTTCACGGTGTTAAGTATTATTGGAGCAATTCTCTTCTTTACACTCTAAAACTCTATGAATTTTCAATAATTGAGTACAGTGCTTCTTGTGGAAGATGAATTTTACTTTGTTGGAACAAGCGAGATTTACCTTTCTTTTGTGCCTCAAGAAGCTTATCTTTACGAGTTCTATCTCCTCCACTCATCTTGGCAAGCACGTCTTTTCTAAAAGGAGGTATCTCTTCACGGGCTACAATATTGCCATTGACAACAGCTTGTATAATCTGTCTAAATTGTTGACGGGGAAGCGATTCTTTGAGTTTTACCGCTTTCTCCCGCGCGAGAGATATTGCCTCATCTTTATAAACAAGTTCCGATAACACATCAATTGGATTATCATTAATACGTACCTCAAGTTGAGCAAGATCTGCCTCTTTATAATCTAAAAGTTCATAGTCAATACTGGCATATCCGCTGGATATAGATTTTAACTCTGCTGATAGGCCTCGCACAAACATGGTATAAGGCATCTCGTAAGAAAGAGTAGCATACGATTCATGATACTGCATATCAACGAGAATTCCTTTTCGCTTTTGACAAACTGTCATAATCCCTCCGACATATTCTTTGGGAACATACACGGTAAGCAACATATACGGTTCTAATATTCTTCCATCATCTTCTCTTTTGTATAAAACTTGTGGCATAGTAAGCAGTAAATCTAGTCCAAATTCCTTCTGGAGTCGCTCTTTGACAATTTCCGCATGGAGTAAACCCAGAAAACCCACTCTAAAACCACTACCAAGATATGCTGAATACTCTTCAGTGTAGGTGATAGCTGTGTCATTAAGAGAAAGTTTACCTAAAGCATCACGAAGATGAATAAAGTTCTTTTGATCTTTTGGATACATGCCAAAAAAGACCATAGGTTTGGGTGTTGTGTAGCCCGGCAAAGGTTTAGCAACTCCTCCAAAACTGATTATTGTATCTCCTACACGAGCTTCTCTGATATTTTTAATTCCACAGATAACATATCCTATTTCACCTGTGGTTAGTTCTTCACTAGATCTAAGAAAAGGCGAGAAATAACCAATATCAGTCACTTCCGACGTAACGTTACTTTGATAAAAAGTTACTTTATCACCTTTTTTAAGACTGCCATCAATAATACGTATATACGTAACAACTCCTCGATACTCATCATAGACTGCATCAAAAATCAAAGCTCTGAGAGTACCTAGAGGATTGCCTGATGGAGCTGGGATTTTGTGTACTATTCTTTCAAGAAGTTGAGGAACGTTCTCTCCTGTCTTTGCTGAGATTAATAAAATCTCATCTTTTTGAAATCCAAAAATATCCACAAGCTCTTTCATAACTGTTGCTGTCATTGCATTAGGAAGATCAATTTTATTAATCACCGGTATCATCACCAGTCCTTCTTTCTTGGCAGCATAGAAATGCGCAACTGTCTGCGCCTGAATGCCTTGAGTAGCATCTACAAGCAGAATCGCTCCTTCACATGCTGCTAGAGTCCGTGATACTTCATAAGAAAAATCAACATGACCTGGCGTGTCAATCAAGTTGAGTTCATAACTTACGCCACTTAGTGTATAATGCATCCTAACAGGAGCAAGTTTGATTGTAATGCCCCGCTCTCTACTGATAGGATTCTGATCTAGAAACTGCTCACTTAGTTTATCCTTTGAGACTGTATTGGTAATCTCAAGCAATCGATCAGAAAGTGTCGATTTACCATGATCTATATGCGCAATAATTGCGAAATTTCTAATCTGTTCTTGTTGCATAGCGATCTCATTTTAGCGTATTATGCCTTGATTAGCAAAAAAAATCTAAAAATTATCTTGTCAATTCAAAATATCTTGCTAAAATATTAAAATGCAAAAATTACAAATTACTATCTTTCTAACTATTCTCTTAATTTTTGCAATTGTAGTTGTCATAACTCAGTCATCAAGTACTGCAGAAAAAGAGAAAAAACAAGTGTCCATATCAGATATTCCAGCACAGATTACCCTTATTCCTACGCAACCACAAACAACGCTTAATACACCAGAAACTGAAAAAAGTAATCAACAACAAATAGTCAATCAGCAAGAGCTTGAAGCATACAAAACAGCCTCTGCAACTGCTACCATTTCAACAACAAAAGGAGATATTATTCTTGAACTCTATGGCGAGGATGCACCTTACACGGTTGCCAATTTTATAAAAAAAGCAAAGGATGGCTTTTATAAAAATCTTACTTTTCATCGTGTTGAGGATTGGGTAATTCAAGGAGGCGATCCCAAAGGAGACGGCACAGGTGGAGGAGAGATGAAAACTGAACTAAACTCGAAACCATTTGTACGAGGATCCTTAGGTGTTGCTAGAGGAAGTAATATTGAGATTTCCAACGATTCACAGTTTTTTATAACCAAAACTGATGCTTCACATCTTAATAACCAATATACAAATTTTGGCATGGTTAAGGAAGGAATGGATGTTGTAGATAAAATCGAAATTGGAGATAAAATCCTCAATATAACGATTCAGGAATAAACTTCAACTATTTCACAAATAAAATAAATCTAGAAGAAAAACGTAGATTAATAAAAATCAAATATGTTTACCAACGAAAAGTTGCAAATGCCTTATTGGCTTCTGCTTGACGCAAAGTCATATCGCGCTTTCTGATAGCTTCTCCTTCATTATTGGCAGCTGCTATTAACTCTGCTGCTAGCTTCTCAGCAAACGTATGGTACTCTTTATTGGGTCTTTTTCTTGCAGCTTCGATAATCCAACGAATAGCAAGAGCAATGCGACGATCATGTTTGACCTCAACAGGGACCTGAAAATTTGCTCCTCCAATTCGCCTTGCTTTGATTTCCATCTTAGGACCTACATTTTGAACTGCCTTCTCAAAAAGCTGTAAAGGATCTTGATCGGTCTGCTCTTTGATTAGTTTAAAAGCTGTATACACGTGTTTTTCAGCAATAGTCTTTTTACCGTCTCTCATAATGCGGTTAATAAGTTTGGCTACTAAAACGTTGTTATAGATTTTATCTGGCTCAATTTGTCGTTTTTGAATCTTTGCGTGTCTCATAGTTTATTTGGCAGCAGCTTGCGGCATCTTAGCTCCATATTTACTGCGTGAAGTTCTTCGTCCTTCAACACCCAAAAGATCAAATTTCCCTCTCACAATGTGATATTTCACACCTGGGAGATCTTTTACACGTCCTCCTCTTACCAAGACAATACCGTGTTCAGAAAGTGTATGGCCAATACCCGGAATATAGGCAGTAACTTCGACTTTATTGGACAATTTGACACGAGCTACTTTTCTAAGAGCTGAGTTTGGTTTTTTAGGAGTCATCGTTTTTACCAAAGTAACTACACCACGTTTCTGCGGCGCTGCTAACTCCTTATAAACTCTATCTTTAGCATTAAAGAAACGACGAAGAGCAGTGGCTTTCACTTTCTTTATTTTTTGTTTTCTTCCATGTTTTGCTAATTGTGACAATGTTGGCATAGACAATAAAAATTAATATCTATCAAACTGTGAGGCTATTATACCACAGAAAGCTCTCTATAGGAATAACTTTAAAAGGAGGATTTTCCACAAAGAAAACTTTACACGGCAGCCTCTATAGTCTGATCTACATTTGTTTCTTTAGCCTTTTTAGTCAACTCTTCTGTTGTTGCTTTAACATCTGCAAGTTCCTTTCCCTCAACAGGTATCAATCTTCCAATTATTACATTCTCTTTAAGTCCTATAAGCCTATCTTCCTTCCCCTCAAGAGCTGCTTCTGTCAATACCTTCGTTGTCTCCTGGAAAGAAGCTGCTGAAAGCCATGAGTCTGAGAAGAGAGCAGCTTTAGTTATACCTAAGACAACTTGTCTTCCAGTAGCGGGATTGCCACCCTCAGAAAGTACTTCTGCATTGATTTCTTCAAATCGTGCTCTTGTAACAAAGTCTCCAGGAATAAGCGAAGTATCTCCAACAGTATCAACAATAATCTTATCAGACATCTTACGAATAATCACTTCAAAGTGTTTATCATTGATAGAAATACCTTGTGACTCATACACTTTCTGAATTTCAGATATCAAATACTTCTGAGCTTGCCAAATTCCACCTATTTTAAGTATCTCCTTGGGATCAAGATATCCCTGTGCAAGAGGAGTACCAGCTGCAATTTCCTGACCATCCTCAACTGCCAAAGTTGCAGCAAGAGGTACAAAATATTCTTGAACTTCGACAGGTTTGATGCGAGTGTTTCTCACTTGTATTCTATATCCCTCATCTCTAGTCTCGATCTTCACTCTTCCTGAAATATCTGAAATAGGAGCCAAATTTTTGGGTGTTCGCATCTCAAAAAGTTCTTCCACACGAGGAAGACCTTGAGTCACATCTGACATCACAACTCCTCCAAAGTGTCGAACACGCATAGTTAACTGTGTGCCTGGCTCTCCAATACTCTGAGCCGCAATTACTCCTACAGGAACACCAACTTTTACTCTCCGTCTTGTAGAGAAATCCCATCCGTAGCAGGCAGCACAAACTCCGTAAGCCAGTTTACACATTAGAGGTGTACGTACTTCTACTTCGGTCACTTCATTATCAAGCAAAAGTTTCACATTATCTTCATTAAGCTCATCACCAGCTTTGAGTATGATTTTACGACTCTTGTTCAGAGCGTTTGCTGCCAAAGTTCTACCTAAAATTCTATCTGCAAACGAAGTCGTTCTATCCTGATCTTTAGTACTTATAACTATTCCATCTGTTGTACCGCAATCTTCATCCATAACAATAACATCATGCGCAACGTCTACTAATCTTCGAGTAAGGTATCCGGCATTAGCTGTCTTTAGAGCTGAATCAGTAAGTCCTTTGCGTGATCCTCTTGCAGATGCTACATATTCAAAAATTGAAAGACCTTCACGGAAATTGGATTTTATTGGAAGTTCAACAATTTTTCCGAGAGGATCAACTATAAGCCCTCTAATAGCTGAAAGCTGCTTAAGCTGCTCAACACCTGCACGAGAACCTCCAGAGTCAATACTAATTTTTATTGGATTATCCTCCTTCAGACTATTCCATGTAAGACGAGCAATCTCATCTGTTGTCTTAAGCCACACTTCATTGGAAAGTCGCTTCTTTTCTTCAAGAGTAATCAGACCGCGCTGATATTCATCCTCAATAGCAGCAACTTTCTTATCAGCCTCTGCAAGAAGTTTGTTCTTTTCAGGGACAATCTCACAGTCAAATACTGATACCGAAAGGCCAGAGATCGTCGCTCCGTAAAATCCAAGATCTTTAATAGAATCAATAAGAGTTGTTACCTCCTCATTGGAACAGATCTTCATTGCTCTAGTAATAAGTCTTTTAATACCCGCAGCATTTACAGCTTCGTTCATATAATCAAATTGCTGAGGAAGAAGTTCGTTAAAACGAATTCTACCGACAGTGGTCTCTATCATACTAGATTTATTATTTTTACTAATCCTAACCTTTATTGGTTCTCTTAGTTTAATTTTTCCAAGATCATAAGCCATTATCGCACTCATCTCATTTTCAAAATGCTTCATCTCCTCAGGACTCTTGCGCAGTGATTCATCAAGAGATGTCAGGAAATATACTCCCTGTGCCATTTCTTTATTAGGAAGCGTAATTGGTGATCCATCAGCTGGTTTGAGAAGATTATGATTGGGCATCATTAACTCTTTCGCTTCCTGTTGAGATTTTTGAGAAAGAGGAATATGTACAGCCATCTGATCTCCATCAAAGTCTGCATTGTATCCCGCACAGACACAAGGATGAAGTTGAATTGCTGATCCTTCGATAAGCACAGGATAGAAAGCCTGAATACCTAACTTATGAAGTGTTGGAGCACGATTTAACAACACTGGATGATTTTTGGTAATCTCTTCAAGAATATCAAATACCTCTGGTGGTCTTTTTTCAATATATCTCTTTGCTGACTTGATATTGGTTGCAAGCCCACGGACAATTACCTCGCGCAGAACAAATGGTTTAAACATCTCCAGTGCCATCTCTTTAGGAAGACCGCACTGGTTGAGCTTAAGTTCAGGTCCTACGACTATAACTGATCTTCCTGAATAATCAACACGCTTACCAAGCAAATTTTGTCGAAATCTCCCCTGTTTTCCTCTGAGCATATCAGAAAGAGATCTCAAAGGTGTTGCAATTGTCTGACCCCCTCTTTGGGATGAATCAATAAGTGAATCTACAGCCTCCTGTAGCATGCGTTTTTCATTTCTTAAAATTATCTCCGGTGCTCCAAGAGCAATTAGATGCTTTAGTCTATTGTTTCTGTTAATAACCCTTCGATAAAGATCATTTAAATCAGAGGTAGCAAATCTTCCTCCAGCTAACTGGACCATTGGTCTTAGATCTGGAGGAATAACTGGAAGAATTGTCAAGATCATGGAGGCAGGCGATACACCGGCTTTTCTCATATTCTCAACTAGTCGAAGGCGTTTAATTATCTTAAGATATCGTTGACCGCTTGATTTCTCAGCCTCAACTCTCAACTCACCAATTAGTTTTGAGAGATCAAGAGAATTTATAAGTTCTAAAAGAGATTCTGAACCTGTCTTAATGGTAAAGAAAACAGGAATCTCATATTCAAGCAACTTATAATACTCATCCTCAGAAAGAACACTACCTACATGAAGGCTCTTGAGAAGTTTGATAAGAGTATCGGCAATTTCATCAATCTTTTTTGACTCATTTTCAAATGTCTCTTTAAGACGTGTTATTCTTTGTCTCTTTGCTAGATTTAATTCTTCTGCAATAAGTTGTCGTTGTTCTCGCTTAACATTTTCATTTTTTACTTCCTGTTCCTTTTCTTTTATTTCGGCATTAATACGTTCTTCCTCTTCTCTCATCTTATCTTTTAGAGCCTGCTTTCTCTTCTCAATATTTTTCATCAGAACCTCAAGTGATTCTTTCTTTTTCTGCTCATCTATTGCAGTAACCAAATATGAAGCATAGTAGATAACTGATTCTAGATTTTTCTGAGGAATATCAAGAAGAACTGATAGAGGAGACGATGCTCCTTTGAAATACCAAACATGAGCCACAGGTGCAGCAAGACTTATATGTCCAAGACGCTCACGTCGAACACGCGAGAGAGTCACCTCAACACCACATTTATCACAAATAATTCCTTTATATCTAATTCTTTTATATTTACCGCAATAACACTCCCAATCTTTTGTAGGACCAAAAATCCTCTCATCAAAAAGACCATCTTTTTCCGGCCTGAGAGTTCTGTAGTTAATTGTCTCAGGTTTTGTTACTTCTCCATATGACCATGAAGCAATATCATCTTTATTTGCAAGTAGTAGTTTTAGAGCTTTAAAGTCTGATATTGTTAAATCTTTTATTTGTTTTTTCTGTCCAAGGTTATTCATTATTTGTCACTCCTTCTGCTCTGACAACATCTGATGTTTCTGTTTCATAACCTGAATCAGACACAACTGCCTGATCTGCTGCTAATTCATGCTGAAGTTCTTCTGCTTCCTTTTTAATATCTTCACTGACTTCATCAGAAACCTCATTATACACTGTTGCACCTATTGGCACAACATTAAGACCAAGAGATTGTAATTCCTTAATCAGCACTTTAAATGACTCTGGTACTTTGGGTGTTGGAATATCTGTACCTTTAACGATAGCCTCAAATGCTTTTGCGCGACCAATAACATCATCTGCTTTTATTGTCAACATTTCCTGAAGAATATGACGAGCACGATGTGCTTCAAGTGCCCATACTTCCATCTCTCCAAGTCTTTGACCACCCATCTGAGCTTTGCCTCCTAGAGGTTGCTGTGTCACAAGAGAGTAGGGGCCAGTGGATCTTGCATGTGTTTTATCCTCCACCATGTGAATTAGCTTCATAATGTATTCAATCCCCACGACCACAGGATTCTCGTATGGTTCACCTGTTCGGCCATCATAGAGTGTTACCTTTCCATTGACGGGAAGACCAGCTTGTTGTAGAAGATCAATGATCCTTTGCTCAGGAATATGCTCAAAAACAGGTACAGCAATTTTCATCCCTAATTTTTGTGCAGCAAACCCAAGATGTGCTTCCAGAATCTGTCCTAGATTCATACGAGCAAGAATAGACATTGGAGAGATTATGATGTCAACTGGCGTACCATCTTCAAGATAGGGCATATCTGACGCAGGAAGTATACGGGAGATAATGCCTTTGTTACCATGACGCCCAGCCAACTTATCTCCTACTACGACATGTCTAAACTGAGCCACCTCAACAATAATTTTCTTAAGTGTTCCTGGCTCAAGTTCATCCCCTTTCTTTCTATCCAGTACCTGAACAGAAATTACTGTCCCTCTTTCTCCGTGAGGCATTCTCAGAGAAGTATCGCGTACTTCTCTTGCCTGCTCTCCAAAAATAGCCCGCAGAAGTCTTTCCTCAGCAGTAAGTTCTGTTTCTCCCTTAGGTGCAATCTTACCCACAAGAATATCACCCGGTCCTACCTCAGATCCGACAACTATAATCCCATCTTCATCCAAATGAGCAAGCTCTTCTTCTCCAACATTGGGTATATCGGGTGTAATCTCCTCAGGACCAAGTTTTGTTTCAACCACTGATGCCTCATATTTTTCAATATGAATAGAAGAAAGAATATCTTCTTTAACCAATCTATCTGAGATAACTATTGCATCTTCATAACCTAAACCATCCAAAGAAGCATAGGCAATAAGAAGATTTTGGCCTAGAGCTAATTCTCCATTTTGAGATGCTGGTCCGTCAATCAATATATCACCCTTTTTAATAGTCTGTCCCTCTGAAACTACTGCTTTTTGAGTGTATGATGTGGCATTGGATGTCCTCCTAAAGGATGTAATTGGGAATGTAGCTTTTTCTCCATTCTTACCCTCTATAGATACTTTATTTGCATCAACGAATGTAACTTTACCATCAAACGGCGATCTTACTACTCTACCCATTACTTCCGAAACAATAGATTCCATGCCAGTACCTATTATCGGACTATCTGGTTTTACAAGAGGTACCGCTTGACACTGCATATGGGTACCCATCAATGCGCGGTTGGCTTCATCATGTGCTACAAAAGGAATAAGAGAAGCGCTGGTACCAACAACCTGTCTTGGAACAACATCAATATACTCGATGAGTTCTTTATCAACTTCGATGAAATCTCCTTTGTAGCGTGCAGGAACACGTGAGTCAAGTATCTCGCCATTTTCTCCTATATTTATCCCTGCATGAGTTATATATTTAGTCCTTTCATCATCTGCTGCCAGATATTCAATTTCATCAGTAACTTTTACAACAGTTTTCTTTCCTACTTTTTCTTTTATGACCTTTCTATAAGGAGCTTCTAAAAAACCATATTCATTTACGCGAGAATAAAGTGCCATATAAGTCACAAGACCAATATTTGGACCTTCAGGAGAACGGATAGGATCAATACGACCATACTGCGAACTATTAATATCACGAATGGAGAATGCTGCTCTTTCGCGAGATATACCTCCTGCACCCATAACAGTAAGACGATTTAAATTATCAATTTCTGAAAGCGGATTAGTCTGATCAAGAATTGTAGAAAGCTGAGAGGTTCGGAAAAATTCATTAATTGAAGCCATAATTGGTCGGGCATTGATTAGATTGGAGACTGTAACTGGTTGATCAGTCTGCATAAGACTCATTCGTTCTTTAATACTCCTCTCAAGCCTTAATACACCCACCCTAAATGCATTAGTTGCAACTAGCTCTCCTACGCTTCTAACTCGTCTATTTGCTAAGCTATCAATATCATCTACAATACCTTTACCTTGATTGAGCATGATAAGATAGCTAATTGTTGCAACTATATCATCAAGGGTAAGAACTCTTTCATCTGATGGAGTAAAGTTGGGAACCTCACGCAATCTTTTATTCATTTTGTATCGACCAACAACTCCCAGATCATAACGTCGATTATTGAAAAAAAGATTAATGAAATTCTCTTTTACCTTATCATATACAATTGGCTCGCCAGGATGCATTCTTTTAAAGATTTCAATAATTGCTTCCGATTCACTTCCTGTTTCGTCTTTTTGAAGTGTATTAACGATTAATGATCCATTCTCTGTTTCTTCCAGATCTGCAAACCTTTCTTTTATTGAGTCATTGGAGGAGATACCAATAGCTCGAAGGAAGGTCGTTGCTAAGAATTTTCGACGCCTATCAATCTTAACCGTGATTGTTCCATAACGTGTTGTTGAAAACTCAAGCCAAGATCCATGTGATGGTCTAATCTCAGCAGAGTACAATGTCTTTCCTGTTGCAGGATCTTGGGATGCAGTAAAGAAAACACCCGGAGAACGAACTATTTGACTCACAACTGCTCGTTCAATACCGTTGATAATAAACGTGCCTTGCTGAGTCATTTGAGGAATATCCCCTAAAAACACTTCAGCATCGTGAGTTGTGTTAGTTCTCAAATTTGTCAATCTAACCTTCACATAAAGAGGAGCATCATAAGTAAGTCCTTTTAAGAAGGCGTTCTCAGGGGTATTAGATGGTTCTCCAATTCTATATTCACCAAAGGTTAGACTCCAATTCTTCCCCGTGAAATCATCTATAGGAGAGACCTCTTGAAGAATTTGTCCAATTTGATTATCAAGAAAATTTTTATAGGAAGTCTTTTGAAGAGCGAGCAAATCTAATTTTGGTAAAGATGAGTAATGTTTACCCCAGTTATGACGAATAATTGAATTGTTGTCTGATTTTGACTTTGGCATCGGTTTTATTAAATCTAGGGCAGATATTTAAATAAACGACAAAAGACGCAAAGGGATCTAACCCTTGCATCTTAGGGATATCTATGCCACTATGTATAGCATATACTCATTGAGTATGTCAATACCTTTTTTAAATTCATCTGTTATCCGATATCTTGAGACTTATTTTGATTACGAGCTACACGTCTTATTTGTCTTATTTTTTATTATAATAATCATTATAGAAAAAATTAACCAGAGTAATAATCTTCCTCTTGCAACCAATCCAATTATGTAAAAAAACGTCAGATCTTTTCAATCTTGAAAACATAAAAAATGGCAATATCTAAGCTCATGATATAATAAGAGCATGAAAGCACGCGAAATACTTAATCGTTATATTACTTTTTTTGAAAAACGAGATCATAAAAGAATTGCTAATGCGCCACTTGTTCTAATTAATGATCCAACAACGCTATTTACAAGCTCAGGAATGCAGGCACTACTTCCTTATTTGTTGGGAGAAGAACATCCATCAGGAAAACGTCTAGTCAATGTGCAAAACTGCCTAAGATCTCAAGATATTGATGAAGTTGGAGACAATAGACATACAACTTTTTTTAGAATGCTAGGTAATTGGAGTCTTGGTGATTACTTTAAAAGTGAACAACTCAACTGGTTTTTCACTTTTTTAACAGACAAAGATGTTGGTCTTGGTCTTGACCCACGGAAACTCTATGTGACAGTTTTTTCAGGCAATGAATATATCCCCAAGGATACTGAAAGTATTGCCATATGGACGCAACTTTTTCAAGAAAAAGGTATCTCTGCCAAATTTGTAGAACTGGGTAGTCAAGAAAATGCATATCAGATAGGAATGCGTGGAGGGAGAATTTTTGCTTATGATGAAACAAAAAACTGGTGGAGTAGAGCTGGTACTCCTGATAAAATGCCAGTGGGAGAGCCAGGAGGACCTGACTCAGAAGTTTTCTATGATTTTGGGACACCTCATGATGTATCATTTGGCAAAGAATGTCATCCTAATTGTGATTGTGGAAGATTTTTGGAGATTGGTAATTCAGTCTTTATGCAATATCAAAAACAAGCTGACGGTTCATTTAAAGAGTTACCTCAAAAAAACGTGGATTTTGGAGGTGGATTAGAAAGATTAGCAGCGGCTCTCAATGATAATCCGGATATTTTCCTAACAGACCTATATAAAGAAATTATTACAAAAATTGCGGACATCTCTTATAAATCTTATGAGGATAAAAAATATCAACCTCCAATGCGCATTATTGCTGATCATATAAAAGCTGCAACATTTCTGATTGTTGACGGCGTAATACCTTCAAACAAAGCACAAGGATACGTCTTGCGTCGTCTTTTGCGACGTGCTGCTGTAAAGATGTATCAAATCGCAGGCGAAGAACAAATCACAAAGCTTACAGAAGTTGCCTCTGTAGTCCTACGACTAGAAGAAACCCTCGATGAAAAATTAAGTATCAAGAAACATCACGAACTAATTTCAACAGTTATAAAAGAAGAAATAGAGAAATTTAGTAAAACGCTAAAAAAAGGTCTTCAAGAATTTGAAAAAAATATTCATCGCTTAGATGAAGTCGCTTTTGACCTCTACCAAACACACGGATTCCCTATCGAACTTATTGAGGAACTTGCAAAAGAACATCATAAAACAATAGACAGAAAGAAATTTGATGAAGCTCTGCAAAAACATCGTGAACTTTCTCGAACAGCATCTGCTGGAATGTTTAGAGGAGGTCTAGCTGATCACTCAGAAAAAACCATCATGGGACATACCGCAACTCATCTTCTCCATCAAGCTCTTCGGGATGTACTTGGCAAGCATGTTCACCAAACAGGTTCCAATATAACAAGTGAAAGAATTCGCTTTGATTTTAATTTTGACAGAAAACTCACAGATGAAGAATTACGACAAGTGGAAAATATAGTTAATCAAAAGATAAAAGAGAATCTACCAGTACATTATGAGCTTATTCCGACAGAAGAAGCATATAAAATGGGTGCTATAGGGCTTTTTATGGACACCTATGGAGAAAAATCGAAAATCTACTTTATTGGAGATACATCAAAATCCTATAAAAATGCTTATTCCATAGAGTTTTGCGGTGGACCTCATGTAGAATTTACAGGCGTGCTAAAATCATTTAAGATAATTAAACAAGAGAATTTAGGAAAAAATCAGAAGCGTATTTATGCGATTGTCAACAACGATCAACGTAATAACAACTCATAAAAAGTCTATATGAAACTGCCCTTGCCTAGTCTATTCAAAAAAAAAGATAACTCAGATTATTATTTAACCTTACTGTTAAAGGATGAGAAAATTGTGGCTGTGATCCTTCAAGCCAAAGAAGGTAAAATCTCTATAGTAGGAAAAGGTGAAGAAGTTCTATCTACTACTCTTGAAGATCTATCGGAAGAAGAATTATTAGAAACACTTGATAAAGCAATAAGCACTGCTGAAGAAACTATAGCAGCGGATATCGAAACTGAAAAAACAATCTTTGGCGTGAAAAATAGCTGGGTAGAGGGAAAAAAAATAAAAAAAGAGTATTTAACCAAACTTAAAAAAATTTGTGAGTCATTATCACTATCCCCGATCGGTTTTATCGTCATAAGCGAAGCAATTGCCAATCTTCTTCAAAAAGAAGAAGGTGCTCCTCTCTCAGGAATTCTTGCAGAAATTGGTAAAAAACAGGTCACACTCACACTGTTTAGAGCAGGAAGAATACTTGAACAGCATACTAGTGAAATCAAAGATGAAATTACCAAAACAGTAGATATACTTTTACATCATTTTACAGTTGATGTTCTCCCTTCACGGATAATTCTTCTTGGTGTAGAGGACAATGACTCTTTGCTTCAGGAATTCATGAGTTTTCAGTGGAGTAAAAGTATCCCATTTTTACACGTTCCACAAATTTCTACTCTGCCAAAAGGATTTGACCAAGAATCAATTGTTGTTGGTGCTGCTGAACAAATGGGAATGGCACTAATCGAAGATACTAAAACTGAGTTTTCAAAAGAAACTAGAGCAACTGATAATACATTGGAAAACGAGAGAGAAGATGAAACAGAGTCCATTGAATCAACAGATGAATCCACATTTTCTACAAAACAAAAGCATACTTCAGATAAAAACCTCTACACAGCAGATAACTTCGGATTTGTTATAGATGATGATATTTCCAAGATATCTTCTCCTCATGAAAAATTATCTATGCAAGAAAGAAATTCTCCCAAATTTACTATCAATAATTCTCAACAAAATACTGCTCTATCTTCTCAAACGGCGTGGGAAACAAAAAGCAAAACAGAGAAAAAGCGATCATTTTTTTCTTTACTATCTTTAAGTATTTTCTCTAGGATTAACTTTTCATCATTATGGCAATGGAGTATAAACACTTTGATAATCTTTAAAAGAAGCAAAGGGATCATTATCTTAACAATAATTCTCCTTCTCTTGATTAGTGGTGTGGTTGTTTATATCTCCTCATTAAAAGCGCAAGTATTACTTGAGATAGAGCCGAAAGAAATTGAAGAGAAAGCAGAGATTACCATACGCAGCGGCTCTCCCAATGATTTTTCCCAATTAATTCTCTCTGCAAAAGAAATTGAGGTATCTTTAGAAGGATCATTAACAACAGATGCAACCGGCAAAAAAGAGGTGGGAGAAAAAGCAAAAGGTACTGTAACAATCTACAATAGTAATATAAGTAAAAGCATTTCTCTTCCTAAAGGCACAACTCTGACCTCCTCAAATGACTTAATTTTTCTTTTAGATGAAGCTGTGACTGTTGCTTCTGCTTCAGGAGATGCAAGTCAAATAAAATCAAGTACTGCCAAAGTAGGAGTCACTGCAAAAGATATTGGTAAAGAATATAATCTCCCTTCAGGAACTAAGTTTCAGGTCGCTAACGAGCCTCAAACAATGGTTATTGCTAAAAATGATTCTGCTTTTCAAGGAGGATCAAAAAAAGAGATAACCGTAGTCTCCCAAAAAGATATTAATTTTTTAGTTACCAATCTTCCTCAAACGCTTGAAGAGAAAGCAAAAAATGCAGTTACTGCTAAATTGCGCAGTGGACAAGAGGCCATTCCAGCCTTTACCTCAATCACCTTAACTAAAAAATCTTTTGATAAAGATGTTGGAGAAGAAACTAAAAAAGTGACATTAAAAGGAACAGTTGTCTTTACAACTCTTGTTTATAACACCTCTGATATACAACAGTTAGCAGAAGTTGCTCTGAAGGGAAAATATTCCGAAGATCTTGCACTCTCTTCCAAAGGAGTTGAGGCAAAACTTGAAGATATTAAAAAAGAAAAAGACGCTGTTCAGGCAACTCTCATTATGCATGCCAATCTTTTACCCAAAATGAATACTTCACTCATAACTCAAAACCTTACAGGAAAATCTGTTGATGACGCACAAGCATATCTTAAGACGACAATTCCTCAAATCAAGAATATACAAATCACATTGTCACCCAATATTCCATTGATATCCAAAATTCTTCCTCGTTCCAAAGAAAATATCACTATTATTGTAAAGACTAATGATTAGATTCTATAAAAAAGAAAAACGACATAATATCAGAAAATTTATCCGCATCCTTAGTCTTCTAGTATGTTGTCTAGGGGTGGTTATAGTTGCTTATGTTTCATTTCCGTTTATCTCTTTTCAGCTCTATCTTCACCCTGTTTTTGCACAACAAGGAGTGGTAACACCTATACCCAAAACAACAGTAATTAGTGAGTCATCAATCAAAAATTTTATCAGATCTACAACAGATGCTGTAACTGGAGTAGATTACACCAATGCGAGAAATTGGTACCCTAGTTTTAATGCAGGAAAAACTAGCTCATCTGTTACGCAATATTACTTAAGTATCCCCAAACTCTCTATTCAGAAAGCAATTGTTTCTGTTGTTGATAATGATCTTTCTCAGCACCTTGTTCATTACGGAGGTACATCAGTACCACCCAATAAAGGCAATGCAGTTATTTTCGGACACTCAACACTTCCACAGCTATACAATCCCAAGGATTATAAAACCATTTTCGCTAACCTTCATACCTTAACAGTTGGGGATCTTGTCGAATTGACAATAGATGGGGTAAACTATACATATCGAATTTATAAAATCACAATCACAGATCCTAACGATACATCTTTCTTTTCTCAAAATTATGATGATAATTATCTTACTCTTGTCACCTGTACTCCTCCGGGAACAACGTGGATGAGGCTGATAGTTCAAGCACGTATCATATGAATAAAGAAAAATTACTAGCTTATCTTAAAGCTATTTGGCCAAGAGTTTATCGTCTTATAAATGGTGCCTTATATTTTGTACTCAATCTAATTCGCTCAATAATTATTTTTGCGTACAAGCAAATACGAGGAGAAATGTGATGGACAAAAATCGCACAAATCTTGCATTGAAGGCAATACAAAAAAAACTTATTGGTAAAAAACTTTCCTACACTGAAATTTATGCAATTATGGATGAAATTGCTAATGAAAGACTTGGAGATGTGCTCACTACCTACTTTGCTGCATCAGGATATTCTAAAGGATTTACTGATCAGGAGATTTATTATCTTACTAAGGCAATGGTCGAAACAGGTGAAAAACTACATTTTTCTGGCATTGTTGCAGATAAACACTCAATTGGTGGTGTTCCAGGCACAAGAACAACACTTATTGTCGTCCCCATAGTCGCTGCCGCTGGATTTAAGATTCCCAAAAGTTCCAGTAGAGCTATTACAACTCCTAGTGGAACAGCAGATGACATGGAAATATTAGCAAATGTTGAGTTTACTAAACAGCAAATTTATGACATTGTCAAAAAAACAAATGGGTGTATTGTCTGGGGAGGAAGTTTCAACATTGCACCTGCTGATGATGTAATTATCAAAGTGGAAGAACCTCTTTTGTTTGAAAGTTATGATAAGATTCTTGTTTCTATAATGGCTAAAAAAATTGCCTTTGGATCAACTCATGTAGTTATTGACCTTCCTTATGGAGAAATGGTCAAGGTACATAAACTCAAAGACGCAGAGCTTCTTCAACATAAGTTTGAAAAATTAGCAAAACGTTTTGGGATCAAGATCCGTGTCCTGATACATAAAACTGATGAACCAGCTGGACGTGGTATTGGACCTCTACTTGAATGCCGTGAATCTCTGATGGTTCTTGAACAAAGAGAAAATCGCCCTTTTGACCTTGAAGAGCGTGCACTTAACCTTGCAGGCGCGCTTCTTGAACTTTGTCTTGAAGATTCATCAAAAGAACTCAAAGAAAAAATAAAAAAAGAGTATGGTAGTGGACACGAGTGGGCTCGTCAGATCCTATCATCAGGAAAAGCACTTGCCAAAATGCGAGAAATTATTGAAGCTCAAGGAGGAAACCCCAATGTCACATCTCTTAGCTTGAAGCCAGGAAAATATTCCTATAAAGTACTTGCAAAAGCAGAAGGAACTATCAGAAAAATTCATAGCAAGAATGCAACTATTATAGCCAAAATCTTAGGCGCTCCAGATGCCAAAAAAGCAGGTATTTACTTAGATAAAAAAATTGGAGAGAAAGTGAGAAAGGGTGATGTTCTCTATACATTATATGCGCAATCCGCGTATAATCTTAAAGAAGCAAAAGATTCGCTCGTTCATTTCCCTCTGATGTTTTATAAATAATTTATGAAATTTGTACGTTTTGTAGCAATTATTGCTTTTATTTTAATTATTGTGGGACTTCTTTGGTGGACAAATGGAACAAAAGCCATAAACCCTAATAATAAGAAAGAGATTATTTTTGTAGTTCAACCGGGAAGTAGCGTAAAAACAATTGCAAGAAAACTAAAAGATCAAAATCTTCTCAGAAGTGAATTGATTTTCCTACTTCTAGTTAAAAAAGAAAATCTTGATAGAAAAATACAATCAGGTGACTTCAAATTATCCCAATCAATGACGCCTCTTCAAATTGCAAAAACTTTGACACAAAATCCACTTGATATTTGGATAACAATTCCTGAGGGAAAACGTGCTGAAGAAATCGCAGAGATTCTTGAACAACATCTACCCAAATATAATCCCTCATGGAGAGAAGTTCTGATTAAACATGAAGGATATCTTTTCCCCGATACTTACCTTATACCAAAAGAAGCAACTGTTGAGGATATTGTCGCAATTATGGAAAAAAACTTTGACAAGAAATATGCATCTATTAATATCATAAATACTGATCTTCCACGGGAGAAAATAGTCATTATTGCCTCATTAATTGAACGTGAAGCAAGACATCCTCAAGACCTACCACTAGTATCATCTGTAATACATAATAGATTGGCTATTGGAATGGCACTGCAAGTTGATGCCACAATTCAATACGCTAAAGGCAAGCAAAATGGAAAATGGTGGTCGCCTATAACTGTTGCAGATTATACTGCAGTTATCTCTCCTTATAATACTTATTTACATCCTGGACTTCCTCCTGGTCCTATTTCCAATCCAGGACTTGCTGCTCTGCAAGCTGCTGCTAATCCAGCCGACACAGATTATTTGTACTATATTACCGATAAAAATGGTATTAATCGCTATGCTAGGACCAATGCTGAACACAATGAAAATATTAAGAAATATGGGCTTTGATTTCCTTGGAATTCCTTGCAGTTAGGATGTTTTCTTTTTTATTCCTTTAAAAAACCGACGGGTTTTTACTTGATCATTAATAGTAGAATTGCTTGATTCTTGTTTTTTCTCCTCCACGTCTTTCTTGCTATCAATATCTCTTCCTTCATACTGATAATCTTCACCCAGAGCAAAATCATCTTCATCATCTATCTTCTCATCTTCAACTGACAGAAGCCTGTCTTCCCATTTTGAAAGGCGCTGAAGACTCTCTTCCGTAATAAGTCTTAAAAGCTTTCTACCATTTTTGGTAGTCAAAAGTAAAGTCAAGGCTACTCCAATAACAATCCCCAATAAAAAAATATTGAAAGTATTGTTTGCAGAGCGTCTATTATCCATTTCTTACTCCTTAGGAGAATTTTTCTTTTTATCATCATTATTATCTTTGCTAAGAAGATTTTTGATTAGTTTTGCCAGCGCAAGAATTGATCCTGCCTTAAGACTCATGGCAACAGATGATAAAGAAGACACGGGCTTTGAGATACTTTCCGTTATAATACCTGTATCATCAAGAACTTTATTAGTTTTTTCAATCGTGCGTCTAACCTCCTTGAGGATAAAATAAACTTGGATACCCAATATCACAAGCAAAATAGTCAGAATTAGGATAACTAAAAACAAAACTAATTGGACAGTATCTATCATTTTCTTCTAGCTTACTCTACTTTATAAGAAAGGTCAAGGACTAGACTTAACATGAACTGTACGTTGAACAGTAGTCTCTCGACCAAAACGGTTTATAGATTTGATAGTTATCGTATTTCTTCCGGGAAATGCAGTAATTTTTTTCATAAAAGAACCATCTTGATTAACTGTTACCGGCAGATTATTAACGAAGACTGTTGCGTTTGAGTCGGTCCGACCGATGACCACAATCTCCTGCTGTGTTTGTGATTGCTCTTTCGGTTCAGTCACAACAAGTTGAGGGTCAAAAAAAGCTGAACGGTATTGATAAAAGAGAAATCCGCCCAGCAACAACAAAATACCAAGAATCAATAGTGCAGCCTGACGAATTTTTATCCTCTTAAGAGGTAATTTTTCCTGCTCAACAAATCCTTCAGGAAGAATACTATAGTACTTTTCTTCATCATATTCTCGCTTGAAAAGCGCCAGTATCTCACGCTGCGGCAATCCCAAAAACTCCGCATAATTTCTAACAAATCCCTGAGCATATGAGCTTGATGGTAACGAATGATATTCTCCTTTCTCAATAGATGCTAAAAATGAAGAACGAATTTTTGTTGCTTGAGAGACTTCCTCAAGTGTTAATCCTTTTGCTAAACGAGCTTCTTTTAATCTCTGTCCAACTCGTATCATAAATTAATTATAAAAAATCAACAAATCTCAAGTGTTTTTAAAATTTTTGAACTTACACTAGGTACAATCTGCGTTTATTAACAAATACCTAAAATAAAATGCACTGATTAATATTCAATATTTATCTACTGTGAGTTCTCATTGTTGCTGAAGATTTGCGAGATACTCCTGTGCTTTTCCAATAAAAATCTCTCTTGCTTTTGAACCCGTACTAGGACCTATAATACCAGCTTCCTCAAGTTGATCTGTAAGACGAGCTGCACGAGCGAAACCAATCTGCAATTTTCTTTGCAAAAAGGAAGCAGAGGCTGTATTGAATTGACATATTAGACGTACTGCTTCCTCAAATAATGGATCCCGACCATCTTCGCTTCCTAATCCGGGTTTACCTTTTATCCTAAGAGGTTGGTTAATAATTTCTTCTGTGTATTCTACAGGATAATTATTGGATTTGAGGAAATCCACTAGTCTTTTTACTTCTTTTTCTGATACAAAGGCACCTTGAATACGAGTTGGTTTTGCCTGATCTGGTGGTACATAAAGCATATCTCCCCTCCCCAAAAGTTTTTCAGCACCCGGAGCATCAATTATGACACGCGAATCAATCATGGATGATACGTTAAACGCGATACGACAAGGAATATTAGCCTTAATCAAACCCGTAATGACATTCACAGAGGGACGTTGAGTTGCAATCACAAGATGTATTCCTGTAGCTCGTGCCATTTGAGCAAGTCGTGCAATATTATCTTCGACCTCAACAGGAGCATACATCATAAGGTCTGCAAGCTCGTCAATAATGATAACTATATATGGAAGAGCCTGAAAACCAGAAAGCTCATTATAACCTTCAAGATTACGCACTCCTCTTTCCTCAAAAAGCTTGTATCTTCTCTTCATTTCTTCTACTGCCCATTTAAGCGCTGATAGAATCTTATCAACATCAACAATAACCGGAACTAGAAGATGCGGGATACCATTGTAGGCGGTGAATTCCACTCGCTTAGGATCTATTAGAATAAGCTTAACTTCTTGTGGAGATGCCCTAAAAAGAAGTGAACAAATAAAAGAATTAACTAGAACAGATTTACCTGAACCCGTTGTTCCTGCAACAAGAACATGTGGCATTTTTCCAATATCAGCAATAACAGGTTTACCAGATACATCAAGACCCAATGAAACAGCAAGTTTTGATTTACTCTTCTGCATAATAGGAGAGGCAAGCATTGTCCGCAGAGTTACTACCTCCAATGATCTATTAGGAATCTCTATACCTACGAGATTTCTTCCCGGAATTGGAGCTTCAATACGAATTTGCCCTGTTGGTGCTTCAGTTGCAAGAGCTAAATCATTAGCTAAAGAAGTAATCTTTGATATCTTGGTACCAGAAGCAAGTTCCAAAGCGTATTGAGTAACTGCTGGTCCTGGATTTACTTCTACAACGCGTGCTTTAACACCAAAGTTTTGTAATGTATCTTCAATCTTTCCTGCTATTTTCTTTACATCCCCGCGATCAGCAGTCGTATTGGAACTATCCTCAAGCAGAGATATAGGAGGATATTCCCAAATTCCATTTCCAGTGCCTGAGGGTATATTAGTTACCATATTGGTTGAAAAAATATCATCTGTTGTTTCTTTCTCTCTTGTATTTATCACGGCAGGTCCTGTATTATGGGATATTTGTATTATTTCATCTTTTTGTCCTCCATTAATTATTAGCGGTTTGTTACGGTCAATTTGAAACTTTGTGTTGACTCTTGTTTTATTAAAAAGACTCAAAGGAACAAGTCTGTGAAGATTATTTTTTATTTTTCCCAGAAACTCGAAAACTTCATCAACCGATGTATCGAAAAACACTATATTTCCTACAATAATACCGGAAAGGAGTACCAAGTCCGCACCAATAGTAGTTAAGATCTCCTCAAGAATATCGAACATTTCATTACCAATAGTTCCACTCTTAGTCAATCCTAAAAGAGACACAAAGAATACCAAATAACCAAAGGCTACATGAGCTCTAGATAAAAAGATTTTCAGATGTAAAAGGAAAAATGCAAAAAAGAAAGGAACAAAAGGAACAAAAATTGCTATTCGGCCGAATTTTTCTTGCAAAATATTGTTAATTAGAATTGCCGATGTCCCGTTACGAGTAAATGAAAGGAATAGAAGACCTGATGCTAAAAATAAACCTACAGCAAAAAGATTATAAACAGTATTTTTTTTGAGTTTTAACTTGAAGCTTTTCCTTCGATAAGAGCTACGCCTGCGAATCCTCATACGATCTATTATACCTTTCTGTTGCAAAAATACAAAAGTTTTTTGTTTTAGGCAATTATTAAATTTTTTTAATTAAATAAAAAGTATATTTTTTTTAAATTCCGATTTTGACAGAAGATCGAACATCTTCTAAGACTGTTAGCAAAATTTTATTTAGAAATAAGTACTAAACTTCAATTATCACGGGTATCACGAGAGGACGACGTCTAAATTTTTTGTAAATAAATTTATTTGTGACTTCTTCTATATCTTTTCGAAGTTGTATCCAGTTTTTGACCCTCCCTTTTCGACTGCCGAGAAGATTACTTATCTCTTTCACAAGACCGGATGTAATAACTTGTGTCTCTTTAGGTGAAATACCGCGAATGATAAGATCTGGAGTCTCTGCCAACTGTCCATCAGCAGCATTTATCTCAACCATTAAGATAATAATTCCATCCTTAGCTAACTTCTCACGATCCCGCAAAACAAAGCCTTCTACTTCTTCTCCTGAAATCTGATCTACATAAACATTTTTTGTCGGAATTCGACGTCCAAAAGAATATCCTCCATCTGAAAAAATTACCTCCTGACCATTTTCAAGAATAATAACATCTCTATCACGATATCCCAACTTTTGTGCTAGATCTTTAAATAGAATCAAATGACGATAGTTACCACTAATGGGGATAATATATCTAGCTCTTAATAGAGACATCATTAAAAGATGATCTTGTTGAGATCCATGCCCTGAAACGTGCAGAACCCTTCCATTCCCTGATGTGATAACTTGAGCGCCTGTTTTAGAAATACTATCAACGAGACTGTTAACTGATTCTTCATTTCCTGGTATAGGATCAGCTGAAATTATAACAACATCTCCTGATGAAATTTTAATCTCCTTATGCTCACCTTCTGCAATTCTAGTCATTGCTGAGTTTTCCTGTCCTTGACTTCCCGCAACTACAAGAACTACTTGATTAACTGGATAATTCTTAAGATTCTCAAACTCAATAATTGTACCTTCATGAAATTTCAGATAACCAAGCCGGGTTGCTACCTCAACTACTTTTATGATCGATCTACCAATAAAACATACTTTTTTTTTGAGTTTTTCGGCAGCCTGTATTATCTGATTTATTCGTGCAACATTAGAGGAATAGGTTGTAATAATTGCCTTGCCTTTGCATTCAAGCAGGATATCCTCAATCGTTTTTCCTAAATTTTCATCTGAGGGGGTATGCCCAGCACGATCCGATCCTAAAGCATCAATAAGATGACCAAGAATTTTTGTATTACCTACAGCAACTATACTTTGAAAATCCATATATTGCCTATCCTGAGGCGTTAAATCAATTTTGTAATCACTACCGTGGTACATGTTTCCAGCAGGTGTTTGAATAAAGATATGCGCTGTATCCGGAACCGAATGCGTTACACGAAGAAAAGAACATTTGAAGTTACCTAGTATCAGAGGAGGACTATTAAATGTGACTGTATTGACATTGGCGGGGAGTTTAAATTCTTTTAACTTTTCGTTTGCCAAAGCTGCTGTAAACGGCGTTCCAAAAACAGGAATTTTCGGAAGCTGAGGTAGAATAAAAGGAAGAGCTCCAATGTGATCTTCATGGCCGTGAGTTAAAAGAAGACCGACAATTTTCTTTTTTGTCTGTAAAAGGTAGGTGATATCCGGAAGAAGAAGATCTATACCCAACATTGAGGCATCAGCAAAACCAATCCCGCAATCAACTATGAGAATTTCATTTTGATATTCGTAAAGATACATATTCTTAGTAATATCTTCCATTCCTCCAAGAGGAATAAGAGATAAAGAGGGCTTTTTCATTTGAGGCTGTGATCTTTCTTGCTGGTCCATAAATGCTTAAAGTGTAGATAATATAAGCGAAATCATTGGATAGAACTGTATTTTAGAAAACCTATTTCTTTGCATCATAGATTAGACTACCACGTAACAAGATACTCTTTGAGATTATCTTGTGTAATTCGAACATTCTGTACTCTACCTTCAACAATTTGACGCGCTACTTTTCTGCATATACTTTCAATTGTTCTCTCAAGAGAACGAATCCCAGAATCAAATCCCAAAGGTCTTATCACCTGAGGCCAAACAGATTCATCAATGCTGAGTTGTTGATCTGTTAATCCTGCTGTTGTTCTTATTTTGTCAAAAAGGTAATTTTTAGCAATGATTAATTTTTCCTCATCTGTATATGAAGGCATTTGAATAATCTCCAAACGATCAAGAACAGCAGTAGAAATAGTACTGGTATTGTTTGCGGTTGCAATAAAAAAAACATTCGAGAGATCAAAAGGATAGTCAATATAGTGATCAACAAAAGAGAAATTTTGCTCAGGATCAAGAAGTTCTACAAGTACTCCCATAATATCTGCTCGAGCCGATTCTGTAACTCTATCAAGCTCATCAAGAAGTATTACTGGATTCTTTGTTTGTGCATGAAAAAGTTTTTTGATAATATACCCCGGCTCTGCATCTGGAAAAGCTTTGGATTGACCACGAAGAGCTCGTGCGTCTGCCATCCCCCCAAAAGGAATACGTTCAAATTTTTTATTTAATGCCTCTGCTATTGATGCTGCGAGAGTCGTCTTACCGGTGCCTGCTAAGCCTACGAGACAAAGAATAGGCGCACGCTGGATAATATCTTTTCTTCCTTGCTTTAAGTTAAGAATTATAGTAGCAAGATAATCCAAAATTCTATTTTTTATTTCTTCAAGTCCATAATGATGTTTATCCATAATCTGCTTTGCTTTTATCATATCTAGGATATCTTCACTTTGATTATTCCACGGCAATCCAACCACCCAATTAATGTAGTTAGCTGTATTTTCATATTCGAGAATATAATTTGCACTCATAAATCCCGAACTTGCTCGTATCAGAGCCAAACGTGAGACACGTTCTAGAAGATTTTCTTTAAGTAAAGCAGGGAGATTAGCCTTTTCAACACGCTCACCTAATCTGCGAATCTGATCCATTGACTCTGCTTTTTCTTGAATAGGTTTCTGTGAAGATGCTGTTGATAAAGAGGCAGGATCCATACGATCTTTATAATACTAAAAATATCACAAAAGCAAAAGAGATCGTATGCATAAAATTAATTTAATAATGCGTTTTGCGGCGAGTTTTTTGTCTTCCAGAGAGCTCGTGCAGCATCCTTTCCCGCTCAAACTGTTGTGCAAGTGGATGCTTACTTCGCTGTCTTTCAGAACGAGGAGAAAATCCACCTCTTTCACTTTTTTGTCCACGAGTTTCCGCTTTTCCTACTTCAAAATCACGAGGTCGCTCTTCAAGTTGCATGGTAAGATTAATCCTCCCTTGCTCGTCAATTTCGCTAACCTTTACTTTGACAATTTGACCAACTGAAAGTACCTCTTCCGGACTTTGGATATACCCTTTACCCATCTTTGAAACATGAACCATTCCTTCTTTTCCCGGCAAAATTTCAACAAATGCTCCAAAAGGCAGAATTCTTTTAACCGGTCCTTCAAAAATCTCACCTGGAACAACTTCTCGTGTCAACCCTCTTATCCACTCTACAGCTCTTTTTACTGCTTCTTCTTCTGTACCGGAGATAGTGACTGTTCCATCATCTTCAACATCAACTGTAGTTCCTGTTTGAGCAATAATATTTCTGATTACTCGTCCTCCCGGACCGATAAGTTCGCCAATCTTATCTATAGGAATCTGCAGTTGTTCAATCTTTGGTGCGTATACTGACACCTCAGCACGAGAGGTGGGAATAGTAGCAAGCATTTTCTCTAGTATTGCCAGTCGTGCTATCCGCGCTCTCTCCAAGATCTCTTTGATCTCGGATAAAATTAACCCCGGTATCTTTACATCGAGCTGAATTGCAGTTATTCCCTCATCTGTTCCTGCTACTTTAAAATCCATATCTCCAGAAAAATCCTCAAGGCCAATAATATCCGTCAAAAGAACAGATTTATCCTCCTCAGACATACGACCAATTGAGATACCTGCAACAGGTTTTACAATAGGCACTCCCGCATCCATTAAAGCAAGGGTCGATCCACAAGTTGCCGCCATAGAAGTCGAACCATTAGATGAAAGAACTTCAGATACAACACGGATTGTATAGGGAAACTTATCTTGAGAAGGAATTACAGCCTCCAAAGCACGCTCTGCTAATGCACCGTGTCCAATTTCTCGTCTGGAGGGAGTACCCATTCTACCCACTTCTCCAACTGAATAGGGTGGCATGGAATAATGATGAATATAACGTTTAGTCTCTTCTCCTTCTGCAGATTCAATAAATTGTTCCAAACGAGGAGAACCAAGAGTCACGACAGTCAAAACTTGTGTAAGCCCTCTTTGAAAAAGTGCTGATCCATGTGTTCGAGGTAGAATACCAACAGCTATGTTGATGGGTCGAATTTCATCAATTTTTCTTCCATCAGGACGTTTTTGCTGGGAAACAACATCGTGTCTAATTTGTTTAAATAAAACCGCTTCCAAAGCCTTAGCAATAAGAGTAGTATCAAGTTCACGATTAGGATCTACCATTCTTTCGTGTTCATAAATTTTTGCAACTAAATCTTCTGTTTCTGTTCCTCCAGTTTCTTTGTTTGCAAGTTTCGTTACCAAATTTTTAATTTCTTCCTTATACGATTTTTCGATAATAGCTGAAAGTTCTTTGAGCTCTTTATCAACTGGGACTTCAAGTTTTGGTTTTCCTACCTTTTTTGCCAAATCATTGATAAAAGCAATTACTTTTCGAGTCTCATTCTGTGCACGTTCGATAGCTTCTAGCAAAACATCTTCCCGAACTTGATTTGCGCCTGCCTCAATCATTACAGTAAGATCATTTGATTGAGACACCACGAGATCTAAATCTGAGAACTCTGCTTCTGTTGTTGTCGGATTGAGGAGAAATTCTTTCTTTCCGTTCTCTGGATCTTGGATGTAGCCCATACGAATCGCTCCTATGGGGCCGTTCCATGGAATATTAGAGATAGCCAAAGCTGCAGATACAGCATTAATTGCGAGAATATCTGGCTCGTTTTCTCCATCAACTGAAAGTACAGTTACAACTACTTGAATTTCGCGCTTTAGATCTTTGGGAAATAAGGGTCTAATTGAACGATCAATAAGTCTACCAATTAATATAGACTCATCTGAAGGTCGTCCTTCCCGTTTAACCCAACGGCTACCTTTAATTCTACCTCCAGCATAAAGTCTCTCTACATACTCAACAGAGAGCGGAAAATATCCAAGATCCTCACGTTCTGCTCCCAAGACCACAGTCACAAGCACCATTGTATCACCGAGACGAGCTAGTATTGATGTGGTTGCTTGCGGGGCTAGATGACCAGTCTCTAATGTGAGTGTTTTTCCTGCAAAATCTAAAGAAACAGAGGTTTTTTCCATTTATTTTTCTAATCCAATCTTTTTTAAAATAGCTGATGCACGATTCTTATCAACCTTTGCAAGAAAGTTAATAAGTCGTCTTCGTTTAGCAATCATAGAGAGAAGACCACGACGGCTGTGAACATCATGAACGTGATCTTTGAGGTGTTCTGCAAGTCTCTCTATTCTCTTCGTAAGCAATGCTATCTGCACCTCAGGACTTCCTGTATCTCCCTCAGCTGTTTGATACTGTTTGATAATATCTTGTTTTTGTGTAGATGAAAGTGGCATAGAAAAACATTATACCAATTTTTCTTACTTACCGCAAGAAAATAACTTAAATATTCGTTGAACCTTTGTAAACTTTAGGAGTCAGCCAATCAGAAGGTGGCTTTTGCTCAGATGATTGTCTATCTGATCGCATTTTCTGATCTTGTCTAGTCTGTTGTTCACTGCGCGGCAATGGAGACTGCTTTTGTGCCGATTCTTGAACCTTGCCTATACTTTGTCGCACGATATCTAATCTTTCTTCTTTTTTTAGGTCTTGTCTTTTTGTCATCTCTATTTGAGGCCGTACAGCTCCTCTTTTAAGAAGAATGGCAGCAATTTCAAAGGCAAGATAACTCGTTTGAGGCGACTGGAAATTATTTGTAGCCTCTGTAATACCTAATAAAAGATTTTGCGCAGTATCAATATCTATATCTAATCCAAGATTCAAAAGAAGATCTGCTACCTGTTCAGAAAGCGATGAAAATTTATTGGAAACCAAAACAACATCTCCATATCCTGAATTTTCATTTGTGTTATCAATATTAATCACAGTTGCTTCTTTAAGAGCATCCTCACTGAATAGATTCTTCACCAATCGCATACTCTCTACTCCAACAGTAATTAAAAGATCAACTTTGCCTGTTCCCCTTTTGAAAAGTACATCGTGCTCATCAAACGTTAATCCCCCTTCTCCACCTTTCACAATAATATTAAGATAACCATTCTCGATAGTGTAGGATACCTTTTCAATCTCTCCCTCTTTGTAGGGAAAAGAAACAACCAAATCTCCTCCTGTTCCTTCAGGAGATGTCCCTACTTTATCAATACCAACTAGTGATGAGTGTTCAACCAGTGGAGTTGAGAGAGAAAAAACGGAGACTTTTTTACCTGTAGAAAGAGTGAGATATAAAGATAAGGCTGCAGCCATCTGATCTACAGTCGGATTTTCTCCTACCATAATTGATATCGATTGGCTGCGAGAAATAATATCTCTGATTCGTTGAATTGATTGAGCATCCATAAGTATCCTATATTATTCATGGCATATTACCACATCACCAACCTGGAAGTCAAGTAATGGTGAGATAAGGATCCCTGCTTCATGACCCTTCTCTACTTTAGATACTGGATTCTTTCCTACCCTTAAAGAAGTGATTTGAGTTTCTCCAATAATTTCTTCTCCTCTTACCAACCTTGCCTTATCACCTTTGGCTACCCTACCGTCTAATACACGAATTCCTAAAGCATATGTCTTTTCATAGGGAAACTTGGCAAGTATTTGTGCGGTCCCAAAAATCTGTTCCATCATCTCAAGTTCTTTACCAGCGAGTACTTCTGAAATCTCATCCAGCAACTCATAAATAATTGAATAATTTTTCATGAGAACCTTTTCTGTACGTGCTAGTTTCGCAACATCATGACGAATGCGGGTATTAAAACCGATAATTAACGCTCCTGTTGATTTTGCCATAAGGACATCTGCTTCTGTAATTTCACCTGTTTTTTGGTAAACTAATCTGACTTTTTCTGGTAATGCATTTGTAATTGCTTCGAGTGATCCCTGAGTATCAGCAACCAGAATAATCTGGAGTTCTCCTTCTCTCTTTTGCATTGGTAGGGTAGCTTCTTTTTTAAGAGGAACTTTGGGAGATACCTCAACAAGAGACTGAGGAGTTTTGGTGATAAGACTTCCCACGCTGGGAACACTCGTAAATCCAAGTATCTCGACCGCATCTCCAACAGACGCTTCCTGAAGTAATTCTCCTCTATCTGTGAGGATACTTCTTACTCGAAATAGTCCATGTTCTGTATAAAGCTCATCTCGAAGTTTTATTGTTCCCTTCTTTATAACCACTGTTGCTTTTGGTCCTGCTTTTGTATCAAGGCGAGACTCAATAACCACTGCAGTAAGGGGCGCTGATGCGGCATCTTGCAAATTTGGATAGTGAAGCTCATAAACCAAAAGAACAAGATCAAGCAGTTCTTTAATATTATAATTGGTCTTTGCTGATACACTGATTGCAGGAATATCACCACCAAACTCTTCAAGAAGAACATTTTCTCCTAGAAGTTGTTGTTTTACTTTCTGAGGATTTGCTGTGGGAAGATCAGATTTTGTGAGGACTACAATATAGGGTATTCCTGCATCTTTAAGAACAGCGATACTCTCTCGAGTTTGTGGCATAACCCCATCGGCCGCTGATACAACAAGAAGACCAATATCCGCAACTTGTGCACCACGGCTTCTCATTTTTGCAAAAGCCTCATGACCAGGAGTATCTATAAATGTTATTTTCCTTTTTGTACCATCACTTATAATTTCAACTGATGAGGCTCCAATTCTCTGAGTAATTCCACCTAATTCACGCTCTGCAATAGATGTTTTTCTTATAGCATCAAGAAGAGTAGTTTTCCCGTGATCAACATGACCTAAAACGGCAACAACTGGAGGAAAATATGGTGTGTTTATGCTTTTCTGTGTCATAAAAGTATAAACTCCTTTTGTATCTCAACAATGCAAGGTTAAGCAGTCTGTTCATTGTTCTCTCCTGCCATAGACAAATCTCCTGCTTGCTTATCCGCTGCAGGAGATGTTGGATTTTCCGATACACTCTCAGTCGCAGATTCTGAAGTTATTTCTGATGATGTCTCTTCTTTTTTTAACTCTTGATCAACTTCTTCCATCTCTTCCTGCTTGATAGAATGTTGATTCTCGACAATCTCAATTCTATAATCAGTCAGTTTTGAAGCAAGTCTCACATTCTGACCATCTTTACCAATCGCAAGAGATAACTCATCTTGAGGGACAAAAACACGTGCTAATTTCTCCTCTTTGTTCAACTCTACTCTTACATTTTTTGCTGGAGATAAAGCCGCTGCAATATATGCTGCAGCATCTTCCTGCCACTGAATAATATCTATCTTCTCCAGACCACCCAGCTCTTGAATAATAGATTGAATCCTAACTCCTTTTTGGCCAACACAACTTCCCACTGGATCAATACCTGCTTGACTTGAATACACAGCAACTTTTGATCTATTACCCGGTTCGCGCACTATTGCTTTAATCACTACACTACCTTGTGCTACTTCTGGGACCTCTCTTCTAAGCAATCCTTCTAAAAGTCCATTATCTGCTCTTGAAACAATGATCTCTTCTCCTTTTGTTCCCTCTCTGATCTCTTTTAAATAGACAACAAGTCTCTGGTTTTGATAATACCTTTCATTGGGGATTTGTTCTTGAGGTGGCATTATAGCTTCTGCTTTGCCAATATCCATAATGATATTAGGACCTGCAAAACGCAGAACAGTACCGTTGACAACTTGGCCAATTTTTACTTTATAGTCTGCAATTATTGCTTCTTTTTCTTTCTCACGAATTTTCTGAAGAATAACTTGCTTTGCGGTCTGCGCAGCAATTCTACCAAATCCAGGAGGTGTTACATCTTCTCCGTTGTGGAAAATTTTTGCTTCTCCAGTATTAGGATTAAGCTCTGCTTTATATTCTGTAATATCAATTCCAGGATGATCTTTACGATATGCAGCAAGAATAGCGTTTTGTACTGTTTCAAGAACAACAGATACCTCTACGCCGCGTTCAGCTGCGACTTGATTAAGAGCAAGAGCGAATTCACTTCTTTGTATTGCTGGCATATATGTAAGTATATCAGATCAAGAAATCTTCAGCAACCTGATAATGGATTGTTATTCAGAGGGGGAGGCAACAAGTTTTTTTTCAATCCTTAAATAATTTATAATTTAGAGAAATATTTTTTCAAATATCAAACTCTATTACAGCTGTCTTTTCTCTACACTAAGACTAATCTCTCCTATGCAGTTATTAGTCCAAATCTTCTGTATCATATATTAACCTATACTACAGAAAGTAGAACATAGATTGTCAGATAATAGAGGGCTTAACTCGTCCGCCAGCTGCTCTTACAGCGTAACCTGCGAGTTTCAGAAGTAAATTTTTTATATCTTGCATAACTTTTTCGTTTTGCAGGACTTGCAAAGCAATTTCATAACCCTTGCCTCTTGCTTCCAGGAAAAGTTGCATCCTGGATACTGTGATTCGCGTCATGTGTAAAGCATCAGCAATACGCCACTCTGGAAGCCCTTCTTTTAAAAGAATAATAATTGCGAGTCTTTTGGCTAGCATAATCCTTTCGATTGGGGTCAGTAAAGAGAGAAGAAAATCTTTCATCTTCCTATTTGGCAATTCTTGCTAAAACTATCTCAAGTTTTGTTGTGAGCTAATTTCCTACTGTTTTAGTCAATTGGTTGCTCAAAACATGAGGGATCAATGTATCATATACTAACTTATTATACATAATCGAGAATCTGTACTGGTTTTTACTTTTAAGATAACTATTTTTCTTTTGATTACTTATATTTTTTTTAAGCAATGGCCAAAGTACCAAAACCTATTGATTACAAACAGTAGAAAGAGTATCTTGGAAAAGAGAAGTTATTGCAGCAGGGTTATCGCTACTTTTTGTGTACGAAGGTTTTGATGCAATATCTGCAAGTAATTGTTTGGCTTGTGTTAAAACAGCTCTTTCTCTTTGTCCTGAATAAATACCTATTGAATACACTCGATTAGATATACTTTTGAGTCTATCTGTTAAATCATAACGCGGATCTTGCTTATTGGAAAAACAAATATAGGGATTGTTAATCTCAACTAAACAATCATGATCTGTGTACTGTGTCTCTGGTACTCCATCAGTAAAAACAATTGTTACAAAATTATATCCTTGACTTGCATACATACCCTTGACAGCATTGATGTTATTAATAGCTCTAGTAAAGGCAGATCGAAAATAAGTTCCATCGTTGAGCGAAGTTGTATGTACTTGTAAGTTACTTAATCGAGACTGAATAAGAGATTTATTATCTTTATACCGAGTATAGGGAAGAAGTGTATTTGCACCATTAGTATTAGGAAAAGAAGCAAGGCCTGCAAATTCTATAGCACCTATCACCGTCTCATCGTTTAACTGACTTATAAGATTTTTTAAGGCATCATTAAGCTGCCCCATCTTGTTATTCGCATTCATTGAAGTAGATACATCAAGTATGAGTGTCAAAACTGTCTTATTCAAACACGCTTGTTGCGGTGTGGGTGTTAGGGTCGGTGTACTCGAGGGTGTTGGTGTTGGAGTATCTGTTGGTTTAATCTTAATATCAACTAGTTGAAGAGATTTCTCATTACTGCGTTTTGCTGAGTCCTCATCAATAATAACTTGATCCTGAGACGATGGAGCTGGATTAAGCACTGGAGTAAGTCCACCTGTGAGCGCAAATGCTCCGGCCATTATAGATGCTAATATGAAAATGACAAAGATTCCTCCCTCTCCTTGAAAAAAGGATAGGATTTTCATCCATGGATGTTTCCTCCTTCTTATTAATTTTTTCCTTTTTGTGATCGTGCGTCTTTGAGTCATCTTATTGTATCTTTACTACATTCTAAATCTTTTTTTAAAAAATGGGTACTAGGTAACAGTTACTGCAAATGAATCATCGTCTCTGAGTGTGATATGCACAGTATTCCCTCGTTGCACATCTCCTGCAAGTATTTTTTGAGCAAGAAGATCTTCTATATTGTTTTGAATATATCTTCTTATAGGACGAGCTCCAAACTGAGGATCAAATGCTTCTGAAGATATTTTATCTAAAACTTTATCTTCCCATACTATAGCTATATCTTTTTCTAACAAATCAGACACTACCTGCTGAAGCATAAGTGCACAAATTTTTTTGATCTGCTCTTTGGTAAGCGGTCTAAAAGTGATGATATCGTCAAATCTATTGAGAAGTTCAGGTTTGAAAATATGATGATTTTGTAAATACTCAATAAGCTTTGCTTCAAACTGTTGATCTAATGGAGTTCCTTTCAAGACCTCTTCGCGAATAAACTCAGAACCTGCGTTAGATGTTGCAATAATCAGCGAATTTATAAAAGATACTGTTCTACCTTTGTTATCTGTGAGACGACCATCATCCAAAACTTGAAGAAAAAGATCCAAAATTCGAGGATGAGCTTTTTCAAACTCATCCAACAATATCAAAGAATAAGGATGATCTCGAACTTGTTCTGTTAACTCACCACGCTCTGTTCCTTGTCCTGGAGGAGCTCCAAGCAGCCTGCGTTCTCCTATCTCATCGGAATACTCACTCATATCCAGTCTAATCATAGAATTTTCACCACCAAAATAAATACTGGCAAGCGCTTTTGCTGTCTCTGTTTTTCCCACTCCAGTTGGTCCTAAGAAAAGAAATGATATGGGTCTTGGTCGTGATATCATCCCAGAACGAAGTCTACGAATAGCTTGCGCAATGACTCTTATTGCCTCGTCTTGACCTATGACCCGCTCATGAAGTTTATTCTCTAAGTTTAATAAAAGATTTCTTTCATCTGATGTGGGTTCAGAAAGAGACACACCAATCCTCTCTTCAATCTTCTGAACAATGAAATCTTCTGTAAGAATTTTTTGGTGCGTAAGAGAATATACAGGCATTGTCTGCTGCATTGCACTTTGCACAACATCTTCAAGAAGTCGAATTGCGCTACCCGGCAGTCTAATCTCCTGTACATAACGATCACCAAATTTTACAGCAGCAATAATTGCTGAATAAGTAATGATGACTTTGGTTTTTCGCTCAATTGCTAATGATCTTTCCATCAATATACGTTTTGCTTGTTCCTCTTTTGGTTCATTAAGATAAATAGGTGTAAAAAGCCGTGCAAGAGGTTTTTCCTCAAGATAGGTCTTAAAATTACCTGGAGTGATAGACGCAATGACAGGAAGTTTGCCAGTTTTAAGATAAGGATAAAGAGCTCCAGAAAGATCCATAGAGAAAGATGTCGATCCGAGAATATCCTGCACTTCAGGTATATAAAGAATGATATTCCCAGCATGAGATACTTCTTCAATAATTGCCTGAAGACGCGCTTCTAGATCTCCTAAAGATGAGACACCAGCAATTAATGGACCAATAAGAAGTTCAAGAATACGTTTATTCCTCAAACCTGCAATTGTTCTTCCATTAAAACTATCAATAGCTAGTTTCTGTACCAATCCTTCTTTTCCAGCACCTTGCTCGCCTATAAGAAGAACATTGTTATTTTGATTTTTTACGAGAGCTTCCTGTAATGCACGAAACTCTTCCTCTCTTCCAATAATGGAGTTATTTTCATTAACTGCGTTCATACCAAAATCACGAGTGTACTTCTTTGTCTCGATTGTCCATCCTGCTACAAGCCCTTCACCAATTCCTGAACCACTAATTTGAATTTCCAGCGGATGGTGCTTTTCCTCCTCGGGGTAGCTCCACCTTGCCCATCTCAAAATTTCTATCAGCTCAGTTTGTTTGATTTTTTTGGAAAAGAGCAGTTTTGATTGATCCTCAGTCAACAAAAGATATGTTGCTATCACATCAGCAGGAGTAATATAGATTCCTCCTGCTAGCTTGGCAATCTTTAAAGTAGATCTAAGGAGTGTAATAGCTTCAATTGTAGTATGAGGAAGTTCTTCAGGACTAACAGGAATACGTTCTAGTAAAAAGATTGCTTGTTTTGAGCGTAAAAGTCGCCTGATTAACTCCTCCGCAGATTGTGCAGTATAAAGTGCATAGAGAACAGCAAGAGTACATGCCTTAAGAGCATGATCATCATCCGCTTGTTGAACTGTCATAGATGGTCGTAAACGGGATATCTTAAAATGATAAAAAACCTCTAACATGATAAAAATGTTCATTAAAAAGAGTGCAAATTTGGGAGAAGTATTAGTAGAAAAAGCAGAAAGAATATATGTGCCAAGAATGAAAAAAATCAAGAGACGAACTGCACGCATAAATGCAGATCTATAAAATGCATAGAGTTTTATAAAATCGTCCTGCGCTGCTACCATAAAAGTAATGCTATTGTTAAAAAAGGAAATATAACAAATGCAACTAAAACTGCGGCTTCAAAAACAAGAAGAATAATAAAAAGTAAAATATCAACCAAAATTAACACCGTTTTAACCGCAATACCCATTCCTATAGAAAATCCTACTAAACCCGTGCGGTATTCATTTTTCAAAGGTTGAAAAAATGTACGCAAAAATAATGGAAGAGAGAAAAAATGAAAAAATGCATGATTGAGAGAAAGAAAAAAATCCAAAATACCGGATGGAGCTTCAATGAACCAAAATCGAACAAAATAATATGGAAATCTGAGGTACGAAAACATAGTAAAAATTAAAAATAAACTTATATATTATTCTGTCGTTACAATTTTTACTTCATTGGTAAAAATTGAAAACGAAATTGAAAACTATAGATTTTTGTCATTTATTACCTATCTTAAGTATAGAAACTCTAAATAGAAAACTCAAATAATCTCAGTCTAAATTTTTTGAAGCTAATTTGTAGTGGTAAGATTATCTCCACTTCCTTGAGATAATGGAGGCTGCCCCTGAATATCTGTCTGATTATTTCTTAATAATGATCCATTAATATCAGAGAGGGGATCGTGTGCTAAGATTGATGATGATGAGTCTTCCGATTGATTATTAAGACTCACTGCATCCGGTTGATTGATTGAAGTTTCGGCAGAAAAAGTATCTTCAACTTGAGCATTTTCCTTTAGACTTTCAGAAGACTCTGACAGATTATCTCTGTTCTCTAATCTCTCACCGCTCCCTTTACTAAATCTAAATACTCCCTGTGTCTCATCAAAATCAACAATGATCGTATCGCCTGGGACAAACGTTCTGCCAATGATAAGAAGTGCTATTTGGTTCTCTATGGCTGTTTGGATTAGACGTCTCAATGGACGAGCCCCATAAACTGGGTCATAACCTTCCTTAGCAAGCTCGGCAATAGCTTTCTCTGTGGTTTGTAAGTGATATCCTTGATCTTCAAGGAGCTTAGCTGTTTTTGCTATTCCAAGCTTGGCAATTGCGTTCATATCTGATTTACGCAATGGTTTAAATATAACGATATCATCAAATCTATTCAAAAGTTCAGGACGGAAGAATTTATGAAGTTCATTACTTACCATACTTGCTAATTCTTCAAACTGTTTATTAAACTCCTCTTGAGATTGTTGCATTGAATCTTCTTTCTCACTTAGTTGCTGTTGAATGAGACTACTGCCAATATTGGAAGTGCAAATGACAATAGTATTTTTAAATGAAATTGTATTGCCTTTATTATCTGTAAGTCTTCCATCTTCCAAAAGCTGAAGAAGAATATTAAAAACATCTGGATGGGCTTTCTCTACCTCATCTAAGAGAACAATTGAGTAAGGCTTTTGCCGTACAGCCTCTGTGAGCTGCCCTCCTTCTTCATAACCCACATAACCAGGCGGAGCACCGATAAGTTTTGCTACCTCATGTTTTTCCATATATTCACTCATGTCTAGCCTGACCATTGCATCGTCTCGACCAAAAAGAATCTCAGCTAATGTCTTTGCCAATTCCGTCTTGCCAACTCCTGTTGGACCAAGAAAAATAAATGAAGCAATAGGACGATTTGCCGCAGAAAGACCTATCCTCCCTCGACGAACAGCCTCAGCCACAGCAATTACTGCTTCTTCTTGATCTATAAGTCGCTCATGAATCTTTTTCTCAAGATTGAGAAGTTTTTGACTTTCATCTTCAGTCAATCGAGTAACAGGAATCCCTGTCCAGTTACTCACAACTTGTTCTATATCTTTTTTCTCAACTGTATTTCCTGATCTTTTGCCACCCTCAATTTCAAGCTTGACATGAGCTGCTGCTTCATCAAGAAGATCAACTGCTTTGTCCGGCAAGTAGCGATCACCTATATATTTTTTAGAAAGCTTAACTGCTGCAATGAGTGTATCTTCTGGGAAGACAACTGTGTGAAATTTCTCATATTTTGGTTGCAGCACTTTCAACATCTGAACTGCTGTAGACTCATCTGGTTCCTCGCAAAGAACAGGTTGGAATCTTCTTTCAAATGCTTTATCCTTCTCAAAGTGTTTACGGTATTCAGAGGTAGTAGTAGTACCAATAACTTGTATGTGACCTCTAGCCAAATGTGGCTTAATTATATTGGATGCATCAAGTGCACCTTCAGTATCTCCAGTACCAATGAGGGTATGAATTTCATCAATAAAAAGAATTATCTGTCCTTCTGCAGCAATTGTCTCATTAATAACTCCCTTCAATCTCTCTTCAAACTCTCCCCGATGACTTGCTCCCGCAATAAGCGATGCAAGATCTAACTGAAATATACGTTTATTTTGAAGTTCTTTCGGAGCGTTTCCAGAGACTATCTTCTGAGCCAATCCTTCAACCAAAGCTGTCTTACCCACGCCTGCTTCGCCAATAATAATGGGATTATTTTTCGTTCGTCTAAGTAAAATATGTATAAGTCTATCTATTTCTTTATCTCTGCCTGCAATAGGATCCAATTTCCCTTCCCGTGCTTCCTCTGTTAGATCAATTCCGTACTGCTGCAGAATCGATTTCCTGCCTTTAATAAATATTGAAGATTTTGCCACCCTTTCTTCTATCTGTTCTCTTTTGATACCTTTTTCTTTAAGAACAAGGCTAGCCTCATAGTTACTATCGCAGATAACCATAAGTAGATCCTCAGGAGAAACGAAACTTTCTCCTCTTTTCTTTGTTTCACGATACGCTTGCTCAAAAATTTGAATACTCTCATTACTGAGTGTGGGTTGACCTAGATAAGTACCAATCTGTTCTTTTGATTGAATTTCTTGCGAAAGCTTGGCAACATCCACTTCAAACTGTTCAAGAAGTTTAAATATTTCTTCATCATAGAGGAGTCCAAGAAGAAGTTGTTCCGGTCGTATTTGTGCCTGACGAATTCGTTTGGTTTCATCCTGTGCATGATGAAGCACCTGTGTTGTTCGAGCATCAAGATGAGATAAAGCAGAAAGATTTTGGCGCATGAGAGGATCCATACGCGAACCAACTGCAGCTGTAGTGCCTGAAGAAGATATTTGCTGTTCGGAGACGCTTGACTGAGCAATTCCTGCTTGCTCATCACTTGCGATGGAAGGTTTCACTGGTTTTCGTTGGGTGAATAAATTACCTAGCATATACTTATTAAATACTAAAAATTTAGCAATAGCAAGATACTTTCTGTAGTATAATCAGAAAGTATCTTTCTTTAAGTTTTGGTTTTTTGCTATTGATTGAGAATTAGCTTCTTTTTGTGAATTTAAAAAAATAGATTCTTTTTGATCACTAAGTACCGACAAAGCCATCTCAGCTGCTTCTCTCTTTGCTTTTAAATAACCCACCATTTCATCTTTGGAGAATCCCCCAATAAGAAGGAATGGCAAAATATCTATAATCTGTTCCATAGCTCTTCTATTATTCACTGGATCATCAGATGTGAGAAGATTTACTGTGTTAATTAGTTTTTCTTTATCCGATGCAATCCATTGTTCGCGAGATTGTGTTTCTCCCTCATCATCAAGCGGAATATCTCCACGAAGATAAATTTCATACCAGAGCCTCTTTACTGCCTCATAATCTTCAAGACTTACTTGTTGCAATCTATTTTGTTGTGGCAAACTAAGAGAAGCGACCGTTCTTTTTCTTTGTTGTAATTGTTTTCTGATTAGTCTAATCAACAAAGCTGCAAATGGATTATTTTTCTGTTTTTGCAGTTTTTCATAGTAAGCTCTAGCAAGCGACAACAATTCAGACGAAGGTGCAAGATAGGAAGTGAATAGAGTTGATATAAGACGATCTGTTTCTTTGATTTCATACAAAGAAATTAGAAGTTTTTCAATTTCATATTTACTGGGTTGTTTCTCGCCAAATGCAATAATTTTTTCTGCAATGTTATTTCCAATTGCACGAGCATTCTCTAATTGTTTTCTCAACACGCGAAGTGTTTCTTCGGAATCTTCTGATCCTGCTTGCGCACTATAAAGCTCACTTATCAAGTTAGCAAGTTGATCTAGCTGTGCTTGTTTATATGCTATTGCTAGCTTCTCTCCTTCACTCGCAAGAAGATTTCCTTTTTGTATCTCCTGTTGTAATTGCTGATTAAGAGAATGCATCTCTTGTTGTTCATCTATCTTACAAAGATCGGGAAATACAATTTTTTGCAATGTTTTAAGTGTAAGAAGAGCTATATCTTCAGAATCTGCCTTTTCTGAAATGATATCTGCTACAGCAAGAATAGATGATGCATACTCATCTCCATCACGAGCTTGCGAAACCAAAGCAGAACGTATTTGTGCAAACTTTTCTTTCTCTTTTGCATCTTTAATCTTATCCGGATGAGCAAGTTTTAAAAGAGCACCAAGTTCTAAAAATGCTGCTGAAGGAGTGATTTTCTGCTGTATATCAAGAGAGGGAATGTCCTTCAGATTATAAAAAGGAAGAGAGAGCGTCTTAAGAAGAGTCTCAGTTTGAGGAAGATTAGCTTGTAGATTTAGAGATGAAACTAGTTCCTCTTTATCTCTATATTTTTTGTCATCAGTTTTTTTAGCAGCAGTCTGCTGCATTTCTCCGACAAAGTCTTTACTAAAAGATAACGTCTTTTCGTTTTTTTTGCTCTTAAGATTACTCTCTACTCTAACTACCTCATCTTGATTATTTTCAATTTCTTCCAGTGCTGATTTACCAGCTTCCAATTTTGCTTTCAAATATCCTAATATCTCACCTTGTGAAAATCCTCCAATAAGAAGGAAGGGAAGAATTTCTCCAACTCGACTCATTCCCTGCTCAATATCTTCTGGATTTGAAGATGAAAGAAGGTTAATTGTCTCTGAAACATTGGCAATCTCTTTTTTTATCCATTCTGCTCTTTCTTTATCCGAATAACCTGTTATCTCATCTGAAAGGAAATTTTCTTTCCAGAGTTTCTTCACAGCTTCATAATCTTCAAGGCTTACTTGTTGAATACGATTCTGTTTAGGTAATAAAGGATGAATCTTAGTTGAGGTGGTTTGCTTTTTCGACTCTAATAATCTCAATAGTGATTGTGCTAGAGTATTTCCTTTTTGTTTTTCATCTCTAAGGATTTTATATACGGTTAGAGCCTGATTTTGAAGAGCAGTAGGTATCTGCTGTATATGAGTTGAGAGAATAAAATTTGCCAACTGATCACCATCTAAAGCTGATTCAATAATCTTAAGTCTAACTTTATTAGCGTTAATCAGATTAGTATCTCTTTTAGCTTCCTGAAGGATAAATGATGCGAGTTGATTACCTTTACTGCTTTCTTCTTGTAATCTTTCCTTCAGTTTGAGAAATGTCAATCTTCCGTTAGCATCTGTTAGAGAATCAGGGTCGCTGAGTTTTTGGAGAAACACGGCTGTCAACTCTGACTCTTTTTGAGCTAATGTATCAATTAGACGAAAGATTTCCAAAGCTAGAGGCTGTGCCTGTTGTTTGGCATTACTTAGCTGAGAATATAACCTTCTGTAGGTTTCTTGTTCTGAAGGATCTTCTGCCATTGATGGATCGGTGATCGTTCGCAACAGCTGTAAAAGAATTGGAATATCTTTTTCTGTAAATTGCTCTTGGCTCAGTTTTGTAGCCGTAAGAATAGACTCTGCAAGTATATTGCCTTGTTTACTCTCCTTCTCTAGAGTATCTTTTACTGCTTGTATCTTTTCTTTTTCTTCTTGTGTAAGATGTTCTGGATCTGCAAGTTTCTTTAACGTCTGAAGAAACTTTTCTACCTCTTTTTTAGAAGTTGTATCCTTAGAAGAAAGTGCCTTCTCATACTTAACAATATCTTGCATGGTAGGCAGAGGAAGATTGACTAACGTTAATAAGGAATTTGCATTTTGTGCAGATTGAAAATTAACTGATTTTGTTGACAGATCGCTCTGTTGTGCAATCGAAGCATTGATACTGTAAAAATTTGTAATAGAATTGTTAATCTCATTTTCATATTGATTAGACGTATTATCTATACTCTCCTGAACACTCATATGCAGTTGATGTTGAGAAGAAGTTTTAGAAGGTCTGGACTCAACAAGATCTTCTGTTGTCTCTTTATCCAACTCTTCAAGTACAGATTTTGCAGCCTCCATTTTTGCTTTAAGATAAGCTATGATTTCAGTCTGTGAAAATCCTCCTATTAGAAGGAATGGTAAAATATCGGAAACATTCTTCATTCCCTCTTCTATATCTTGAGGATTTTGTGAAGTAAGCAAATTGATTGTTTTTTGTATTGAATCAATATCATTTAAGATCCATTCTCTTCGTGATCTGAATCCTTCAACTTCTTGAGGAATATCCAGATTTTGATAATTGTCTTTCCAGAGTTTCTTTACTGCTTCATAATCATCAAGACTAACTTGTTGAATTCTATTGACAACCGGGAATGTGCCTTTTTTAAGTTTCAAAGTAGCCGGGGTTGGAGACTCGGTCTTCGACTTTGTTTTTTGAGAGAGCATCATCATCAGTAGATATGCAAGTGGATCTCCTCTTTTTTGTGCTTCTCTAATTTCAGATTCAATCGTTGTGATCTGTTCATTGGACAACTCTTTTGTTGTGGATGATGCAATATTCAGTATTTCTGAAGCTAAAGGATTACCTGCATCGCGAGCTTTAATAAGCTGTTCCTTCAGAGCTTGTACTTGATCAAGAGAAGTCTTAGACTCCAATGACTTAAGAAGAAGTACTGCCAGTTGATTTCCTGATCTACTGGCTGCAACAATACGCTCACGAAGTTCTTGATATTTTTCTTTTTCATCTGTTGATTGTATCAATTGAGGTTGCGAAATTTTCTCTAATGTTTTCTGCAGTTGCTGTTTGGTAGAATTTTCAATTTGGGAAATAACTTTTAAAAGAGTAGTTGCTAGAGGATTATTTTCTTTACTTGATTTGATAATCTGCTCTTTAAGCTGAAGAATTCTTTCTCTCTCCAGAGTATTGGTGATCTTCTCAGGATGCGCAATATTTTGAATAATCTCTTCTGTTGCCTGTGATTGAGATAAAAATTGTTGTGAGACATTTGACATATAATAGTTTGTGGCTGCTTGAAGAACTGTTAGCGCAACAGGATTTCCACTTTGACTTTCTTTAAGCAGCATCTCACGGATATGCATGAAGCGTTCTCTCTCAGACGCAGTTGTGATACTCATTGGGTTTGCAATATTTCTAAGAATCTGTCGCGTTCTTTCAATTTCTTTTTTCTGGAGTGTATCCTTCTCTAATCTAGCTCGTTCAAAACGTGCGATATCTTGCATTGTTGGGATTGAAAGATTGACCATACGCAGAACTTTAGACTGATCCACTTTTGATGCAACAAATGGTCTAGCAATATTTGCTTTTTGTGAAGTAGCTACATCAGTAGGAATTGAACGTGCAATACCAGCTCCTTGAGGTAGAGAGATACGCTTTCCAAATGGGAGATTGCGAGCAAGACCCGAAGGCTGTCCAGGAGCAGTAGGAGACAAAGGCGGAGGTGATGGAGGAATAAAACGATTATTAATAAAACCCATCATTTGTTTGAAAATTGGTGAATCCTTAAAAGTGAATGTGTACATATAATCAAGAAATATCTGAAGCAAGATAAAAGGTAGAATAATAACCACCCACAACATTAAAAGAGCAACCAAATAGAGTGCAAAAGTGTTAGGCAGATTAACACTATTATCAATAGTAACCAATCGTTGAGGACCTCCAAGAAGAATATTGATTGCAGTTGGATAGATTACATTATCACGGACATTCTCCCCTATAAAATTAAAAGGTAGAGGCAGAGAACTTTGCCACATCTTAACAAGACCTGAAAGGAAAATAGCAAATAAAGGAGCATATAATACCCAACGAAAAAATTCTCCTAACCAGATTTTGGCAGTATTACGCAATGGATAGAAAAGAAGAAGGAGAGGAAAAATTGGAGATACAACAATAAAAAACCATAATATAATTTTGCGTACAATAAGCAATATAGACATTACATAATAAGTAAAAGCTGTAAGTTTAACTAAAAGAAGCGCTATCATCGCTGACTCATCATATTGTTGACCAAAAACTCTCAATCCTACGAAGTCTTTATAATCAAAACCAACATAAAGAAGATCTCTTGAGGAAATAATCTGACCTTGTGGATTTTTAAGAAAAAAACCTTGAAAAATATCTGTAATTTGGTAGACAAATTTAACCAATGAAAACGAGAAAGTAACCAATAAAATTACGAAAAAGAATCTAGGCAAAAAACGACGAGCGGAAATGCTTTTGCCTCGTGTAATAATTAATATTAAAGCCGTTACAATAATCACAAAAAGAAAGAGTGAATAAACTATTCTTTGAATAACAGTCCAGAATTCAGCCAGCGGTCTCACTGACTCAGCGCTCGTTGATGCCCAATGATATTCCTGAAGAGTCCAATCAAGAAGCATTCCCGATCTTGCAGCATTTTTCCCTACCTTTGTAACCTCAGGATCTTTAATCCATGCTCCCTCTTGCGGCAGATCTGTCGTAGTAGTAATAGTCATAGGAGATTGTAATCCTGCGTCCTGAGCAAACACATGAAAAGGAAAAAAGAAGAATAGATACAGAAGACCAATTATCAATACACTGGGCAGAAGCTTTTTCATATTTTATCTAAGTACTAAATCCTGGAATTTGTAAAATATCAACCATAACCACCTCAATAAAGACAAAACCAAAAATAGCAAGAAGTAGCCCTAGGATAGCATAAAATATATAACTTTTACCTACATTAATTTGGTCTGGATTACCTTGCGATGTAAGGATAATATAACCTCCGATGATTATAAAAATGAGAGATACTCCTCCAATAAGACTTAAACCAATACCATAAAATCTTCCTATAAATTGGATAGGATCGGTTGGCAAGCACCCAATCTCAGTCAGTGTTTCATTTGGAGGACACATATCATTCCATAGAAAAATTCTGTATTTAGTACATTTATTAATTTAAGTATAAAAGGAAAAAAAATAAAAAACAACAAATTAGGAGTTTAGAACCAAGAAGTATTTTTACCCGAACTTTCTTTCTGAAATTCTTCTAGAAGTTCTTTTTGTCTTCTTGTTATTGTTCTGGGAATAGCCACTTTGATTCTAACATAATGATCGCCTTTTCCCGTACCTCTTAAGTGCGGTATTCCTTTTCCTCTGAGTCTTATCAAAGTATTAGGTTGTGTTCCTGGAGGAATACGAATTTTTACTACTCCATCCACTGTCTCAACATCTACCTGATCTCCAAGAACTGCTTGAGGAAACGTGATTTCTTTTTCCGAAATCACATCAGAGCCCTGTCTTTCAAATCGAGGATCGGGAACAACATCAAAGACAATATCAAAATCTCCAAAACGAATTCTTGTACCATCATCAACACCAGGGGGAATCTTAATCTTTTGCCTCTTTCCGTTTATAGTTACTTCCTTTTGAGCTCCTTTCACAGCCTCCATGAAAGAAAGAGTCAAGGAATAGACTGGTCTTCTCTCGCGTCTGCCAAATGGCGATGCTCCTCCAAAAAACTGTTCAAAAATCTCAAAAGGATCTGAGAAACCACCAAAATCAAAATCTGCACCATTAGTTGAGTATGTATAGGTAAAAGGTCCGTAACGACCTGTGTGTTGTCTAAATCCTCCAAAACCTCCAAATGGTCCACCTGCTGCACCCTGCTCAAAGGCAGCTGATCCGTATTGATCGTACATTTGTCTTTTCTGAGGATCAGACAACACTTCATATGCTTTGTTGATCTCTTTAAATTTTTCTTCTGCTTCTTTACTTTTGTTACGATCAGGATGATACTCCAAAGCTAATTTTCTATAAGCCTTTTTTATTTCATCCTGCGTTGCTGTTTTTGGAACACCTAAAATTTGATAATAATCTAAATTAGCCATAGGTAAAGTAATTATAGCAATTAAAAAGTTAGTCTGCTAGTAGCGAACACTTTAAATACATTCTACACTTTTTAGGAGCACAACTTAATTTGAAAATTACGTCTATCGTTGTAACGAAGAAGCTTCAAACATCATTTAGAGATTAATTTAGTGGAATAAAATTTAAATAGATCATGAGGTTTTTATATTTTAGGTTTAGATGAACTAATGAGTCTAAAAATTATCTCTTCTATTTTTTTTAGCAGTTACTTCAGAAATAAAAGGGAAGAATTTTCTGATCTATTAAATACGAGATTTAATTGACGACTTCCCCTTCTACTGGTTCGTCTTTATCTTCTTTTTTCTGCTCATTTTCTTCTGCTTTCTGCTCACCATTTGCTGATCCAGATTGAGCATACATCTGCTGACCTAGCTGCTGCAGGCTCTCTGAGAGTTCTTTGGTCTTTGCCTCTAATTCTTCTTTCGATCCAGTATCGAGAATATTGCGAAGTGATGTTATCTTCTCCTCAACCTCTTTCCTAAGACTCTCACTTACTTTATCACCTGCATCTTTCAACGATTTTTCTGCGGTGAAGATTAGAGAGTCAGCTTGATTTCGAGCCTCAATCCTTGCTCTCTTTTCTTCATCTTCTTTAGCATGAAGCTCTGCTTCTTTCGTCATTCGCTCAACTTCTTCTTTGGAAAGACCAGTTGATCCTGTAATTTTGATACTTTGCTCTTTTCCGGTTGCTTTATCCTTGGCTGTTACGTGTAAGATACCATTGGCATCAATGTCAAATGTTACCTCAATCTGCGGCACTCCACGAGGAGCAGGAGGAATACCATCTAGAATAAATCTGCCTAAAGATTTATTATCAGCTGCCATTGGGCGCTCTCCTTGCAGAACATTTATCTCAACTTGTGTCTGATTGTCAGCAGCTGTTGAAAATATCTGTGATTTGGATGTAGGAATAGTTGTATTGCGTGGAATAAGAGGTGTTGACACACCACCCAAAGTCTCTATTCCTAAAGTCAGAGGTGTCACATCCAGAAGCAGTACATCTTTTACCTCTCCTGCAAGGACACCACCTTGAATTGCCGCACCGACTGCAACAACTTCATCAGGATTAACGGATTTGTTAGGTTCTTTTCCAAAAAATTTCGTCACAGTTTCAACTATCTTGGGCATACGTGTCATACCGCCGACTAACACAACCTCATCTATATTTTTGGCTGTTATTCCTGCATCTTTAAGAGCAAGCTCTACTGGTTTTAAGGTTTTTTGGATAAGATGATCCACAAGCTGCTCAAGTTTGGCTCTACTCAAAGACATAACAAGATGGAGAGGTCCCTCTGGCCCTTGAGTAATAAAAGGCAAATTAATCTGTGCCTCTTGTGTGCTGGAGAGTTCAATCTTCGCTTTCTCAGCAGCTTCTTTCAAACGTTGCAATGCCTGAGGGTCTTTTCGAAGATCAATGTTATGTTCTTTCTTAAATTCATCAGCAATATAGTCAATAATGACCTGATCGAAATTATCTCCACCTAAATGAGTGTCACCATTGGTAGATTTTACTTCATAAACCCCATCTCCAAGCTCAAGGATTGAGATATCAAAGGTACCTCCTCCCAAATCATAAACTGCAATTGTATGAGCATTTTTCTTGTCTAAACCATATGCCAAAGCTGCTGCAGTAGGCTCATTAATGATGCGTTTTACAGTTAGACCAGCAATCTCACCAGCTTGTTTAGTTGCTTGTCGTTGACTGTCGTCAAAATATGCAGGTACAGTAATAACAGCTTCCGTTACTTTTTCACCTAGATAAGCTTCTGCATCTGCTTTAATTTTTTGCAAAATCATGGCTGAAATTTCCTGTGGAGTAAATGTTTTACCCTCAACTTCAACAACTGCCATTCCATCACGTCCTGCTTTTACTGTATAGGGCAGCCATTTAATGTCTTCCTGGACTGATGGATCATCAAACTTTCGTCCCATCAATCGCTTAACGGAGAAAATCGTTCTCTTTGGCTTAAGAACCATTTGTCGTTTCGCGACATCTCCAACAATACGAGCGATGGGATCAACCACTGAAGGAATGACATTGCGTCCTTCAGCAGAGTGAATTACCTTAGGTTGTCCACCTTCCATTACTGCAACACAAGAATTGGTTGTTCCTAAATCAATACCGATAATCTTTCCCATTTTTTATTTTTCTTCTCCTTTCTTTTGAGTTTTATCGCCACTTCCTACTACAACCTGCGCAGGACGTAGCAGTTTATCATGTAATAAAAAACCTGCGCGTGCTTCCTCGACAACAATTCCTTCCTTTCCATCAGTAGTTGTTACAACTTCCATTAAATGTGGATCAAATTTCTCACCTACTGTCTTAATTTGTGTTACGCCTTCTTGTTTTAGAATATCAAGAAAAAGACGTGTACAAACATCTATCGTCTCACTACTTGCATGCTTCTGAGCCATAAGTAATGTATCTAAAACTGGCAGAAAACGCAAGAGTAGATCTCGATTGGCTGCTTTGATGAGATCACCACGTTCCTCTTTAACCCTTTTTTCAAGATTTTGATAATCAGCCAACGCCCTTTTATACTTGCCTTCGATTTCCTCAATCTGTTTTTTTAGTTCATCAAAAGATGCAAGTTGCTGATTATTAGATGTTTGTTGCTGTGATTCATCTTGTTTATTTTTTATATCACTCATAATTACCATCCTTTTGCTACTTGTTCAATAAGATTACCAAAGTATTTCACGGTAGGCACAACCAGAGTATAATTAAGTCGTAAAGGTCCTAAAACGCCGATCTCGCCTGATCCATGCATTGTTGTCTCATATGTCGTATATACTAGACTGTATGGTCCTTGCAGTCTCTGTCCTAATTCATCACCCATAAGAATATAAATTTCCTCTCCTACTTCAGATTGAGCCATCCGGTGACATAATTGATGAAGATATTCATATTCATCAAGAGCGGAAAGCAATGTTTTGGTGATATCTATATCAAAAAACTCAGGCATTTCCAAAATATTTGCATATCCTGAGACATATATATCTCCCTCATTTGTTGCCGCAATTGCTAAAGCACCTGTTTTATCGGCTAAAGATCGGGTTACTTCTTTTAAAAACTTTTGCATTTTCTCTCTATAATCCCACACTCTCTCCTGAAGTGTAACTTCCTCAGCTGTTGTCAACTCTTTTGGCCGCATGAGATGACGAACATAAAATCTCATTCCTGATGCTGTAGGAACACGGCCTGAGGAAGAATGGGGTTTTTCCAGATAACCAAATTCTGATAATTTGACCATTTCATTTCTGATTGTAGCCGGAGATGCACTAAGATTGTATTTTTTCTCTATTGTTTCTGATCCGACTGGATCAGCGGTTTTTATGTATTCTTCAATAACAGCCTTCAGAATCTCTATTTGGCGTTGAGTAAGGTTATGCATAGTTGTAAATTAGCACTATAATAACAGGAGTGCTATTTTTTGTCAATATTTTAAAAAAGAAAATTAACCTTTTAATTAAAATAAAAAAAATTTGCTACACTTATTCTATGCGAAGAAAGAGGCGCACATGGAAATTCTTAATATTAAGTATACTTTCTTTTATTGCTCTTCTTATTATAATTACAACTCTTTCTCCTTATCAGAATTTTTCGATTAAATTCGCATCTATTCCTGTGGTGATTATCTTTTATATGTTACTGGCGCTTTTTATTTTTTCTTTTTTTGCATTTTTATTAAAGAGCAGAAAACATGGAATATTGCTCAGTATATTTACTGTGATATATTTTGTTTTTCGCGCTAATAATCTGACCCACCCCTTTTTCTTTTTGTTACTACTGGCACTTTTTTTAACACTTGAGTTATTATTTACAAGCAAGAGGGAACAATAATCTTCCCTTGCTCTAAAGCTAATACACTGCTACAATCCACATTGCTATGTCTAAATTTTATATTACTAGTGCCATTCCCTACGTAAATGCAACCCCTCATATTGGGCATGCTCTCGAGTTTATCCAAGCTGATACTATTGCTCGATTTCATAGGATAATTGGAGATGATGTCCTCTATCTTTGCGGATCTGACGAAAACGCCATAAAAAATGTTCAAGCTGCAGAAAAAGCAGGAAAATCCATACAGGAATTCGTGGATGAGAATGCGCGTCTTTTTGAGGAAACAGCTAAAAAACTGAATGTTCATTTCGATGTCTTTCAAAAAGGAAGTGATAAAAAGAGACATTTCGTCGCAAGTCAAAAACTATGGGAACTTTGCAATAAAAATGGAGATATTTATAAAAAATCTTACAAAGGATTATATTGTATCGGATGCGAAGAATTTAAAACCGCAGATGAGTTAAATGAGAAAAACGAATGTCCAGAACATCCAGGCAATCCCTTAGAGGAAGTAGAAGAGGAAAATTATTTTTTTCGCCTTACACGCTATCAAGATCAGCTCTTAAAAATTATTACAGCGAATGAATATGAAATTGTCCCTGAATTCAGAAAAAATGAAATAATTTCATTTATAAAAGGAGGATTACAGGATTTTAGTATTTCTCGCAGTAATCAACGCGCTAAAAACTGGGGAGTGCCTGTACCAAATGATCCATCACAGCGAATATATGTTTGGTTTGATGCACTGAATATCTATCAAAGCGGTATCGGATTCGGATGGGATGAAGAAATGTATAATAAATGGTGGCCAGCAGACCTCCACGTCATAGGTAAAGGAATTATTAGATTCCATGCCGTATATTGGCCGGCTATTCTCCTCTCTGCAGGACTAAAACTTCCTAAAAAACTCTTTGTGCACGAGTATTTCACTGTAAAAGGACAAAAAATGTCAAAAACATTAGGGAATGTTATCAATCCTGTTGATATTGTAGAAAAATACGGAACCGACGCTCTGCGTTATTATTGCTTAGCAAAAATATCACCTTTTCAAGACGGCGATTTCTCAGAGGAAAAGCTGAAAGAGGCATACAATGCAGATCTTGCTAACGGACTTGGTAATTTAGTAGCCAGAATTGCTAAACTTGCAGAAAACAATAATCTTATTTGGGAAGATAAACAGGAAAACCTCGATAAGAGAATAAAAGATCTTATTAATGAGTTTAAATTCAATACCGCCTTAGAATTAATTTGGCAAAAAATTGCCAAAATTGACAAGCAGCTAAACTATACTCAACCTTGGACTCTTAAGCAAAACGAAGCAAGAGAAATTCTTAGTGATATTATTCAACAAATTCGCAACATTGCTTTTAACCTGCAACCATTCCTCCCTGAAACTTCTGAAAAAATTCTCTCTCAATTTTGGGGTGAGATAAAAAGTGCTACACCGCTTTTTCCAAGAATATAAGTAAGTACATATCTAGTGAGAAATTTTTATCAAATATGATTGATGTTCATTGTCACCTAAATTTTCATTCATTTGAGAAAGATTATGATGCTGTTATCAAAAGCGCTCTATCTAAAGGAGTGACGCGTATTATCAATGTGGGAACGAAGATAGACTCAAGTAAACGTGCGCTAGAGCTTGCAGAAAAATATAATCAGCTGTTTGCTATTGTAGGTATCCATCCCCATCATGCAGACAAGGTAGAACTTAAAAGAGAAGCTCAGTATGTATCTCAAACCGATGACTGGATTAAGGCTTTAGAGGATATGGCAAACCATCCCAAGGTGATTGGAATAGGAGAGATTGGTCTTGACTATTTTCAATACAAGTCAAATGGAATTGTTGATCCCAATATCCAAAAAGAAATTTTCGATCTACAAATCAATCTAGCTCACAAGCACAAACTACCACTTCAGATCCACAACCGACTTGCTGGTAAAGATGTTATCACAATGCTAAAAGAGAGAAGACATTTACTTATGGATGTTCCCGGCATGTTCCATTGTTTTGCCGCAACAGAAGAAGTATTGAAAGACGCACTAGATCTAGGATTTTTTATAGGATTTGACGGCAATATAACTTATAAAGGTCTTGCACCAGGAGAAACAGTTGAGTTAAAAGAATTAGTAAAGCTTACACCTATTGATCGTATTGTGACGGAAACAGATAGCCCTTTTCTTACACCACATCCTTATCGTGGAACTCGAAATCTCCCAGAGTATGTTTTAATTGTTGGTGAATATATTGCGCGTCTTAAGAATATCGACCTTGAAATACTTGTAGAACAGACGACTCAAAATGTTTATACTATTTTTAAAAAGCTACGTTGATCCTAGAATATGACAAGTTTTTTCAATAAACTTTTTTATCGTTATCCAATAAAAACAAGACGATTTCTTGAACTTCTTCCAGGTCTTGCTTCATGGACTGCCATTCTCTCTCCCATCTGGGGATCACTTCTTGCACCTACGCTTCTTGCCTATTTTATTCTTTTTTTTGATATTTACTGGTTTTACAAATCCTATTCTCTTGTTATCAATGCCTATCGAGCTCAAAAAAGAATTAAAAAAGCAGAAAAAGAAAACTGGCTAGAAAAAGCTAAAAAATTAGAGCATTTCGATAAGATCAATCACGTTCTTGTCATTCCTAATTATCGGGAGAACATTGAAAAGATGCGCATGACACTTGAAAATCTAACCCGACAAACGCTCCCTCTGAAAAAAATTCATATTGTTCTAGCAATGGAACAAAGAGAAAAAGATGCCAAACAGAAAGCAAATACGCTTATCAAAGAATTTAAAGGTAAATTTGGCAGTATTTTTGCGACCTATCATCCTGATCAAGAAGGTGAAATCAAAGGAAAATCCTCCAATCAAGCATATGGAGGGAAAATTGCATACGAGAGATTATTTGTAAAGGGCAATCTCGACATAGATTATGCAACTGTTTCATCAGTTGATGTAGATTCGATGTTTGATAAACAATTCTTCGCGTATCTTAGTTATAAATTCCTTTCTGATCCCAATCGTTATTATAAATTCTGGCAATCAGCTACGGTATTTTACAATAATATCTGGAAAGTACCAGCTCCTATAAGAATTCTTTCCTTCTTTGGCAGTCTTTGGAGAATTTCTCTTCTTGTCCAAGGAGATAGACTGATCACACAATCTACATATTCTTTGTCTTTCAAGATGCTTCGCGATATTGGATTTTGGGACACTGATGTCATTCCTGAGGATTATAGAATATTTTTCAAAGCCTTTTTCAAACTTAAAGGACAAGTATGGGTTGAACCTATTTTCTTAAAAACATCAATGGATGCTGCATATGCAGGAGGATATTGGAAAAGCTTAAAAAATAAATATAATCAAGAAAGGCGCTGGTCATGGGGAGTATCGGATGATCCACTCTTTGTAAAATGGTGGCTGACTGTCCCCAATGTACCTTTTGTAAGAAAGACAGTAATGTTATATCATGTGCTTCTGGATCATTTCCTTTGGCCAGTAAACTGGTTTATCATCACTATTGCGGCAAATATTATGCCGTTTGTTAACCCTGCTTTCTCCAGAAGCTCTCTGGGTTATAGTCTTCCTCACTTGGCAGGAATTATCTTAACGTCCTGTGTTGTAGCACTGCTGATTATGCTGTTTATTGATTATAAAAATAGACCAGAGAATGTAAATCTTCCTCTACGCCGTAAAATCTTTTTCCCTTTCGAGTTTATTCTGCTTCCAATTGTTGGATTTTTCCTATCAGCACTTCCTGCTCTCATTTCCCATACACAGCTTATGCTGGGAAAACGAATGGAGTATAAAGTAACAGAAAAAGCATGAAAAATAAAGTAGATCTAAAAAAAAACCGGGAATTATGGACGATATCTCTTATTGGTGTTTTATTTTTTACTCTTCGTTTTCCCTCATTTTTTGAACCCTACTGGTACGGAGATGAAGGTATATATGAAGTGATCGGATCTGCTCTCAATCAAGGAAGAATACTCTACACACAAATATGGGATAATAAACCTCCGCTTCTTTATATTACATATTCTCTATTGGGAGCAGATCAGTTCTGGGTAAGATTCACATCTGCTATTGTTGGAATTCTAACGCTTCTATTTTTTTACCATCTCTCACTCCACCTCTTTCAAAATAAAAAATCGTCTTTGATAAGTACTTTAATTTTTGCTCTTTTTTTTGGACTGCCGATTATTGAAGGTAATATAGCCAATGCTGAAAATTTTATGCTCTTACCTACCATTGCTTCAGGATTGATCATTGTTCAACAATTTTTAAATGACTCTCATTTAAAACAATCTGCAAAATGGATTTTTATTGCCGGATTATTGCTTGGAGTGTCTTTTCTTTATAAAACAGTAGCCGTTTTTGATTTTGCTTCTTTTTTTCTTTTCCTTTTTATAGCTTGTCTTCCGACAACACTAAATATTAACGCATTTAAAAAATATTTATTGGAATATGGGAAAGTTTTTGCTCTATTATTGATTGGATTTCTTGTTCCCTTTTGCATCACGATTTTTTATTTTCTGAAACACAAAGCACTCTATACATATCTGCATGCCATATTCTTAAGCAATGTAGGATATGTGGGATATAAGAATCTCTTTATTATTCCTCAGGGACTTCTTATACTAAAATTTACTCTTCTTATAGGATTTATTTGGGGAATCATTTTATTCAGAAAAAAGATACCCTATTCTGCTCTTTTCATAGCTCTTTGGATTGTTTTTTCACTTTTTAATAGTTTTTTCTCTCAAAGACCTTATACACACTATCTTCTTGTCATATTGCCAAGTCTCTCTCTTATCCCAGGACTTCTTTTAAGTATCCATACAAAATACAAAAAATATCTTGCCTTAATATTTATTATTTTAATTGTTATTTTGAGCCAATCCTTCAATCATTGGAGTATCGTTAAAACGATACTCTACTACCCCAATTTTATATCTTTTTTAATAGGTAAGAAATCAGTATCTGATTATCAATCTTTTTTTGATCGTAGAGCGCCACGTGATGCAGAAATTGCATTGTACTTACAACGACATACCAGAAATAGCGATACCATCTTCCTCTGGGGAAATAATGCTCAAATATATGTGCTATCTAATAAACTTCCTGTAGGGAGATTTACAGTTGCATATCATATGCTGACCAATATGCAAACGCTTGCAGAAACAGAACAAGCTTTTCTAAAAGCCAAACCTAAATATGTTGCAATATTTCCAGGAATACAGCCTCTACCTTTTTCTTTATATAATTATAGAGAAAAGATTGTAATTCAAGATGTACATCTTTATGAACGCATTAATTAATTATTTGAAAAAAGACAAGATTATTAGTTTTTCAATACTTGCCTCATGTTTTCTCCTGTTTTTATCATTACTTTATATTATTTTTGTATATCGCTATCTTCCTAATTTCTTACCTCTTTACAATCAAATGCCTTGGGGAGCTGCTCGTTTAGGGGGTAAATGGCAACTCTTTATTGCCCCCATTGTAGCATTTTTTGCTGTAATTCTAAATGCGTTATTAATAAATTTCCTCTACAACAAAATTCCCCTTCTTGCACGCATGTTAGGCGTTACCAGTTTGCTTTTGACTCTTATTACAATAATATTCATTTTTAGGATTACACAACTTATTATCTAAATGAAATTACTACCATTTCTTATTCCTTTTATTTTAGCCTTTTTCTTGACTACAATCTTGGTGAGGATACTCTTGCCTTTTATTAAAAAAAGAGGTTTGGTAGATGATCCTTCAATCCATAAGCATCCCGGCATCATTCACACAAGACCTATTCCCAGAGGTGGAGGCATACCACTTTTTCTTGGTATCTTCCTTACTAGCATCTTCTTCATTCCTATAACGTCCATAACAATTGCAATATTTTTTGCAGCATTCCTGGCACTTGTCGTTGGAGTTATTGATGATCAATACAACGCAAAAGCAAAAGATGTTTCACCTTATCTGAGGTTTCTAATTAATATTCTCTGTGCAGTAATTGTGGTGGGCAGCGGAGTCAGCGTACCTTTTATCACCCACCCTTTTGGAGGGATTCTTTATCTTGATACATACTCTATTCCTTTCTTGGGAATAACACTTGGAGATATTATTGCTGGCATTTGGATTATTTGGGTAATGAACATGCTGAATTGGAGTAAAGGGGTTGATGGCCAAATGCCTGGTATTGTTGCCATATCAGCAATTGTTATTGGCTTATTAAGCCTGCGTTTCCCCTTCGTTGATACCAAAAACCTTATTGATGCTAATCTCTCATTCATTATTGCAGGAGCATCGCTTGGATTTCTTATGTATAACTTTTATCCAGCAAAAATTTTTCCAGGATATGGAGCAACCAGTATGTATCTGCTGCTTGCTGTTGTCTCAATTCTCTCAAGCGCGAAGTTAGCAACAGCAATTCTTGTCATGGGAATACCAACAGTAGATGCATTATTCACAATTGCTCGACGACTTCTCTCCGGCAAATCACCATTTTGGCACGACAATAAACACTTACATCACTTATTGCTAAGACTTGGTTATACTCAAAGACAAATCGCATTGTTTTATTGGAGCATCTCTGCTATATTGGGCTCAATAGCTTTAACACTACATAGCAAAAGCAAACTTTTTGCTATTGTTATGCTAATTGTTATTGTTGGAGGCGGTTTACTTTTTTTGCATTACGTACTCCGCTTACCCCATGAGAAAGAAGATTAGAAACATTATACGATTACTACGACCTAGACAGTGGATCAAAAATCTAGCGATCTTTGCCGCTATCACGTTTAATGGTGAATTATTTACACCGGTAATTCTGGAAGAGACAATTGCAGGATTTATTGTTTTTTGTATCACATCCTCAGCAATCTATGTAATCAATGATATTTTTGATATCAACAAAGATAGGCTACATCCTTTTAAACAATTTCGTCCACTTGCCCATAACGATGTTTCTATTTTTGAAGCGATTGTTATCGCTTTGGCACTTGGCATAACTGGAATTATCGCAAGTTTTCTGATATCACCTACTTTTTTCTTGATTACTTTGGTTTATGTCATCCTTCAACTTTCATATTCAATTGTTCTAAAACATATCGCTGTAATTGACATCTTAGCGCTTGCTGGAGGTTATATTCTCAGAGTGTATGCTGGGGAGTTTCTTAGCGGCTATCATATATCTGTTTGGCTACTTTTAACAACGATTTCTTTATCGCTATTTTTAGCTATTGGAAAAAGACGTCGAGAACTTACTTTAGTATCGCAAGAAAATATTAAAAATATTGCTGAAGTTCGCAAATCTCTTTCACATTATTCAGAAAGATTGCTTGACGTCTATACATCTATTTTTGCTACATCAACATTTATCTCTTATTCTCTCTTCACCTTCCTTGAAAATTCGCGTCGGTTTACTATTACCAATGAACTTCTCTTTCCTGATTTTCTTCCAACGTATCTTCAGCGAAAATGGTTGATGTTAACTATCATTCCTGTCGTTTATGGATTAATGAGATATATGCAAGACATTTACGAAAAGCATGAAGGAGAAAGCCCTGAGAAGGTATTGTTTTCTGATAAACCATTACTTGCAACCGTATTATTATGGGCATTAATGGTTATTGTCATTATTTACGTTATTCAGTCTTAGTTATTCGATTTTCTTTGCATATTGATTACTAATCCAACCTTCTTTGCCATCAGACAATTTAATCTTGTACCATCCTCTAACCTCATCTAATAGCTCAAACTCTTGTCCGGGAGTTACTCTACCGATTTCAGAAGATTCTATGTTACTTTCTGCTCTGACTCGCAAAAAACCTACTGGTGTTTGTAAAATAGTTACTTTCCGAATAGGAGGAGTTGGTGTTGCAGAAGGAGAAGCTGAAGTTGGAGAAGGTGTAGGAGATAAAACAATCTCTTCCTCATCAACACCTAGATATACCTTAGCTAATAATTGATAGCCTGTGGGTGTTCTTATCTTCACTTTTTTTTCTGCATAGCCGCTTTTTCTGATAATCAGCTCATGATCGGACTCGGTAATATCTTTAATAAGTACCGGTGTAAATCCTACTGATGTATTGTCAAGAAGTACCTCAGATTTATCAGGTATTGAAAGTACTAAAAGAGATCTTGTATTACTCTCTTTTAGAGGCTGAAGTGTAATAATGCTTCCCTCAGAGGTCGCTCCTTTACCGAATTTATGATCAACAACTGTCAATACTGATTTTGACACAATAATCTTTTCTTGAAATTCAGAAAATCCACTTGTTGTAGGAACAAGTTTGATATTATATTTGCCTACTTTAAGCATATTATCCTGTTCACATCTGCAAAGAGGAGTTTCCCCTATAAACTCCCCATTGAGATATACCTTGCTTTTGGGAGATGCTGTTACCTGAAGTGCGCCTTTGTCATTACTACGAATAAGAAAAATTTGTATCAGAAAAAAAATAGAAGTTGCGAGAATTAAGGATGGGATGAGAATAAATAGAGCCTTCCTCATAACCTTTGAGAAATTACTATATCATATACACTAGACAGTGACAAACTTGTGAAATTGATTTTAAAGAGATGTAAATCTCTCCTTAACAAATGAAGGATCTAAAGATAAAATTAACCAAGCTGCTCGTGGTCCATGGTTCTTGCCCAAAAGAACAGTGTAGATTGCTGCAAAAGCATCTTTTGAGGAAAGATCCATCTCTTTTGCCTTATCATAAATTAGTTTTTGAAAATCATCTGGATTTAATCCTTCTCGAATTATCCCAGCAATAACTTTAAGAAATTCTTTTTGTTTTTCTGAGAGAGAATACGCCTCCTTGGGGACATGCTGTTGTATAGTGAATTTCTCGGACTCTGGTGCAAAACGTTCTACCCAAACTCGAGCATATTTAGCCCATTCTTCTAGTCCTTCTTCTTTTATACGCTGATTCATATTGGGCATCTGTACCCACTGTGCAAGAGTAGAAAAACGAATCTCAGGAGGCATTTTTATCCCATTAATCTGAGAAAACTCAAAAATTCTTGACTCATCATCATTCCTTTTTTCTAAAAAATGTTTGGCATATTCCTGATACTCATCAAAAAGTCTAGGAATTGTATCAGGTTGGGATGGATCAAAATTAGTTTGTTGCTGCGGATTCATTTTCACTATGAGAAATCTTAGTAATTCTGGAGGAAGAATCTTAAGCATATCAGCAGCAGCAAATCCGCGACCTTTAGAAGAGGACATTTTTTTACCTCCTATCAACATAAATTCATACGCTATAGGATAAGGTACAGGATAATGGAGAACTCTCTCGCACACCAATATAGCAAAATCATGCGATCCTCCTTTACTCATATGATCTTTTCCAGCTCCTTCAACTGTCACCCCAATTGCCTGCCACTTCACTGGCCACTCTACTTTCCAGGGAAGTTTTCCTTTAATCCCTGATGCATCACTAAAGGGAGATGTTTTACCTTCATAACCACAACCTTTCGTCCATTCAAGAGCATTAACTAGGCAACGATAATGCACTAATTCTCCATCCCATTTATAAACACGTGTTGTGGATACCTTACCACACGACTCACAATACACCTGAAAAGGATACCAGTCACTGGGCATTGTTTTTTTATATAGTTCTTTGTAGATATTTCTAATCTCCTCAGCATTGTCTAAAACCAGCTTTACACCTTTATTCATCTTTCCACTAGTATAGAGATCTTTTGTCCAGAGAATCTCAGGAGAACATCCAATAGCATTAAACGTATTTTTAAATTCAAGTGCATAATACTCAGCAAAATCTTTATAACCTTCAACTGGAGACGGTATTTTAAATAAGGGCATGCCTAGATATTTTTCATATTTCTCACGAGGAAGATAAACTGGAATATCATCCATTGGGTCATGATTTTCAAAAACATACGTAAATTTTGCGTTTACTCCAATATCAATTAAAGCTTTGTATACAAGATCATGGAAAACAACTCCTAAAAGGGAACCAACATGAACTCTACCGGATGGAGTTTTCATATCATCTACCCACTCAAGAGGTAAATTCCTTTTTTTAATTTCTTTTGCTACTTGATCTGCCCAAAACATAGTAATACTATTTTACCTTCATTTTACAATCTAAACAAGAAGATCACATTCCCCAAAACAGCCTATCAAATGCTTCATTGGGATATTGTTGTGAGAGAAATTCTGTTAGGATAAGCTTTAATTGTTTACGTATTTCGATCGCTCGAGGAGAAAAAGTGTTTCTGTTATTAAGGAGTTCTTCTTTATAAGAAGATGCACAATTTAATGCTTCTTTCGTTCTCAAACACTCAGCAACTCCTCCTACAATTTTTATTAAGGTGGTTCTTCTCGATAATTCCTCATCTGCATTAAAAAAATCCTGTATTTTTTTTGTATTCTGTGCAGTTAGAGTTATTGGAGCGCTAAAGGTCATATTCCATTCCAGTTTGAAATCCTCATCTATATAGTTTAGTATATCCGCATATACATACGCTTTGGTTGCACTCCAAAGTTCCTGAAGTCTGTAGTTTGTGATAATTAAATCACCATTCTTATGGAATTCATTAGTCACAATAGGGATCTCTCGTAATCTATGAGCTCTTGACATAACTTTTCCAAGTAGCATTTCTTGCTCAGAAGTAAACTTACTTTGTGCAAATTCCTGCCAGTTTTTGGGCTGATCCCTCAGTACTGAAGCAAGAGTTAAAAAACGTATACCTATGTTATTTTGGGGCCAAAGTAAGTTTCCACTGAGAAAACCCTTAAACCATTCTTTACGTACTGGATACTGTTGCTCTGATTCATAAGAAAGAAGATTTTTATATTGCTCAATCATAAAACTCCACCTTTCTAGCAGGACCAATCATTATAGTCTGCTTATTTTCAACTTTAAAACGTAATATTCCCCCAGGATGAATCGTTGTCATACTCGAACATTCAATATATCCTTGTCTGATTGCAATATTGCAAGCAACAGCTCCTCCGGTACCACAAGCTTTTGTCTGACAGCGACAGATATTATTGTTTTTTTCTTGTTGAGCTTGACACATATCTCTACTTTCAGAAAGATTCCTTTCATGAGTAGCCATATAAAGAATATTGTCAATAAAAACTCCTACATTGACATTTATTCCCACTGGAAAAAATTTACGGGCAAATGTTATTTCTTTGCCTAAGATACAAACCACCTGAGAGAGAGAATCCAAAATAGATTCTTTTGAAGATAGATTAAGATCCACATTCAAATCTGTAATCAATTTTTCATACTCTTTTAAAGTATTTAACAACACAAGATGCGGTTCTCCTTTAAATTTATCGCCGTTGTAGCCAAATCCAAATTTCCGCTTATAAAAGGGATCAGGTACATTTAATTCCGAAGGAAGGAAAAAAGCATCGAAAGATTTGAGATTAAAGTATGAGGTATTAAGAAAAGGAAAAGAACTATCTTTATCAGAATAAAATTTACCTAAATTAACTTCTACGTCAGCAGAAATTAATTCTCTATTAAGATTGAGTACTTTGACATGTTTGATATCACCTGCCCAGATTTTTATCCCTTTTTGAAGATATTTCTTTTGCTGCTGCAGATTATTTTCTGAAACTACAATATGCAGTGCTAGACAGCGTATACCATTACCGCACATATTGGAAAAACTGGAAGACAAATCACTATGTGGTTCGCCAACAAAAGTAACATAGTCATACTGTAAATCCTGTGATTTATAACAAATCATAATAGAGTCTGCATTGTATTTTTGTCCCTGTTTCTTGAGCCACTTACGAAAAGTCATGTCTTTCTCAAGTTGCCATCTCACTTCCTCAGGGGAAGAAGCAAGATTTTTAATAACTGCATCAATTGCAAGAACTGGAGTCTTATTTCCTGCACCCTCATAATGAATAAGTTGAAGTAATTGAAGATCTTTCTGCTGCATATTACATCAGCTCCTCATGTACGAATTTATTTCCATCCCAAAATGGTCTTGTCACATTATCTATATTTCCCTCATCATCAAACCAAACATGGCAATACATTTCACTGAGTGTGGTAAAACGTTCTAGTTTACTCATCCTTTGAAATGGAGGGTGTTTCATCTCTCTCAGAAGAGAAGAAAGCATAAGGGATTGCTGAGATCTGAATTCAACTGGATGAGCGACAACAAGAAGCGTTGATTTAAGATTTTGAAGGTTCACTTCATCAGCTTTTCTATCAAAAAGAATCTTTTCTTTTTGGAATGCTGCATCAAGATTACTGCAAGAGTTTTTAACACCTTCTTGAACAAAATCACTTTCCCAATAAAAAACAGACTGACTATTTGTATGAAGTGAAAACAATGCTGATTCAGCAAGCTCTGGAATCCTTTTGGCTTCCATTAGTCGTTGCAGAATATCTGAATTAGTAACACCTTCAGGAACGTTATTAAAATCATCCACGAGAATAAAATGAATAACCTTCTCCCGGGGGATTTGACTACTCACCTCGGATACAAAGCGTATACCGTTTCTAAACGCTGGATGATCCCATGATTGTGTCCTATAACCTAGTTCACCGCTTGGGTAGAGGTAAAAAGGAGAAAACTCAAAAATCACACGATCTTTAAATGACGCTCTATGAAGAATAATTTCTTGTGCACGATGCCAAGTATCGTGTTCTTTATTCTGCTTTTGATCTACAAGAAAAACTTTTATCCTCTTTTGGTAAAGAGAAGGTTTGAGAAAAAGTAATAGGTAATTGGCTAATTCTTTCAAGATTGCTCATATTTTTACCACTAAAAAACCCCTTCGCTGAGGGGTCCTAAAAAAAAACAACGCAATAGAACCCCTCTTAGTGGGGGTCCTTCTTTGTGTTGGTAGATGTTGTTTGGCAAATCATATAGACATCAATAATTATGATGTAGGGATTATTTTTTGTCAATAACTTTACTATTGACAATCATTACTTCAGGATCAGGAACAAATCCAAAAGTTTTTTGAAATTTTTGTTGTATCCCTCTTATCAGGGTGAGTACGTCTTGAGATGTTGCATTACCAGTATTAATAATATAATTTGCATGTTTTTCAGATACTTTTGCCCCTCCTACACGTTTTCCAGAAAATCCAAGCCTATTAATCACATAACCCATTGCAATTTTGTTATGCCATTTTTTTTGAGAAAGATCCTTAATATCAGGCCAAACGTTCAAAATTTTTTCAACCTCCTCCAAACGAGTGATATTTTTAAAAACAGATCCACATGATGGGTACTCAACGGGATGATGAGTATTACGATAAAGAATATTCTTTTCGTAAATTTCTTTTGCTGTTTTTAGTTCTTCTTGAGAAGCCAATTTCAATTTAAACGTACCACTGACGATAACCCACGAAGGATTATGTTTAAAAATGCTATCCCTATATGCAAATTGGCACTCTTTTTGCAAAAGAGTTCTGATATTAAGATCTTTATCTGTGATATCAATATATTCAACACTTTTGATAATATCTTTTATCTCATACCCAAATGCCCCCGCGTTGCCGCGAATAGCACCACCAATAGTGCTTGGCAATCCTCCTGCCCACTCAAGACCAACAAGCTGATGAGAAAATGTAAAATTAATTAAATCATCTAATAAATCTCCTGCAAAAGCATCCACCTCAGAAAAGTGATGAATACTAAACTCTGATCTACCTCTCATCCAAAGTATTACTCCATCAATACTTTTATCTGGTAACAAGATATTGGATCCAAGTCCAAGAATATATACATTTTGGAGATTATGACGTTGTACAAGCTTCACCGCCTCGAGAAGATCTTCTCTTGATGTTATCTCAAGAACTTTTTTAGCAACTCCGCCGATACGGTAATGAGTAATATTTGAGAGGGGTAAATTGGTATGAATCTTCATGGAGTAGTTATTGCCAACCGATTCTACAATCCAACACCTTATTTAATGGAGACAATAGTATAAACAATTTTTCCAGCAGGTGCCTCAACCTCAACTTTGTCACCAATCTTCTTTCCGAGCAAAGCTTTACCCAGAGGAGATTCGTGTGAGATCTTTTTTTCTGCTGGATCTGCCTCCCATTCTCCTACAACCCGATATACTTCATGTTGTCCATTGATCTTTAAAGTCACCTCAGATCCCAAATTCACTGCAGTTGCTCCTTGGTGATCATCCTCAATAATATATACTTGTCTAAGCATTTCCTCCAACTCATCTATCCTGCCATCAATAAAAGCTAGTTCTTCTCTTGCAGCTACATATTGAGCGTTTTCTGAGAGATCACCTTGATTTCTAGCCTCTGTAACTCGTTCAACTACTGCTGGACGCTTTACATTAACTAGCTCGTTATACTCTTTTTTCAGTTCTTCAAGCCCGTCTTTTGTAAGGTATATTTTTTTGGAATCCATATCTACTAAAAAGAAAATCCCTCCAAAATGCATGCTGGGAGAGATGATATTTTCTATCTAAATCAGTGAAAGTATAAAGAATACACACCCGTTTGTCAAGCAAAAATAATAATATCCTAGAGTATTAAAATAGAGAGCTAAAATTGAGTAAATTTTTTCTAATTTTTTGCTGATAAGTTTTAACTATAATTGACCTATAGTCTTTTGGATGGAATGCGATAAAATTATTCGTCACTATTTCTTTTGTTCTATGCCTTTTAATATACTTCAGTTGCAAATAACGAGCTATAGGCTCAAAGATTCTCAATAAGCCCTCTCCTAAACTTTGCTGTAACTTCTGAAATTTCACTTTTCTCCCTAATGTTGCATGAGCAAGAAATGTAGCAATCCATTTATTGGCAGATAAAAATCGCAGATAAGTATTATTTCTATCAACTAGAGGATAAATCTGAGCAATCTCATGTGCGGTATATATATCATGACGATCTAAAGGTAATGCTAGAGAAGATTCATCAAGAAACATATTCAAACAAATTTTATCCCTTGCATTCTTCTCTCCTCGTTTTCTACGTTTTCCAAGTATAGCAAGAACTAACAGACTGATGAGTCTTGTGATATATATACAGTTTTTCTTTGTAATTATAAAAAAATCAATATCATCATCTTTATTGGCACTTCCCACACCAACTCCACCACTTAATCCAATAAAATATATCGTTGGAATATAGGATAATATTCGAGCAATCTGAGAAGCCTCTCTTCTTTTGAGATTAAGCCATCGTTCATTATTTCTTCTTCTTTGAATAATATTTCCTCTATTAGGGAGAGCAATGTAAGGTTTTTGATACATAAGATGAGGAAGCAATTCAGTAAAAGCCTGTCTAAACTCTGACTTGGAAATTCTAGTATCTGTCAATAAATAATAATAAATTTCAGCCTCTGTTAGCGGAAAATCGAATATATCACTATAAAGAAGAGTACGAACAATTGCTTTATATTTATTGCCCATATTTACTAATAATTTGTTGTACACCCTGGGCAAGGGTTTCTGTTGCAGACTCAGCAGAACTATTTGTTTGAATACTCCTTACGGCATCTCCCAGATACTTATTCATCTGCATATTAATTCCTTCATCGTAAGTGTCACTTGCAAAATAGGAAGAAATAGCAAACTCTGCTTGTGCTAGAAAAGGATAAACCAGTCTATTATTTTTCAATGTTGCAGCCAGATCTTTACGAGGATATAACTCACCGAAAGAGCGTGTTTTAGCAATTTCTGTATAAAGTTTCTGTAGAGTATCTTTTTTTGCTAAATGTTTCATAAATAACATTGCTTCTTTTTGATGTTTCGATTTTGCTGAAACACCCTCAACCCAGTAACTGGCTATTGTTATTTTTCTTCCTGGAAGATTCGGTACTGGATGGACAGAAAATCTAAGGTCTTTATTCAGAGATTGAATTGTAAAAATATCCCAGGAGTAACCAAAATACATAGCAAGATTTCCTTTAGCAAAAGCAACAACAGATGGATCGAGCCTATCGTTCCAGACACTTCCTTCTCCTTTTGCGAATGCTGTATAAAACTGCAGGGCTTGACTAGCATTAACTTTTGTCGCTTGGAAATTGTCAAAATTGGTTCCATTCTGCGCAAACAAAAGAGCGATAATATCAGGCGCATGGGTGATATTATCATACGTTCCCATAGCAGCACCAGCAGTAAGTATATTTCCCTCGCTATCTTTAACAACAAGATTTTTGGCAACGCGTACAAACTCATCCCATGTTCTCGGAACTGTATTTCCACCTGCTTCAAAAAGCTCTTCGTTAATAAACAAAGACAATGTATCTATCATCAAAGGTATTCCGTAAAGAGCTCCATTCCGGGTTAAATCTCTCTGAATAACAGGAAAGTATAAATTTTTAAACTCGTCAGGTGTAATAACATCAGCAGAAAGTGGGGAAAGATACGACTTCATCATCCCTACCCAGGAATTATGATACCTATAGATATCAGGACCTGTACCATTGGAGATTTGGGTAACAAGACTCTGTCTGTATTGTCTAATATCTTTTTTAATGTAGGTAACTGTAATATTTGGATACTCTCTCTGAAAATCATCAATAATTTTCTGCATAGTATTTTTGTCTTCCCACAATCCCCAATAGATTAGATTTACTTTATTTGCTTTTGATGTACCAAAAAGCGGCACGATGAATTTAAAAATGAAAATTACAATAATTGCAATTGCCAAAATAGCAATACCTATTTTCAAAAGTAATCCCAAAACATTCCTTTGAGATGAAACAGGTGGTTTAGGTAAAGGAGATTCAGATAAAGATGAAGCTTGTGAAGGAGGAGATGGAGGTGAAGGAGGAGTAGAAGAAGATTCTTTATTTATCTGCGGAGATTGTAAAGGAGAATTTAGATTGCTTGAAGAAGGCGATGTTTGAGGAATATCCGATGATGACGGTTGGGAAGAAGGAGTATTTGTGGGTTTGAAAACGACATTTTCATCCATATAAAGGAGTATGTATAGTATAATACCTGTAATAAGCCATAGCAATTCTTTAAAATGAAAAAAATCTTTCCCAACATAAATATTAATATCCCAACCCAAAAAGACTTTTTATTAATACTTCGATCATGCATGTGGTTTTTTTTAGGGGTAATACTCGGACTATTCTTCTCTCTAAGTTTTTTCTATATATATTACCAGTATAACTATAAAGATAAAGTCTATCCGGGTATTGCAATTGATCATATACGCTTGGATGGAAGGACAAAAGACGAAGTCAAAGAGTTTTTTCGCAAAAAGAACAATGTTTTTTATCATAAGATAATTACTTTAAAAAGCGATGAAAAAATAGCAACCTCATCTGCTCAAAGACTGAATATTGGCTATGATGAAGACCTGCTTGCGGAACAGGCGTTTGCAATAGGACGGTCTGAAAACCTCCTTTCCAACTTATCTCTTATCTTGCAGTCATATATCAATGGCATCAATCTTGAACCTGCATACCATTTTAATGAAAAAGAAGTTTCATCCTTTATCAATCAGTTTCAAAAAATAATAGACTCAGATCCAATTAATGCTCGATTTATCTTTGAAAACGGCCGTGTAACTGAATTCCAAACGGCAAAAGATGGAAAAAAAGTAGATGTAGCCAAACTAAAAGAAATACTAGTACGAGAAGTTACATCATCCACCAAGGAAACGTTAATAATTTCTGTTCCTATTATTACCATAAAACCCGAAGTGACAAACGAAGAAGCTAATAATTTAGGAATAGTTGAAAAGATTGGTGAAGGGAGATCTCATTTTGCGGGATCTATAGCCAATAGAATCTACAATATAACACTTGCCGCAACCCGCCTTAATGGCATACTTATAAAACCAGGAGAAGTCTTTTCGTTTAATAAAGCACTCGGTGATGTCTCTGTCTTTACAGGATACAAACAAGCATATGTCATTCAAAATGGTAGAACTGTTCTTGGTGACGGTGGTGGAGTGTGTCAAGTCTCAACCACACTCTTTAGAGCAATTCTTAATGCCGGACTACCTGTTATTGAAAGAAATCAACACGCCTATAGAGTCAGTTATTATGAACAAGATTCAGGACCAGGTATTGATGCAGCAATTTACACTCCAACGCTTGATTTAAAATTCAAAAATGATACAGAAAACTACATTCTCCTTCAAGCACATGTTAATCCTGATCAATATGAACTTACTTTTGAACTTTATGGAACAAAAGACGGAAGAGAGGTATTTATTGGAAAACCTGTAATTGTTTCTCAATCTCCAGCCCCCGAACCACTTTATCAAGATGATCCCACCTTGCCAAAAGGAGTAATCAAACAAATAGATTGGGCAGCAGCGGGTGCTGTGGTCTACTTTACCAGACAAGTAAGAAGAAATGGGAAAATTATCATAGATGAAAAATTTACCTCACATTACCGTCCTTGGCAGGCTGTATATCTTAGAGGCACAAAAGAAGGTTAAATCTTAATTTATTCTTGATTTAATCAAAAAAAATATTTTTAAAAACTTAGATATGAAAATTACAACAGCAAACAAGGCTAAATTTATAACTCAAAAACTAATTAAAGAAGGAAAAATTCTTGTCTTGGCAGGGGGCTGTTTTGATCTGCTTCATGAAGGGCATAAATCTTTTCTGAAAAAAGCAAAGGAAGAAGGAGATATACTCATCGTCATGCTTGAAAGCGATATTGCCATCAAGATCCAAAAAGGCAAGAATAGACCAGTGGAGCAACAATCTCTACGTGCACAAAAGCTTGCAAAACTTCCCTACGTTGATTTTGTCGTTTTGCTTGAGGGAATTCTCACAGATGAAGATTATGACAGCCTTGTAACATCTCTCAAACCTGCTATAATCGCAACTACCAAAGGTGATCCATATCGCTATCATAAAGATAGACAAGCAGCAGAAATAGGAGCAAAAGTAAAAGAAGTAATCAATAGAATTGAGGAATTTTCAACTACGCGATGCATTAAATTATATGAATAAATATCTTGTTGGATTTATTATTTTTATAATAGCTGTTGCAGCAATAATTGTTTTTATCATTGCACAAAAAAGTAATCAATTTACAAGAAAAATAACAACGACAATTGGAGACACAACATTTGTTTTAGAAGTTGCTGATTCTGAACAAAAACGTCAATTAGGACTCTCCAAAAGAAAATCTATCAAAGATAATGAGGGAATGATTTTTATTTTTGATACACCAGGATATTATGCATTTTGGATGAAGGACATGAAATTTCCTATTGATATAATCTTCCTTAATAATGAAACAATCGTTACAATCTATAAAAATGTACCTTATCCTCAAAATAAAGATGAACGGCTAGCTACTTATTCACCTACTCAACCTGCAAACAGGGTTCTTGAACTCAAAGCGGGAACTGTAGAAAAACTAGGACTTTCTGAAGGTGAAACAATCAAAATCTCTCTATGACTATTCTCGGGATTGAAACATCATGCGATGAAACAGGAGCAGCAGTATTAAGCACTTCCAATAATCGGCTCACTCTACTGGCAAATAGTCTATCTTCTTCAATAGCGCTTCACTCGACAACAGGAGGGATTATACCAGAGGTGGCAGCTCGTGAACAATTACGCTATATTATTCCCGTTATTAAAGAAGCCTTAAAAAAAGGACTTTCCTATGATCTTGGTAGCCCTAAACCACCTCCTTTGGATGCTATCGCTGTAACCTATGGTCCAGGACTTATAGGATCGCTTCTAGTTGGCGTTGAAACAGCTAAAACACTCTCTCTTGTTTGGAATAAAGAATTAATTCCTATCAACCATCTCTATGGACATATTTATGCAAATTGGTTACAGTACTCTAATATCTACCTACCTGCCATTGCTCTGGTAATATCAGGAGGTCATACTGACTTAGTCTATCTTAGACAGCACAATGATATCACTGTGATTGGTGGAACAAGGGATGATGCAGCAGGAGAAGCGTTTGATAAGATTGGAAGACTTCTTAATCTGCCGTATCCTGCAGGACCTGCAATTTCTCATCTTGCAGAAAAAGGTAACGCTCATGCATTTGATCTTCCTCGTCCTATGATTAGATCTCATGATTTTGATTTTAGTTTTAGTGGACTTAAAACTGCAGTACTCAATTTAGTTAAAAAGAACAAGTGGGAATTTCACGATCCCAAGTTTGTATCCAACAACAAACAAATTCTTTATGATTTATGCGCTTCTGTTCAACAAGCAATTATTGATGTCGTAGTAATAAAAACACTTAAAGCAGCCAAAAAATATCGAGTTAGATCCATTCTTCTTGGAGGAGGCGTTGCCGCCAACAAAAAACTTAAAGAAGATCTACAAATGGCAGTGAAAGAAAATCTACAAAAGACCGATCTTTTTATACCACCAAAGGAATTCTGCACAGATAATGGAGCGATGATTGCAGCAGCAGCTGTTTTCACACCTTTTCGATCCTCTTGGAAAAGTCTATCAGTTGACCCAGAATTATATTACTAATCTCATCCTCAAAACTGTTGCGTTTCTGTGATATACTTACACCAAGCTATGGAAGCAAATCTTATCCTATTGCTCTCTGTTCTTGTAATTGGATTTGGAATTATTATTTTTCTTCTCAACCGAAAAATTGCAGAGTTTAAAAATCAATCATCAGAGAGAGCTATTATAGAATGGCTAAAAACAATGCAAACTTCACTGGAGACGACTAATAAAACGATTAACCAAATGCTTTCATCAAACACGGATCTCATGGTACAAACGCTTCAAGAAAATTCCAAACAACTCAATGAAAGATTAGATAAAGCTGCGCAAGTAATAAAAACAGTTGGAATAGAAGTAGGACAAATGAGTGAAATTGGCAGAAGCATGAAGGAGCTTCAAGAATTTTTGAAAAGTCCCAAATTAAGAGGGAATATAGGTGAAGAGATTCTTAAAGATCTTCTATCTCAAATATTTCCCCAAAATAGCTTTTATCTTCAGTATCAATTTAAATCAGGAGAAAAAGTTGATGCCGCAATAAAAACCGATGGTGGTATTCTCCCCATAGACTCAAAATTCCCGATGGAAAGTTTTCAGCGAATGGTTAAAAACAATGAGGAATCACAAAAGGAGGTTTTGAAAAAAGAATTTATACGTGATGTCAAAAAACACATTGACAATATTGCCAAAAAATATATTTTACCAGATGAGGGAACTATGGATTTTGCTCTGATGTATATACCCAGTGAAGCAGTTTTTTATGAGATCTGCAATCTGAATGACATTTTAGATTATGCCAGAAGATCAAGAGTATATCTTGTATCACCGAGCACACTTTATGTTCATCTTCAGACTATTCTTCTATCATTTGAGGGCAAAAAAATCGAATCTCGATCAAAAGAAGTATTCAAGCTACTCCGTTCACTTGAGATCGAATATGGCAAAGTTCAAGAAAACCTGACAATTCTTGGCAGACATCTGAACAATGCATCTGCACAATTTACTAATGTATCAATGGGTATCTCTCAAATGGGGAACAAACTAACAGCAACTAAGATTTTAGAGGGAAAAGTACTCGAGGACTCTTAGAATTTAAAGATTACTATTGTAAAACAATGTGCTAAAAGATTGATTCTTTCAAAAAAATAGAAAATATTTTTAATATGGCTGAACAAAGGGATAACAACATACAAGAGGATCACTATACACTATTTATCAGGGATCTTAGAAATACTGAACTGCCAATTTTATCTGATGAAGAAATAAGTAAGAGAATTGCTACAATTCGCAATCCTTCTTCTTCCTTTGATGACAAAACACGTGCTTATTCTGAAATTTACGCTTCAACAATGAGAATGATCCCCTATTTTATAGGACAATATGCTCCTAAAAATATACCACCCTCAGATCTGATTAGTGAGGCATTTATTATAATAAGAAGTTGTATAGACAATTTTGATCCCAATCAAATATCGGAAAAAACAGGAGAACCTGCTAAATTTTCTACTTATGTCGGAGATAGCTTAGCAGAGGTATTGCAAAGCCCAAAAATGACTGAAGATCTATCTACGCCTTTTCATCGTAAAAGCACTGTAAAACTCTATTTACCTTTAATTAATAGATTCTCAGAGACTCTCAAACAAAAATTACAGAAAGAACCAACAGTAGAAGAACTTTATCAGGCAATTACAGAGCATCTTAAAAAGAGTTATTCTGATCCACCACTACTAAACTTCGATACATTTGCAACCATTATAAAACGCTACAAAGGTACACAATATTTATCCCTAGGTAGTAGAATAACATCTTCTCAATCCTTTACGGATACTTTAATTCCAAAAGAAAGAAATGTAGATGAAATTACTTCAGATAAGCAATCTGATCCAGCTCAAATTTATGATGAAGTCGAATTGGATACAACAATCAAAGATACTCTTAATACACTTACTCCAAGAGAAAAAAAAGTATTAGAAATGAGATATGGATTAGGAGAATATACGAAAGAAATGAATGAGAAACAGATAGCCAAAGAATTAGGATTAAATCAAGAAGTTGTAAGAATCACTTTAGCACACGCTCTTAGAAAATTGCGTCATCCTTCCCGAGCAAAGGGGCTTCGCCCATTTTATGATGATCCTAATTCCTAATCTCTTTTAGAAAGAGATTTGTAAGAAATTAATACCCTGTAAAATTTTCTTTTTTGATCTGTCCCTGAGGAACTCCCATACCTTTGATAAGCTCTAGCATTGAATCAACCATCTTCATAGGACCGCAAATATAAAAAAGAGCCTCTTTCGGATGGGCAACATATTTTCTTATCATTTCCTCAGATATTCTGCCTTTTGCACCATCCCATTTCTGCTGTGATCTCTCAGGATGAGAGATAGTATAAATTACTTTAAGATTATCTTGTAAAGCGGCAGCATCTTGCAATTCCTGATAAAAAACCGCTTCTTCAACAGTACTAAATGATGCTATAAGTGTAATGAAGAAATTACACTTTTTGACTGATGCATAAAGTATCATGCTATGAAATGGCGTAATCCCAATCCCTCCAGCAAGAAGAATAACAGGTCTTGCACTTTGTTCAGGAAGCACAAATACACCAGCAGGACCAAAAAATTTTACTGATTCATTGGGAGTAAGAGATAATAATTTTTTTTTAAATGGGCTTGGAACATCTGCAATTTTGGTTGTGATCATAATCAACTCTTCTTCAAGTGGAGAAGAACAAAGAGAGAAAAAACGAGAGTTTCCCCGTGGATCTTCTTCTGTAAGATCTAAAGTCATTTTAATATATTGACCCGGCTTAAAATCTATTTTTTCAGTTCTGAGAAAATAAAATGAATACGTCTGATCAGCAACCTGCTCTTTTTTCCAAAATGGCAGACTAAATTCATGTGGAAGCGATGCCATATAATCTATATTAGCAAATTATATTAATGATCTTAAATATATAGAAATTATTTTTCCCCTGTTTTACAAGGATCACTATATGGTAGAATAATTCGCATGCCTGATATTTCAAATCTTAACGAAGAACAAATCGCTGCAATTACTCACAACAAAGGACCTCTACTGATTATTGCAGGAGCTGGAACAGGTAAAACAACAGTTATTACAAAACGCATTGAACACTTAATTCTAGAAAGGAATATCCCTCCCTCTTCTATTCTAGCGCTCACATTTACAGAAAAAGCAGCACAAGAAATGGAGACACGTATAGATCAAGTGCTTCCTTATGGATACACAACTATGTGGATTGAAACTTTTCATGCATTTTGTGATCGCGTTTTACGTCAAGAAGCAATACATATAGGACTCTCTCCAGCATTTGAGTTAATGACAGAAGCAGAAGCACTTCTTTTTCTTCGCAAGCATCTTTTTGAGCTTGATCTTGATTATTTTAGACCTTTGGGAAACCCTACTAAATTTCTCCAAGGCATGCTACAACACTTCAGTCGTCTAAAAGACGATGATATCTCTCCTGAGCAATATTTGCTCTATGCCCAAAAAATCTCAGAACAAAAAGTAGAGCAAGATGAAATAAAAAAAATAAATGAGCTGGCTCATGCTTTTGCAAAGTATGAAGAACTTAAAGCCAAAAATGGTGTGATGGACTTCTCAGACCTAATTAGCAATACTCTTAAACTCTTCAGAACAAGAAAAAACATCCTCAATCAATATCAACGACAGTTTAAGTATATTCTAGTTGACGAATTCCAAGATACAAATTACGCTCAAAATGAACTGGCAATCTTACTTGCTGCTGATGACCAAAATATCACTGTCGTCGGAGATGATGATCAAAGTATTTATAGGTGGCGGGGAGCAGCAATAGCCAATATGATGCAGTTTAGATCCCATTTTCCCAAAGCTACTATTATCACCCTCACGAAAAATTACCGCTCAACACAAGCGATTCTTGATAGTGCATATCGACTGATCCAATTTAATAACCCTGATAGACTTGAAGTAAAAGAAGGGATAAATAAGAAACTTATATCGATGAGAGGAGTACAGGGAGAAGGAGTTGAATTTATCCTTGCTCATCGTGCTGAAGATGAGGCAGAGGAAGTGGCCAAAAGAATTCGCGAAGAGGTCAAAAAGAATAACAGACCCTATAGCGACTTTGCTATCTTAGTTAGAGCAAATGATCATTCATTGCCTTTTCAACGTGCGCTGGAAAGATTGCATATACCCTTTCAATTTTTAGGGCCAGGACATCTTTTTGAACAAGCAGAAATCAAAGACCTCATTGCTTACCTTAGAGTACTAGCAAACTTTGAAGATACTGCATCCTTGTACCGCGTACTCACTATGCCTATTTTTGGAATAGAAGCACGCGATGTTGCTGTGTTAATCAATGCAACAAAAAAGAATAATTACTCTCTTTTTGAAGCAATGGAAGATGTTGAATCTCTCCCACTCACTCAAGAAGGCAAAGAAAAGATTAAAAAAATTGTTGATATGATGCAAAGACATTTTGCAAAAATTCCTCATGAATCAGCCGGACAATTGCTTTACTATTTTTTTGAAGACTCTGGCCTCCTGGGACATTATCTTGACCCCAGATCAGCAAAAACAGAACGTGAAGCACTTAATATTGCTAAATTTTTTGAAAAATTGCAATCATTTGCAGCCAATAGAGAAGATGCCTCTGTTTTTGCCGTTGTTGATTGGATAGATCTCTCAATGGAACTGGGAGAAAGCCCAATGGCAGCGGATGTAGATTGGACAACTAATAATGCCGTCAATATACTCACTGTTCATTCAAGTAAAGGATTGGAATTCCCTATCGTTTTTGTGGTCAATCTTGTTACCCAACGTTTTCCTAGTCGTGATCGAAAAGAACAAATTCCTATTCCTTCAGAACTGATTAAAGAAGAATTACCTCAAGGAGATGAAAATCTCGAAGAAGAACGCCGTCTATTTTATGTTGCAATGACGAGAGCAAAAGAAAAACTTTTTTTAACGGCTGCAAAATTTTATGGAGAAAGCAGAAGAGAACGAAAACTTTCACCATTTTTAACCGAAGCATTAGGAGAAGAATACATTCAATCAGTTATAAAAAAAACCGCACAAGATTCTGTGCAACAGCTCTCATTGCTTGATATCGTCAATAATGCTGTCTCAGCGCCTATAAAAAAACAAGAATTTTCTCCATCTCTTCTACAGCCCATTACATATATCTCCTATTCTCATATTCAAACATTCCAAACCTGCCCACTTCATTATAAATTACGTTATATTTTAGGTCTTCAACCCAGTGCATCTGCGGCTCTAAGTTATGGAATTAGCATTCATAGTACTCTTCGAGATTTTTTCCTGGCGAGAAAAAATCAGAAAAATATATCTGTTGATATTATTCATGATCTACTTAAAAAAAACTGGATAAAAGATGGCTATCGCACTAAAAACCACGAACAGCAAGCATTTGCACAAGCTGAGGAAACACTCTTAGGATTTGCTGAGAAAAGTTTACAAGAGCCTTTGCAAACTATCGCCGTTGAAACACCTTTTCAATTCCGTATTAACAAACTAAACGTCAGAGGACGAATAGATAGAATTGATCAACTTCCTGACGGCAGAATTGAAATAATTGATTACAAAACAGGAGAAAATCTCCCAGATGAAAAAAAAGTACGTGATGATCTTCAGCTTACGTTCTATGCTCTAGCAGCAACTGAAGTCAGAGAACCCATCTTTAATAGGAAGCCAGAGGAAATACTCCTAACTCTTTATTACATTGAATCAAATACCAAAATCTCAACTATCCGCACACAAGAGGAGCTTGAGAATGCAAAAGAAACAATTCTGAAAATTGTCGATGAAATCACTGTTAGCGATTTCCATTGTTCAGGAGGTATCGTCTGCAAAAACTGTGATTATAAAATGCTTTGTGAAACTTTTTCCTAATTTACTCATTGAAGTTGCATTTTTTGTTTATTCTGATACAATGTCAACACCTAGGAAGAAGGATCACTACGATGTTGCAAAACATCGAGGAAAGTCCAGACAGATGTATACCAGGGATGGAGCGCAAGCTCCGACTAGTAATAGCTAGTGTCTTAGCTTTTTACCCACACGTGAAGCTAAGAACGGGTCCTGAATCGACAGGACTTGAGAGCAACAGAGACGAGTGGGTGTGAAACGGGCAATCCTCCCTGCTGTAACCTCCGATCGCTGCGATTATACCTGTATACGGGAGCAGCAAAGTAGAGGGCATCAAGCTTAAAAGCTTGACAAGAAGTTTTTTACCTTCTTGAGAGAGATTGTGATCAGTTCCGAATCATCGGAATGAACAGAATCTGGCTTACTCACTTCCTAGGTTTTTTGTTAGCTACTTCCGCTTGCATAGTATATTTTAATGCTTTTTTTATGATAGCAGACTTAGAGAAAGTAATCCGCTACTAAAAATAAAAGATATAATTACAGCCTTAAAGGTCAACAATCCAAAAAAAGCCTATGTTGGAAATGTGACAATAATTGCCACAGGAATAAGATATATAAAAAGAAAACGCAATGAAGAAGGATAAAGTTCTAAAGGTACTCTACCAAGTTGTGTTATCTCCCGTAAAATCCAAATAGCATTACAACTTCTGTTGTTATAACTCCTAATGCAAGAACAAAAATATGAAATGCCAAAACAATTATTAAACTATTAATTACCAAAAGAGTATAAAGAAAAAGGTTAAATAACGTTATACCCTATACTTTTTCAGAACAAACCACATAAATTCCAAAAGAGGAACAAGCGTAATAAGATCCAAAATATCACTTCCTCCAAAAAGTACGCTAAGAAGAGGAGATATTGGCTTGATTAACACCATATCAAAACTTCCAGAAACAATATAATTTTGAAAGCGATAGACTTCCCTAAAGAGAAATTGTGAGATAATATCAAGAAGATTAAAAGTTAAAAAAGATTATCACTTGTCAAGTAGTATATCCAGCAAGAGAGTTGGTTTTAGAAGTAATAATAAAAATAAAAAATATGAAAAATACAAAGCGGATTATCTTTCCTAAGATAAAAAACAACCACACGGGAAGCAAACACTACTTATCGGATAGAGAAGTCCAGACAAACACTTGAGTGTTGTTGTTTTTCCTGCACTATTGGGACCAATAAATCCAACAAGCTCTCCTTCATTAATAAAAAAGAAATATCTCAACAGCTTTTACGATCTCATACTGTCTTGAAAAAAAAAGAAGTCACTGCACCAGTTAATCCCGGCTTCTTTTTATGAAAGAAGAATTTTATAGTGCATTGAAAGATGTTCTACTGAAATAACCATAAATAAAAACGCAAATACCTTACTATTTTAATATTGTAATACTATTCGTGAGAATAATTAACAAAATCTAAAATTTAAGTTCTCTCACGAATAGAAAGTAGTATATATTCGCGTTTTTATCTGCAAATCAACGGATCGCTTTTTTAAATGTTTTTCCAGGTGTAAATCCTGGGGTTTTCCGTGCAGCAAGCATAATCTTCTCGCCTGTTTTCGGATTTCTCCCAACACGTTGACGGCGAGTCCGAATATTAAATGTCCCAAAACCAGTCAATACTACCTTTTCTCCTCTTCTGAGAGAATCACGAATTGTATTCAGCATTGTTTGTACAGCTTCTCTTGCTGCTTTATTAGTAAGATTTGACTTTTTGGCAACGATCTCAATAAGGTCTTTTTTTGTCAATCTAATCACCCCCTTTGCAATTAAATTATTGATTAGATCTAAAGTACAAAGAAATTGTTAAGTTGTCAAGAGAATAGTTTATCAGTATAAGCTAAACTCTCATCATTACTTAAAAAGAAGCGATCTTACTTCCCATACTCCAAAATATGATATCTCTTTTTTTATAGTAGTTACGGAAAAAGCAAATCTCTTTAAAAGCAAAGATCAAGCACAATATACTTCTGTGAGGATCTGGATCTCGATAGCTTACCTCGTATAAAAAGAGTAAATTAACTTATCAAATGAATAGGTATTGAAATTACTCTCGGGTATGGATAAATCTTTTATATTCAAAGGATTATAAATATTTTTTTGCTGAGATATCCTCAAACTGTCAATCTAAAATTAGATTGTATGTTCAGGATAAACAGAACGAAATTCACGAATTGCTGTTACTTTTACTTCACCGGGGACAGCCAGAGCACGACTTACTTCCTCCTGAATCTTTTTTGCTAGAAGAGTAGTCTGCGAATCATCTAATTTTCCTGGATTGATAATTACTCGAAGCTCCCGCCCAGCTTCAAATGCATAAGCGTCTTCAACTCCCTCATATTTTTTAGCTATCTCTTCCATCTCTTTTAGTCGTTTTGCGTAATTTTCAATATCCTCAAACCTTGCTCCAGGCCTTGCACCGGAAATAGCATCAGCAACATGAACAATTATTGACTCAACAGAAGAGAATGGTCTATCTTCATGATGTTCAGCAACACAGTTGATAACCGCATCAGGGAGATTAAATCGTCTCAAATAGTCAACACCCAGTTTGACATGGCTTCCCTCACCCTCGAGCACTTTTCCAATATCATGGAAAAGACAACCAAGCCTGACAACATTGACGTCAGCTCCCAGCTCGTGTGCTATATGTACACCAATTTTTGTTTCCTCCAATGTATGAACAACAAGATTCTGTCCAAAGGAGGTACGGAATTTAAATCTTCCGAGAGTTTGATAAAGTTCAGTAGGTAAGTTATACACTCCAACTTCAGCTGCAAGTTTTTGACCCTCATCAAGCATAATTTTTTCAACCTCTTTTCGAGTCTGTTCAACGATTTCTTCAATTCTAAATGGTTGGATACGGGTATCTCTGAGCAGTTTCTCAAGTGATCGTCTAGCGATCTCGCGTCTTACTGAATCAAAAGATGAAAGTCGAATTACCCCTTCTTCATCAAGATCTACATCAACACCTGTTGCTTGCTCAAAGGTGCGGATATTGCGACCTTCTTTACCAATAATGCGTCCTTTCATTTCCTCATCTGCTACCTTAACAATAGAAACTGTATATTCAGCAATATAATCTAATGCTCCATGTCGCATTGAATCAGCAATAATCTCTCTTGCTTTCTGATCAGCAGTTGCTTTTGCTTCTTCTTCTTTTTCTTTGATTATACGAGACATCATCTGGGCAGCATCACGTTCAGTCTCCTCAAGAAGAAGCTTTTTTGCTTCTTCACGAGTAAGTCCACTGACCTTCTCAAGTTTCTTAAGATACTCATCTCGTTTCCTAAGAATCTCTTCTTTTGCACGATCAAGCTCCTCTTGCCTTTCCTCAAGGCGTTCCTGACGTTCAAGAAGTTTTTTCTCAAGAATGATTAAATCTTGTTGCGTTGAGTTTGACATATATTCTGAGGACAAGAGAAGAATGTACACTTATTTTAAATTAAGTGCATTACTGCTGAGATATATGTGGTGGAAAGAATCCTTGTTTCATAAATTATTCAGCAATATTTTCTCTTGCCACTAAAAAGAATTATACTGTTTTTTTAAAATATCGTCAATTGCTCTCTTAATTGTCTCCCAGTCAAATCCTCGCCTTGCTAAATAAGCTCCCAGTTTCCTATATTGCTCATCAAGAGGCATTTTATTTATCTTAGTAAGTTGTTTCTTCACCAGTATCCTAGCTTTATCAAGATCGGAGTACATTGTCATTTCTTGCTCTGCAAAAATCTTTTCGATAAGTTCCTTGTCTATTCCTTTTCTCCTAAGTTCTTGTTTGATAGCTCTATCACTTTTAGGACGAAAACGCGTTCTCTGTTCCCTCCACCATCTAATAAAATCCTCATCATTAATAAATCTTTGCTCTTTGAGAAGTTTGATAATTGCATCAATCACCTCAGAAGGTGCTTTTTTTTCAGATAACTTATTTCTTACTTCTTTTTCTGAACGTGGACGAAACGAGAGGAATTTAACAGCGATCGTATAATATTTTTCAAATACCTCCATTAATTGAATATTTCTAAACTATGCAGGGGTCAATTCTTCACTTTCTTCCTCAATACCTACTGCTACAGGCATACCACCATCTTTACTCAACTTCATAATCTCAGCAACTATTTTTTTTGTTTCTTCAGGGTTTTCTTTAAGCCAATCAAGTGATGCTGCCTTTCCCTGTCCTATTAGTGTTTCACCATATCTAAAAAACGCTCCTGATTTAGTAATAATTCCCATCTCGACTGCAACATCAAGAATACCTCCTTCTCTAGAAATACCATTCTCAAACACATCAAACTCAGCAATTCTAAAAGGAGTAGCAACTTTATTCTTCACAACTTTGACTCTATGTCTTGATCCTATGACTTTATCTCCTTCCTTAATCGTCTCAATTTTGCGAATATCCATACGAACAGAAGCATAAAATTTGAGAGCAAGTCCTCCCGTTGTTGTCTCAGGATTACCAAACATTACTCCTATTTTCTGTCGCAGTTGATTAGTAAATATAACAACCGTTTTTGATTTGGAGATTACTGCAGTAAGCTTTCTCAATGCTTGCGACATGAGTCGTGCCTGCAGTCCAACAACTGCATCTCCCATCTCACCTTCTATCTCAGCTCGTGGTACCAAAGCAGCAACAGAGTCGATAACTAATACATCAATTCCTCCTGAACGCACAAGGCTTTCAGCTATCTCGAGGGCCTGCTCACCTGTATCGGGCTGTGATATAAGAAGCTCATCAAGCTTAACCCCAATTCGCTCAGCCCATAAAGGATCTAGTGCGTGTTCTGCGTCAATAAACGCGGCAATTCCACCATGCTTTTGTGCTTGTGCGATTGTTGAGAGACAGACTGTGGTTTTTCCTGATGCTTCAGGACCGTATATCTCAATGATCCTTCCGCGAGGCAATCCACCAACACCCAATGCCAAATCAAGAGGAAGACAACCTGTTGAGATCACTGAGATGTCGAGTTTACCGGCAGCCTCACCAAAACGCATAATTGAACCACGACCGTATTGTTTTTCAATCTGCTCCATCGCCATACGGATTGCTTCAAGTTTCTGATTTTGATCAGTTTGAGGACTTACTACTTTCTGGGAAGTGGATGAGCGTGCCATAAAAATCTCAATCATAATAATTCAATTTCGTATTTTTTACAATATATCATAATAAATCATTATACATCAAAAAATAATATTTTAGCCTCAAAATACCTACATGGTCTAGCAAATCGATGTGGAAAAGCAGCAATCACTTTGCTACAATCAGTAGGTAAATTTCGGGGATTAGTTTAACGGTAGAATGCGCGCATGGGGTGCGTGTGGCCGCAGTTCAATTCTGCGATCCCCGACTAGCTTGCAGAAATTCTCAAATAGACGGAAGTTGATACTTAATCGTTTATCTGTTCAATAGAGAAATACCAAAAATGTTGATTTACTCTAAATCTAAAAACTAATCGCAAAGCGTTTGCGTCTTACAAATTTTAAATTTTAAGATCTTTTTTAATATATTTTTTTGCTACTAGAAATAAATTCTTCTTCTGAAGATAAAAAATCAACAATGCAAGAGGTATATAAATAAAAACAAGTTTAGGATGATATTCTAAAGAGGTAACCATAATCATATTACCTACTGCTAAATAACCAACTAAATCTTCCTTTTTATACTTTGCTGCAAGTAAAAATGTGCCCAACATAAGAGGTATGAAAGCAGGAAAAGAATAACGAAAACTCGAGACCATTATCCATGGCTGCTCAGAGGTGGGAAAGGTAAAGTAAAGCAAAAAGTTAGTTAATCCCAAAAAAAATAATTTATTAATAGCATCGATGTGATATTGTCGTTTTATAATGTATCGATATACCAGCCAAGAAAATGCAAGAATAACAACAAAGATCCACATCTTGTATTCTGCTAATGCTGAGTCAAACATTGTAATCGGATATTTTAATCCCACATTCCAGACTCTGTAATTACCAAAAATCTCTTTTCCTGGAAAGCCTAGTACAGGAAGAGGATAAAAAGGATTCTGTGTGTAAATATAATTTCTTATATACCAAAACAAACCAAAAATAGAAAATGGGACAAAAAACGTGAGAAACTTACTTAGAGTAAGCAATTTTATTATGTTTTTTATGTTCTTAAAGTAGAATGCCAATAACACAAGGAGAAATATAAATGCTGTGTATTTTGATCCGATTAACATTCCCAGAACAAAACCCAGCTTTGCAAAGTAGAGATAGTTTTTCTTGGGGTTTTCAAGTAAAACCATTGACAGGGCAAACCATACAGCGACCCAAACATCAATACTAACTGCATTTAACCATCTTACGACCACATTAAGTGTTGTAAATGCTGAGGCAAAAATAATTGCGTAATAATCTTGCAAACTAAAAACTCTTGCAAGTTTTAATAAAACAAAAAATAAAACACATGTTGCAAAAATATTGGAAAGTGTAAGAGGGATGTGTAAAAGAATAAACAAAGCATTTATTGCCTCAGATGATCCAGGATAATACCATTGAGGTAATTTGAAATCAGAAGGATTTAAAAAACGGCCATCTAGAATTGTTTTAGCAATTGGAATATGATAATCCCAACTATCTCCTAATGCAGGGATAGGATTGATTATTCCCTGATAAACATAATAAGTAAAATAATATAAAGCAATAATTAAACAGACATTGGCAAGCGTTCTTAAATTCATAATAAAATTCTAGTGTCAATTAAGTCACAATATATACAATTTGGCACAAAGTTAAAACTAATCTAATCATAATTAATATAGAACAATTCTTAGATCTTGTATATCTACACTTTTTAGGCAGTTTGCGCTACAATAATGCTGCGCTTATGAAACGAATAATATTTGGTATAGTGATTTTTTTATTAATTTATATTCTTGGGGTAGTAGCAATTAATCTACCGCAAAAAAAACAGCAGAAAACAGAGTTTAAAACTGCAAGTACAACACCTCAAGATACAAAATTAACAAAACAAGATATTGTAATAGGAACAGGTGAAGAAGCAAAAAAAGGTGATCGAATAACTGTTCATTATAAAGGCACTCTCACCAATGGAAAGGAGTTCGACAGTTCTTACAATAAACAACCTTTTACTTTTACACTAGGAAATGGAGAAGTTATTAAAGGCTGGGATGAAGGAATTGTCGGAATGAAAGTCGGAGGCAAAAGAAAGTTAATTATCCCACCTGATCTTGCTTATGGCAATAAGCAACAGGGGAATATTCCCCCAAATAGCACCCTTATTTTTGAAGTTGAACTTCTTAAGGTAATAAAAAAATCAGAACAAACAAATCCTAAAGTAAATCTTTAAGATGCTTTTTATAAATTTTATTTTATAAAAGTAATTACTCTTTTTTCTGCATTTTAAAAACATAAAATTATTAAATATGAATATTCTTCTCCTCTTCTTTTTGGAACTTTTCATTCTTTTTTTTCTCTCAAAAGAATTGCAACAAAAACTTGCATTTTTTTTCTATAGAATCACTAGAAGTAGAAGAAGGGCTGTGATTCTTTTATCAATTATTTTCTTTCCAGGAACTCTGATCCACGAACTATCCCACTTTATCATGGCGCAGATACTTCTTGTTAAAACAGGGGAAATTAATCTAATACCTCGTTTTGATGGACGGAAAGTCACGATGGGAAGCGTGACAGTTATTGGAGCTGATCCTTTCCGCAGAATATTAATTGGTGTTGCTCCTTTCCTAACTGGAATAAGTCTTATTCTGACATTACTTTTTTTTACTCAAAAATATCATCTCTTGAATACTCCTTGGATTATTGTAATAAGCTACAGTGTATTTGAAATTAGCAATAGTATGTTCTCAAGCAAGAAAGATTTAGAGGGCATGATGATTTTTATTTTCTTAATAAGCATTATTGTAAGCATTTATATCATTTTCGGCGGACAAATACCTTTTTATGTTCTTGCTAGCTCTATCTCTAAGGATATGCTCTACCTCTTCGCGCAAGGTACATACTATATGGCTTTCCCAATTATTCTTGATTTAATTGTAATTTTTATCTTAAGATTATTGCTAAAAATTATGTAAAGGAGAAGAAATACTAGCGTTAGTAGAAGGAGAAATTTGTATCTGTGTATCTTTCACTCTCCTTTTCTCCAATCTTAGACCCTCAACAAGTTTTAGAAGAAGATTCATATCATCCTGCTTTTTTCTAAGAGGTGGGTACATCAAAAGAATTGCCTGTCCTGAAGATATCTGAGATGTAAGATCAATCACAAAAAAAGGTCCTCTTATGACTCTGGATCTTTCTTTTTGATAGATATCATTCTTTGTTAACTCATTAAGGTAATAAATTGAACCTGTTATACCTTCTTTTGTTGTAAATGTTTGTTGCCTATCAATCGTTGTACAGAAAGTTACAATTTGACTCTGCTTATCAAAATTCGAACAGAGCATACTCAGCTGTTTTTTAACAAAAGACTCAAATGAACTAGAAGAAAAAGTTATAACTTGAAGTGTTGCTATCTCTTCTTGAGTATGTTTTTTTTTTAACTTTGATCATAGATAATGAGGATTGAGAAACATTAAGTTCTTGAGGATAAAAAAGAGAAAAACCAAAATGGGAATTCTTATATTCTTTTAGTGGAGTTGATAACGTCTGTGGGGCTGAAAATGTCTGCAAAGAGAGAGTTGTATTTTTTTTAGAATGAAAAATAAAAAATGCTGCTAACATGAAGCTTATAAAAATCAGAATAAGAAAAGAAACAAGAAAAACATTTCTTTTCATAAAGATAAATTAAGATACATTATTTTTACAGATTTCTCTAGTAGAAACAAGCTTAGCTAACCATTAACATCATAATTTGCTTAATCTTCAATCATCCATAATCTCTGATTACAAAACTAAAGAATAATGTAGCGATTAATAGTATATAATACTTTCAGCGATATGCTGAAGTTTTTTTCGGAGAAATATCTATGGCCAAAAATTATTCTCGCTTTATTTTTGTTGCCGATTACTCTTGGTATAATCTTAACCTTTCTTTCATATAAAGTAATTTCTTATTCACATTACAATATAAAAAACATTCTTCTGCGTTATACGATTTATACAATTTTTTTATTTCTTTACTTACCTGTTTTTCTAACTTTTTATATTGCCGCAGAAAGAATATTTTCTAAAGAAAATCTTAGTGACAAAAAACCGATAAAATCAGTTGCCAATTCCAGTACTGTTTCCACAACAACACAAACTGAGCAAACTTCGCCAACACCACCTCAAATACAAAAACAGAATGAACAGTATGTAAAAGTAATAAAAGTTATTGACGGAGATACAATACAAATAGAAGGTGGCAAAATTATTCGTTATATCGGGATTGACACACCAGAAAGCGTTGATCCAAGAAAGCAGGTAGAATGTTTTGGTAAAGAAGCTACAGAAAGAAATAAAAAAGCAGTTGAGGGAAAAATTATTAAAATTGAAAAAGACATCTCAGAGACAGATAAATATAATCGTTTACTCCGTTATGTATATGTTGATGGCATTTTCCTTAATAAGCAATTAGTAAAAGAAGGGTTTGCAGTTGCATCCTCTTACCCTCCTGATATTAAATATCAAGATGAATTAGAAAATGCAGAGATTGAAGCTCGTACACATAATCGAGGACTTTGGCAAGCTTGTATTTCTCCAACACATACTATTAAATCATCGCAAACTCCAAAATCTTTATACAATCCTACTCCTACAAAAACTTTACCAACTTCTATACCTTCCATACACTCTGACTCACAATCCTATCTTAATCAGCAAAGTTACTCAAGTGAAGACAAAGATTGCTCTGATTTCGCAACTCACGCTGAAGCACAAGATTTTTTCTTGTCTCAAGGAGGTCCCACCAACGATCCTCATAGGCTTGATTCTGATGGAGATGGTATTGCTTGTGAAAGCTTGCCTTAATCTCAATTTATGATTGGAAATCATTTACATGTTGAAGTAATAACTTATTTTCAAATCAATTGATTAGCAAATAATATATTTATAAAATTGAATATATGAAAAAATATTGTTATATTGAACCAAATTTTCCCACTGAAGCATTCTTGGTAACAATTTTTGTTATGGTAGATGATTCTCTGCAAGGTGTAATAACATTACCTAAAATCTATACTGATCCCAAAATAGCAGGAGATGATATCCAACTCTATGTAGAGACAGCCAATTTAGAGACTTTGAGAGTTCCCGAAGATGCTGTGGTGACTTATCTTAAGTTTGAAAGATTATATCCTCTGCAAAGAAAATTCTGGAGAAAGCCAACAATACACTATACTCAGTGGGAAAGAATAAAGTTGTTTTCTCCTGTAGGACTTAATCCACAATTTTATAAAGTACTAGTGGTTCCTACTTTTATTGATAGCTCAAAACAAACTCTGGAAGCTGTTCTACCATTTATAGGAGATGGGGAGAAGACGATTAAAAACTTCATGTTGAACTCAGATCAAGTTGTGGACCAATCTGCAAAATCTGCAGCAATCTACACTTGTACAAAAGCAATGCACTTTAATTGGAAAACAGGAGACATAACAGAATTTATACCACCTGAAGGAATAAATTAATTAGCTTTATCTATTACAGCTTAAAAGACTCACCGAAGTCTGGAAGGTAAACATCTTTTATTCCGAAATCTGATTTAATTTTTTCTGCTAATGCTTTTCGCTCTAGATCTTCTCCATGCGTTAGGAAAACTTTTCTTATGCCTTTAATATGATTTAACCATTTAAGAAGAAGAGGCTGATCAGCATGTGAACTAAGTGTAGCAAGATATCTAATATGTGCATGCACTGGAATTCTTTTATCATCTATAAATACACTCTTTGCACCATCTAAGATAGATCTTCCCATTGTCTCCTCTCCTTGATAACCAACAAATAAAATCCGTGTTTTTCTATCCGCAATGTAGTTCGCAACGTGGTGCACTATTCTTCCACCTGCCATCATTCCCGATCCAGCAATAATTACTTTTGGACTTATACCATTAATAATATCTTTACTATCACGGGAGTCATCAGTAATAACAAGCCCTTCGAAATTAAAAGGTATATCCTCATGTGAATTTATTTCTAAATTCGCATATTTTAGATAATTCATATACACTAAAGTAGCATCTATTCCTAAAGGACTATCAAGATATACAGGAGTATGGGGAGAGACTTTTCCATCTTTCTTAAGATGGTGAATAATATGAAGAACCTCTTGTGTCCTCTCAATTGCAAAAGCTGGAATAAGAAGCACTCCACCTGTTTGTTCAATTGCATTAATCTCCTCCTGGATCACTTTTGAAGGATCTTCATCAGGATGTGAAGAATTGCCATATGTAGATTCCATTACAACAAAATCAGCAGAATCAATGTACTCTGTGGGTTTTACAATTGTCTGTGGAGTATTTCCTAAATCTCCGCTAAAAACTATTTTTTGGTTACGATCACTGGAAATATCAATAAGTTCAATACTAGCAGAACCTAAAATATGACCTGCATCTTTAAATATTGCTTCAAAATCACCAATACGTAAAGGTTTGTTGTACTCAACAACAGTTATCATCTGCAAGAGTTTGTTTACCTCCTCTAGCGAATAAAGAGGTTGTTTGGTTAAATCCTTCTCAGCAACCCGCGCTGCATCTTGCAACAATATCTCAACAAATTTTCGTGTGGGAGCGGTCATAAAAATCCGTCCTTTAAATCCACCATAAACAAGAAGAGGCAATCTACCACAATGATCTAAATGACCATGAGTCAAAAAAACAGCTTGCAATGCTGATGGAGAAAAAGAAAGAGGTAAATAGTTCTTCTTGACAGTCTCTTCAAGCCCTTGAAACATTCCAAAATCAACTAAAATTTGATTGCTTGCATCTGAAGTCAGAAGGTATGACGAACCTGTAACCTCTCCCCCTACTGCTCCTAGAAACTCTATATTTTGCATATAACACCAAGTATAAAATTTTAGAGCAATAATTGCTATACATAATCTCAAAATAAGATTCCAATTTCTTACTCTTTAGAGATTTGTCATTTTTGTGTCCAATACTTGTTACTAATCTGTCAAGCATTAAGTATGCTTTTGCATTAAAGTAAACCTATGAAAGGAAGGGAGCAACTATGCAACTTACACTTAAGAGATCCTACTTAAACAAATATCTTATTTTCTACTTTGAGTATCTGCCAAAACTCAAAAATACTCATAATAAGTTAACATCCATAATATCATTGCAGACTACTAAAAGAAATCCTCCTAAATATAACTCTTATAAATAATTATATTTACCTAAAATTTTTTTCTTTCTTTTGAAAAGATATCTTTCTAGCTCTCTTTTAATAAAATATAATTATAAATTATGCAACACCAAGTCATCATTATTCATGGCGGTGATGTCTTTGCAACATATGAAGAGTATCTCAATAATCTCAAACAAAAAGAGATCTCTCTTGATAGATTAAGAACCAAAGATTGGAAAGCAAATTTAAAAGAGGAATTAGGGGAAGATTTTGATGTTCTCAACCTGAAGATGCCGAATCCTCAAAATGCAAGATTCATTGAATGGAAAATCTGGTTTGAAAAGTTTATTCCTTATTTTAATCAGGAGGTTATTTTTGTAGGACATTCTTTAGGGGGACTATTCCTTGCTAAATATCTTTCTGAAAATGACTATCCTAAAAAAATAAAAGCTACTCTTCTCATCGCAGCTTCCTATAACACACCCCAGCATAATTCGCTTGTTGATTTCACTCTGAATACTCCTCTTGCTAAATTTGCACAACAAGGAGGAAAAATTATCCTCTATCATAGTAAGAATGATCCAGTCGTTGCATTTGGTGATCTTGGACGTTACAGTCAAGAACTTCCCAATGCAACTCTAAGAATTTTTGAGGATCGAGGCCATTTCAATAGCGAAACATTTCCTGAAATAGTAGAGGACATAAAAAAACTGGCGTCATAATTTCAAAAAAAATCATTGAGATATACTTATGTCAGAAAAAAATGATCATGAAATAAAAACTCATCCGGAGCAGATCTCATTTGATGAGCTACTCCAAGAAAGAGTTGATTTTTATCAAGAACTAAAAAAAAATCTCCCTGAAGGATCGATAGGACTTTACCCAGCCCCTGGATGTGACCCAGTTCCCGTTCATGTTTTTGGAAAAGATGTAACATATTTTGCTCTTCCGGATGATGGCAGAGAACATGTTGCTATACTAAAAAAAGAGCTTGAACCACCATTACTCTATGCAAAATTTATTAAGGATAAGGGTCCCTTTTTCTCTCTAAAAGCTGTTTTTGGTAATATTCTCTATCCACCTTTTAAAAAAAATACTTTTAAATTTATTATATTGCGCAACCCGCCTTCTTTTCTTTACGACAATCCTCTATTTATTACACAAATTGATAAGCTTCTACAAGAGGAAGGCATACTCATCTTCGATTGTGAAGATGAAAAAGTAGAGAATAGCCTAAACAAACCAATACACGATGATGCAGTTAGATCTCTTCAACAGAGAGGATACACTTTTGATCCTGCATTTGATCTGTGGAAAGGAGAATACTCCATTTATCTTAGAAAAGAAAATACAAGCAATAAAAAATGGTACTTGGGAACACATCAGTTTCGTGTATTAAGAAAACACTAAAGTAAACTACAAAACACGAAAAGAAACTTTAATAGCAATATTTTTTATAAGAAAATTCTATGTAGCCTCATTTAATACACTGTTGCAATTCTTACAAAGTCATCCTATACTGATACTGTTAACTCAATGAAACAGCTAGCAAGCTGGAAAATTGCTGCTTTATACTACTTAATTTATCTTGGAGCATCAACTCTTCTTGGAAAAATGTTCTTATTCCTCTTGGACACCTATATCTATCGCTTATTCCCCTCAGAAGATCTTGCAAATACCATACGTCTAATCAGTATGTTATTTATTATTATATTATCTATTAATATTGCAACAGGTAGCATCACAAAATTGTTAAAGCAGGACAAAATTTTTGAGGTTATTAGATGGGTTCTTATATTTTTAATTGTCATTAGTCTGTTGCATATCTTATTTTTATTTCTTTCCAATTCAATTGATAATACACAATCAATGAAACTAAATCTCATTTCTATAATTATCAAAGATGCAATCAATGTTTTTCTTATCTATTTTATTAGTCGTATTTTTTTACAAAAGCATTACTTTACAAGAAACTTGACATGTGAAGTATAATAGCGAAGATGACGTATCTTCAAAAACAAGAACAATTTTTAATTGCAAGTATTATTCCGCATTCTATTTCGGATAATGAAGCTTTTAAAGAATTAAAAGAGTTAAAAGAATTAGTTGATGCTTATGGCGGAAAAGTTGTCGAATTTGTTATCCAGCGTCGCGAAGTACATGATAAAGGGCATTATCTCGGAAAAGGAAAAGTTGCAGAAATTGCACAGTACGCAAAACATACTCACATAGATGTCGTAGTCCTCAATGCCATAGTCAAACCAGGACATATTTACGACATGAAAAATTACTTAAGTAAAATCAATTCTCAAATTCAGGTATGGGATAGAATAGATCTGATTTTAGAAATCTTTTCCAAGCACGCTCATACCACTGAATCTCGTCTTCAGATAGAACTTGCTGCGATGCGTCATATGGGTCCTCGTATTTATGGCATGGGTCATGTTCTTTCCCGACAAGGGGGAAGTATAGGAACGCGAGGAATTGGAGAAACCAATACAGAACTTATGAAGAGACACTGGAGAGGACAAATGAAAAAAGTGCAAGACAAACTGAAGAAACTCACCCATGACAGAAAACGACAACTTGAAAGAAGACGCAAAATGGGACTTCAGACTGTATCAATTGTTGGATATACAAATACTGGTAAGACGTCACTTTACAATTTGCTTACAAAGAAAAAAAATCGTGTAGAAAATGCTTTATTCGCAACACTAGATGCCAGTGTAGGAAGGATGAAACTTCCTTATTCCAAAAAAGAAGTTCTGGTATCAGATACAATTGGATTTATTCGTAATCTACCAACTACTCTTATTGATGCATTTAACTCAACGCTTTTGGAGTCTATTCATTCAGATGTCCTCCTTCATGTCATAGATAGCAGTGATGATGATATTAAGAGAAAAATTATAACAGTACAAAATATTCTTAAAGAACTAAATGTTTACCATAAAGAAACAATCTATATTTTCAATAAAATAGATTCTATATCAAAAGAAAAATGCCACGAACTACAACAACAATATTCTGCTTACTCACCTGTTTTTATATCTACAAAAACAGGTGAAGGAATTGATATTCTTTGTAGATTAATTGAGGAGATAGTACTTTCTCAATCAAAGATTATCTCCAAAAGACAAGATTTAAATACTACTTTTTTATATAACTATTCTTATGACCCACAGTGAACATATCAGTTTCTTGGCAAAGGCTATACCAGAAGACAGTGGCGGCATATGGGCAGATTTAGGCTCTGGTGAGGGAGCCTTTACTCTTGCATTAAGAGATCTTGCAGGAGACGAAGCAATCATTTATTCCATAGATACTAATAGAGAACGAATTGATATTCAAAAACGAATCTTTGCCGAAAAATTCCCCAATTCCAGTATCCATTTTTTAATTGCTGACTTCACACAATCTCTTCCACTGCCTCCGCTTGATGGCATCATAATGGCTAATTCACTGCATTTTATAAAAGATCAACAGTCTTTCCTAGTACAAATAAGAAATTATCTCAAACCACACGGTAAATTAATTCTTGTAGAATATAATGTTGATAAAGGCAATCAATGGGTACCCTATCCACTCTCCTTTAACACATTTTCTCAACTAGCACTCAACAGTGGGTATGTAAAACCAATAATTCTTGAAAAAAAACCATCTCATTTTCTAGATGAAATTTACTCAGCACTAACATATACTACAAGACCTTAATTTTAGATAAAAATTAATTTTTTTTTAAAAAATTTTCTCTAGATGAGATGTTCTTTAGAAGGATAATGATCTTTTAATTTAGTCTGTGCGATGATCAAGCAGACAAGTGTAATTATTGAACCAAAAATAAAAGGTAGAGGAATTGAGAGTGTTGCAATAACACCTCCCAATACAGGTCCTACAATCATCCCCAGACTAACATAGGATGAATTAAGTCCTAGAACTGATCCTTGTGACTTTGCATCAACTTCTTTTGAAAGAAGTGTTTGAATTATTGGTAGGAAAAAACCATTGGCAAATCCAAAAACTATTGATAGAAAAACAAAAACAGAGAAAGCAGATACCTTATACATTCCTGCGAAGACTAATGTAACTAATGCAAAACAAAGTATCAGAGACTTTCTCTCACCAAAGTTTTTAACGATACGTGGTACTAACAAGACCTGTGTTACTATACCTACGATTCCATAAATTGTATAAATAAGAGAGATTATATTTGCGGAGAGACCCATCGTCTTTACCGCATGTGGTTGAAAAGTAAAAATAAAAAGACCAAATGCAATATTATAAAGAAGTGAGAGTAAAAGAGTAATACCTATTTTTTCATCTTTAATTGCAGTTGCTAATTTTTGGATATCCAGTATTTGCAAGATATGTTTTTTTTCTACCTGACCAATATATCTATTCGTCTCTGGTAAAAAAACTGCTGTAAAAATAACTGTGATAAGTGAAACAACACCAGCTATAATAAAAGGCATATTCATACCATAAGAGAGAGTCAACGTTGCAATTGCTGGTCCGAAGATAAATCCAAAACCAAATGATGCTCCAATAATCCCAAATCCTTTTGCTCGCTCTCTTTCATTAGTGGTATCAGATATCACTGCTGAGGCAACGGGAATATTCCCTGCTGTAATTCCATCCAGTGCACGAGCAATAAAGAGAAAAAGTGCATTGGGAGCAAAAGCAGCCAAGAAAAAGGATAAAGCTGTTCCAGAGAGTGAAAGAAGAAGAAGCGGCTTTCTACCATATTTATCAGATAATCTTCCAATAAATGGGGTTGCTAAAAATTGACACAAAGAAAATATAGCAAAGAGCATTCCGTTCTCGAAATCATTTAAACCAAACTGGAGAGAATATGAGTAAAGAATAGGAATAATAATTCCATATCCGAGAGAATTAATAAGTGCAATTCCAGCAATAATCAGAAGTGTCTTACTCATAAATTATTTCACCATTATATCAGTAAAAAAGTTAAATCAATAGTTTATTTTAAAATACTGCTGGTTATTTAATAAAAATATAGATACAATAAACAACATGCATAACGGAAATACTCCAATAAAGATTGGCGTATATGGAGCAATTTTGGATAAAGAAAAAAATCTTCTGATTCTAAAAAGAGCATCACACGACTCTCATCCGGGAATATGGGAAATACCAGGCGGTGCACTCAATTTTAACGAAGATTTGGATCAAGGGGTTCAACGCGAAGTATACGAGGAAACAGGTTTATCTGTTAATGCTCTTTTCCCTTTTGCTGCATATTCCGAAATTTCAACAAAAGGATATCAGGTAATCCGTATTGCCTATCTTTGCAAGTTGCTTAATGATAAACACTCAGTCAGTTTAAGCAGTGAACATGATGAATATCAATGGGTAAATCTTGAACAAGTGACACGCATTAACAGATCTAATTTCCTTAATCACGTCCTTGGTGTTCTTAAGACCTATCCTCAAATTCTTGATATTCACTAAGATGAGAGTGTCTGTGAGAAAAACGATAATTTTTTTGCAGATATTTTAAATGAAGTAATTATTTTCTATTACATCTGGTTATCTGTGATCGATTTTTATTCTCTGTTTAAAAATTAGGTTATTTTAGACAAGCAAAAGATTACAATCTTTTGGTATAGTATTTAGTTACACGCAAGTTTTAAAAAAGGAGGTGGAAAGAACATGGATGATAAAGAACAAAAAAGCGTTGAGCTAACTATCAACATAGATACAACACCAATTTTATATACAGATAATATTTTTATGACTACAAATGAAGATGGTGTGATTTTAGATGTTGCACAAAAAATAATTGGTTCGAATCAATTTCGAATAGTCTCACGTATTGGAATGAGCCGCAATCATGCAAAAAAGTTTGTTGCTGAACTTGGCAAACTTCTTGCTATGACAGAAGGTCATTTACAAACAGGAGAGGAAAAAACAAATTAATATCCAGCTTAAATCCATTAAAGTTTTTACTAGCAATATCTCTAGTGAATCTTTGTTCGCTAAACAAAGCTAAAATGCCGCAGTTTAAATCGGATCTCAAACAAGAAATGATAACTTAATTTATTTTCTTGATTAAAAATACACACTAGATAAATTAAAGATGGTAACAATTTTTCAAATTTATCTTTAAGCGATTAATATAACATCTCTATTAGCAAATGACATTGATATCCTACATGAGAGAATCGTTTTTTTACTTGAAGAAAAGAAAAATTCGCAGTAGTATAGAAATTCGATGAAAATTATTAAGGGAATTTTCTTTTTTACCTCAATACTACTTATTTTATTTTTAGGCATAGAATTTATTATCTCATCCTTTAATGAACAAAAACTACAAACCAAAATTGTTTCTCCGATCATTGAGACAGTTAACAAATCAGAAGAAAAAATTCTTTCACTTTTTACAAATAAGCTTGATGAAGTAGTTTCAACTCAACTCGCAGGAGCGAAGGGAAACTATGCTCTAGTTATTAAAAATCTGCGAACAGAAGAAACATACAGATTAAATCCTGACCAACTCTATCCAACTGCAAGTCTCTACAAACTTTGGACTATGGCTGTTGTTTATGATTATCTAAATCAAGAACGATTGAAAAAAGAACAAACTCTTGCAAGAGATGTTTCCGAGCTTAATAAAGCATTTTACATAGCCACTGACGAAGCAGAACTTACAGAAGGAAAAATTGAACTTACAGTAGAAGATGCGTTAAATAAAATGATTGCCTTATCGGATAATTATGCTGCACTTCTTCTTACAAAAGAAGTAGGTATATCATCTTTACAACGATTTCTACAACAGGAAAGTATGACTTTATCAAAAACAGGCTCGCCTCCAGTAACAACAGCCAACGACATTGCACGCTTCTTTGAAAAAATCTACAAAAAAGAGCTTATAAGTTCTCAATATTCAGAAGAAATGTTAGATCTTCTTCTACAACAAACTATTAATGATCGTATCCCCAAATATCTACCTTCCTCAGTAAGAGTTGCACATAAAACAGGAGAACTTGGAAAAGTTAAGCATGATGCAGGAATAGTTTTTACAGAAAAAGGAGATTATATATTTGTTATGCTCACTGAAACTAACGATCCTCAACAGGCAGCAGAATTAATTGCTCGTATCTCAGAAGATGTTTATAATTATTTCACACAAAAAGAGTAAAAGAAAACATGTCCCTCATTTATTTTTTGAATATGAAAAATAGATCTAATCATAGGAATCAGTTAAAAAAACATTGTTGTGCTTGCATTTTTTCTCATTTTAAGTATATCCTAATATTAGTAAAAAAAATTCTATGAAGCGCCTGCCCAATACAGAGGAACAAGCAATTGATCCAATAGGTCTTAGAATCTGGGAAGAAATTGTTTATTCCATGGATCAGTACACTAATGATAGCGTTCTTTCTAAGTTCTATCTTCCGGAATCTTTACTGGAACATTGTCGAAAAGCATCTTTTATCTTTGCGCAACTCCTCTATACTCCTATTCCATCAACTGAGGAGGTTAAACGTACTCGTCTGTGTGGTCTTCTTTATCTGGCTATGGCATGCGGTGTACAAATATACCTTAAAGAAAGATCTATCTCTAAACAATATACACCCTATCGGGTTGTAACTGATGAGCAAACCATTAGACTTGCAAGAAACAGAGTCAGCCGAGCTCTCACCGAAGGAATTAAAGTCCAACCTCCTATAAGTCAAGTACTTGATCTTATTATTACTAACTTACATAGTGATCAATACATTAAAAGATTTACTCTTAAAGGGAAAGAATTTAACTCTGAGAAGTTTGATAGCCTTCTTCCTGCAGTCATTATGTGGGGATATCTTTTTGCCAAAGAATTGATTACCGACGAAAATTAACCTCTTCTATTTTGATATAGATAGTCATCTTTTCAAAAATTAGGAATTTTAATAGCATAGATTTATGCCCCCGGCTATTGAAAATATTCCGGTCAGAGCATATCTGAATGTTGAAAAATCTTCATCTACTCTTCCTGATTCTTTACTTTTTCTTCATCACCAAGAAAAATATTTACAAAATCCTCCCTTACCTATAGGAGCAAAACGTATATCATCTACACTCCCTTCATTCATCAATAGAAAACCAGAAAAAATCCCACCTGTTAAAGAAGCTATCAAACAATTTAAACCCAGAAGAAGACCTAAAAAAACAAAACGCACACTAATGTTGGATGATGGAATAGCCAAAGAATATGAAGGCTTACTCTTTACCCTAAAAGGAGATCGAAAATGGTTTATCATTCCTCCTGATAAAAAAATACAACCTCTTGAAAAACCTTATTCTCTGAATGGAGCACGCGAAGTACTAGCAAGACGACAAGTAAAAGCAAGACCCATACCTCCATCTCCTAAGAAAATAGAAGAATTTCTTGATGAAAACCCTCACTATACAACTCATCCAGTTATGTATGAAATATTGCATGAAGAACAAGAACTGTTTTTTATGGCAGCATGGTATTGGATCAGACAAGAGTTACTAGAAAAGGAAACAAAAACTACGTCATCAATCAAAGATGAATCACCTCCCTTATGCTTTAGAGAACTCTATCTTAACGATTATCAAGTCATTTATAACCGAGAAATAACAAGAGAAGATGGAAAAGTTGCCAAGACGTGCGGACAAGTAGATATATTTGGAGTATTGCCTGATTCTCAGGGGGTTATAATTGATTTTGGAGTACACAGTGAACAAAAAGAGCTTCAAACGTTAAGACAATACCATGGGATACGTGCTATTATCGAAGAACACAATCATGGACAAACACCTCCAATAACAGTTTTTATTGGTAGACATTTCCGAGATGAAGATGGTACAAATATTGTTCATCTTCAAAGGCCACGCCAATATCATCCTGAATCCTTCCAGCCAGTACACGCAAGCAGAGTCTCACACGACTTTTATACACCAGCTGCTGATTGACTATACAATACCTTATCACTACAATACATTCGTGAAGAAGAATTTAAAAAATATTGTTAATTTCCTTTTTGAAGTCGGCATTCTCTCTAAGACGCCTCGCTCAGGATTTCATTTTCTCGGAAGTGGAGAACAATCAGTTGCAGAGCATATTAATAGAGTCGTATATGTAGGATATGTTTTATCAACAATGGAAAAAAATGTGGACACTGCCAAAGTGCTAAAAATGTGCCTTTTTCATGATCTGGCAGAAGCACGAACCAGTGATCTTAACTATGTCCATCAAAAATATACTGTTTCAGACGAAGAAAGAGCAATTCACGATCTTGCCAAGACAGTTCCCTTCGGAGAGGACATTCTTTCGCTTTTACAGGAACATAAAGAACGAAAAACAAAAGAAGCACTATTAGCAAAAGATGCAGATACTATAGAATGGATTCTCTCCCTCAAAGAACATGTAGATATCGGCAATACGAGAGCAAAAACATGGATTCCATCATCGATAAAACGACTCAAAACAGATGTAGCAAAAAAACTTGCGGAAGAAATACTTGCAACAGAATCTGATGAGTGGTGGTTTTCAAACAAAGAAGATGACTGGTGGGTTAATAGAAACTCCAAAGCAGTAAAAAAACGTTTTTAATCAATGATAGAACTTATTAATGAGCAAAACTATGTGATTTTAAGATGTACTTCGGGAGAAAATCTTGTTTCTGAACTTCAAGCATATATTGCTTCAAAACGTATCCCATCTTCTACATTTACTGCTATTGGTGCAGCTAATGAAATTATTCTCTCCTTTTATGACTTAACGAAAAAACAGTATCTAGATAAAACATTTAAAGAAGAGCTTGAAATTGTCAGTCTTAATGGAAATAGTGCCTGGATGCAGGATAAAGTTGTCCTTCATTTACATGGAGTTTTTGCACGTAAAGATTATTCCACCCTTGGAGGACATATAAAAAAACTTGTCATCTCTGCAACCGGAGAAGTGGTTATAAATGTAAATAAGCAAGCACTTTATAGAGCATATGATCCTCAAACTGGCCTTAACTTGTTATCCGAAGAAAACAAAAGCAATATTGGAAGTTAAAGTAAGAAATAATTTTTTCTTGATATTTTTTTCTAAATTTCTGAAAAGAGAAGGTTACCAAGTTCTTTCCTGAAAGATAGAATTTCTTCTTTTTTCCGACGACGATAAGGATAAGTATGATTGCATAAAAAAACCATTCCCAATCCAAGAGGAATATTACAAAGAATACTACATCCTGTAAAACCTGTTTTCCCAATAGTTGCCTTAGGTATTCTTGTTCCCATCCAAGAAGCACATAATTCCCAACCCAATCCAATAGTTTTATCTTGGGTGCTCGATTGATTTATCTGCATAAGTTGTATAGTTTCGTCTGTAAAAATTTGTTTGGATCTATATATTCCCTGAGTAGTTAACATTAGAAGCAGATTTGTTAAATCTTCAGCTGTTGAAAAAAGTCCAGCAGAACCCGGTGTTATTATCTTGCTTAAGACATATGCACTTTCATCGTGAACCTCTCCTCTAATTTCCCCTCCTCTCCAGCTATCAATCTCTGAGGGTGCAACCTGCTCAGGAAAAAATGAAGAAGTGTTAAACGTTGTTCTCTTCATCTCAAGCGGTTGAAAAAGCATCTCATAAGCTAACACATCAAGATTTTTTTGCGTAACTCTCTCTATTACAAGACCTAGAAGAATACTTGTTGTGTTGTTATACGCATAACTTTCTCCCGGTGGGAAACGAAGCTGAGCATGAAATATTTTTGATAATAACTCTTGAGGAGACAAATTTTTTAATGTGGAAAGTCTCAAATTAAAATCAAGAGTTTGTGTAAGAAGATGATGTAGAGTAATCTTATCCTGATAGTTGTTTTTTATTTCAGGAAGAATGTTTTGCACTTTTGTTTCTAAGGTTATTTTACCTTCTTCAAGCAGCTTGAGTGCTAAAAGTGATGTTGGAATAACTTTTGTAATAGATGCAATATCATATACAGTCTTCTCAGTCACTAATGGTGCTTTCTGTGCATAGGTAAGATTGCCAAATGAAAAAAAATTTGTTTCACCCTGCATAACAATTCCTATCGCACAACCGGGAAAAATTCTTCTAGCAATCGCTCGTGTACAAATATCTCTAAGAGATTGTATAAAAGATTCACTCATACTTTTAAAAAAAGAGGTATAATTATACTCCAATATTCGATTATGGATCTAGAAAGCAACCTTATACAACATAAAGATCACATATCAGAAGTTCTTGCTGCCTATCTTAAAAAGAAAAAGCAGACTTTTACTATGCTTAAACCCTATGGTGATGATGTCTTTAATAGACTTGAGATATTTCTTTTAAAAGGCAAAATGATAAGGGGTGGTCTTATTCTCAGTACTCTTCAATTATTTAAAAAAAATATAGCAGAAGATCATATACGTATTGCTTGTGTTATAGAACTTATCCACTCAGCTCTTCTTATTCATGATGATATCATGGATAATGACACGCTTAGGCGCGGAGAGAAAACGTTACATGTGTCCTACGCTGAAACGTTTTCTGGTAAACATAAGCTTCACGTTGGAAAATCTCTTGCGATTTGTGTAGGAGATGTGTGTTTTTTTCTTGCTTTTGCTATTCTATCCCAAACATCGCTTCCTGCAAAGACCAAACAACATATTCAAAAATTACTTTGCGATGAATTTATTAAGGTCGGACTCATGCAGATGCAGGATGTAGCCCTAAGTACACAAAATCATCTTCCCAAAGATAGCGATATTATTGCACTTTATACTTACAAAACTGCTAGGTATACATTCTCACTTCCTTTTATTATAGGAGCTCTTCTTGCGGAGGCTAGATCTAAAACCATTAAAGATCTTCAACTTCTTGGAGAGTACATGGGTATAATATTCCAGATTAAAGATGATGAGCTTGGTATTTACGCAACAGAGGAAGAACTTGGAAAACCAATTGGATCTGATCTCAGAGAAAATAAAAAAACATTTCATTATGTAAGACTTATGTCTAAAGCATCTGCTGAAGATAAAACCTACGTATTAAATCTCCAACGCAAAAAACATATTACTCACAATGATATGAAAACCTATCAACTTTTATTAGAGAAATACAACGTAACAGAAGATGTTCAGAATCTTATCAAATCATATAGACAAAAAGCGATTAGAAGAATAAAAAAACTTCCAATATCTCCTCTCTACCAACAATCACTTTCAGATTTCTTAGATTCAACTATTTTACGTAAAAAATAGATTATACTTTCTATATCAGAGTATTGATTGAAGAATTCAAATATAGTATTCTTAAAACAATCTGTATGAAAAAATTAACCTTCTTCTTTTTCTCTCTTACAATTACCCTCCTATCATTTGCCTTCGCCACAACAATCAATGCAGCCGAAATTAAAACAGGAGATGATTCTGTAGTTGTTGTACGACCAATGAAGAATGCCTATGTTTTTGGAGGATCGGTGGATATTAATGCTCCTATCACCAACGACTTAACAACAGCTGGAGCAGATATTACTATTAACAGTCCAGTTACAGGAGACATTCTGGCTGCGGGAGGAAATATTACAGTATCTGAAAAAGTAGGCGATTCTATTCGTATTGTAGGTGGGGATATTACTATTGATGCACCAGTAGAAAATGACGTAGTTGTTGTTGGCGGATCGGTAAAGATCACGAAAAATGCATCCATTAAAGGAGATCTTATCTTTATTGGTGGAAAACTATCACTTCAAGGAACAGTAAATGGTGATGCACATATCAATGGAGGAGGCGTGATTATTAACAATAGAGTTGGAGGTAATGTAAGTGGCACAGTTGGATCTCTAACACTTGGACCATTCGCTTCTATAGGAGGAGATTTAATTTACAGTTCTTCAGAAAAAGCAAAGATTGATGTTCAGGCTAGAATTCAAGGTAAAACACAGTTCACCAAGTTAAGAGATGGAGAAAAAAGCGGCATTCGTGCTTTAATATCTACAGGATTCATCTATAAACTTATTGCAGATATTCTTTTTGCTCTTTTATTTATCTTACTCTTGCCTCTTTTTACAAAAAATGTTCTTCATAGAGCAGACACCTCACCTCTAAAAAATATTGCGCTTGGATTTGTAAATCTTCTTCTTATGCCAATTGCAAGTTTTATTTTTCTGATTATTCTTTGGCTGGGAGCAACTTCATTTGTGATCTATATACTTCTAATTCTACTTAGTCTTGGCCTGACAAAGGTGTATGTCGGCTGGAAAACTCTTTCATGGTGGTACTCACGCAATAAAAAAGATTATATTCTAGATTGGAGAGCAGCAATTGTTGGTGTAATAGTTCTTTTTATACTGGGACTTATTCCAGTTTTTGGATGGCTAGCTGGATTTATTCTCTTCCTCCTAACACTGGGTAGCATTGCAATTGAGTTAACGTCTTATTTATCAACACAACAACAAAAAGTTTCTTCATCTAAAATTTAGAGTTTAATTTGTAAAAAGTTAAATAGCTGAAGTGATTATCGCTTTGGAGATTGTTTCTTGCGTCGAGCTTTTCCACCAGTACCCACCTTGCGTCTTTCACGCACTCGAGCATCTCTGGTCAAAAAGCCTTTTTCTTTCAAAATAGGTCTGTAATGTTCCTCGTCAGCTTTTGCTAGAGCATTGGCTATACCTGCGATAACGGCATCTAGCTGTCCAGACTTACCTCCACCCTCAACTTTTATAGTATAAGTATATTTATTCTGAGCATTAACAACTCTGATTGGCTCTGTATAGCGAAATCTATTAACTTCACCCGGAAAGTACTCTGCAATAGGTTTGCCATTAACAATAATCTCTCCTTTCTTAACCTCAACTCCATTCCAATTAATTCCATCCCGAAGATTTTCATAAAGTCTAACTCGTGCCACTGCTTCTTTTCGTCTTCCAACTGCGAAGATAAAATCTTTTTTGGTAGTGTTCTTTTTTGTTGTCTCTGCTTTCTCTTCGGCCATATTATTCTTCCTTTTTTACAAATTTATCTTGAAATCGATGTTCCTCTCCTGCAAAAATAAATAAACGCTTGAGCATTTTATCACGAAGCTTATTCTGAGGCAACATACCTTTGACAGCGCGTCTTAAGACCTCCTCTGGTTTTCTTGCTTTCAGCTCCTTTAGTGTCTCAGCTTTAAATCCACCTGGATATCCTGAATGTCGATAATAAACTTTTTTCTCTTCTTTATTACCCGTCACCTTAATATCCTTAGCGTTAATAACCACAACGTAATCTCCACAATCTAGATTTCTAACAAAATAGGGTTTTGATTTACCCATCAGAAGCTCTGCAATTTCTGTGGCAACTCGACCTAATATTTTTTCTTTTACATCAATAAGATGCCAAGCTCGTTGAATATCCTGTTTTTTTGTAGGTGCTGTTTGAGTTTTCATTTTTGATCTTTTTCCTTTCTTGTAGTAGATTTCTTAGATTTTACATTCTTTGGCTCTGTCGTTTCTTTTTTTGTTGTTTTAGTTATCTTCTCAGCTTGTGTCTTGGTCTTATTTTTATCAGATTGTTCTTTTTGATCCGTTTTCTCTTCATCTTTTTTGACAACACCTTTTTTCTCAACCCATTCCAGAATCACCATTGGAGCATTATCTGATAAACGCTGTCCTATTTTAATGATGCGGGTATATCCACCCGATCTTGTCTTAAAGCGTGGAGCAATCTCGTTAATAAGTTTTTTTATAGCTGTTGAAGGCAGGTGTTGTTGAAGTAATTTTTCTGCATGAACAGAGTTATTTTTCTTGGCTTTTGTCACTAGCTTTTCTATATAACTTTTGACAGCCTTTGCTTTCTCCTCTGTAGTTTTTATACTTTCATGAAGCACTAAAGAAGTTGCAAGCCCTCTAAAGAGAGCCTTCCTTTCATTGGTGTCTCGTTTTAATTGTCTACCAAAAACTCTTTTTCTCATAAAAAATACAAAAAAAACTCAAACCTTAAAGCCAATCTACATGCAAATCTTAAATCGAATTATAAATGGGATTTACAGATGCAGAATTGACATTTGAGATTTAAGATTTGAGATTAGCTTATAAAGTAAAAGAAAATCCTTTTTCTTTTAACTTTTCTTCAATCACTGAAATGGATTTGCTTCCCATATTTCTCATGGAAATTAACTCTTTTCTCGGAGTATTTAAAAGCTGCTCAACTGTCTCAATGCCCCCATTGCGCAGTGAATTATAAATTCGTGTAGGAAGATCTAGTTCATCAATAGTCATTGCACCTGCAGTAAGAGATTTAGATGGAGCCGTAGATTCTTCAACAGCTGTTTGAATCTGTGGTTCATAAATTTGCATGAATGATGTAGCAAGAATTTTCGCTGCTCTCTCAAGAGCTTCTTTTGGATCAACTGTCCCGTTAGTCCAGATTTTAATAGTTAATTTATCAAGATCTGTTCGTCGTCCAACTCGAGTAGATTCTACTGAGTAGGTTACACGGCGAATTGGTGAGAAAATTGCATCTGTTTGGATTACTCCAACAGATGTTGATTTTCTTTCTTCGGCAAGAGAATATCCGAGTCCTCTTTCAACAGTAAGTTCCATCTCAAGTTTTGAGTCCTTACCTGATAGAGAACCCAGATATTGATCTTTATTAATAACTTCAACACCATCAGTTGCGTCAAGATCTCCTGCTGTAATTTGTTTTGGTCCTTTTACCAAGAGTTTTATTACTGCAGAATCTTTACCATCTGCTAAACGAAGATTGAGTTCTTTTATATTTAAAAGAAGATCAATGACGTTTTCTTTCAATCCTGCAATTGTTGAAAATTTATGTTTTACGCCAGAGATCTTAACAGCAGTAACTGCTGCTCCAGGAATGGAAGTATAAAGAACTCGTCTAAGAGCGTTCCCCATGGTATACCCATAACCCGACTCGAGCGGCTCAATAACAAATTCACCATAAAGAGGGGTATTGAGTATTTCCTTTACTGTAAATTGCATAATCTCCATATTAATTTTTACTTAGCAATGATAAATATTGTATCATTATCTTGAGTAATATTCAATAATCTGTTGAGTATTGAATGGCACCACGATATCCTCCCTTTTGGGCATACGAATAAGCTTACCTGTTGTACCTTGACGCTCCAAAAATGGAAGAAGGTTTGGTTTTTCTTCAAGAAGCTTGCTTACATCAGGATTTTTCTGAATTTTCTCATCAAGCTCAATGATATCATTAACTTTTACTCGATAAGATGGAATTGTCAATCTTTTGCCGTTTACCTTAATATGTCCGTGTGAAACAAATTGACGAGCCTGATATCTACTTTTTGCAAACCCAAGCCGATAAACAATATTGTCAAGTCGTGTCTCAAGAAGGGAAAGTAACAACTCGCCTGTATCTCCTTTTTGTTTCTCCAGTTCAGTAACTAACCTTTTGAACTGCTTCTCTAGTATTCCATACATTGCCTTGGCTTTTTGTTTTTCCCTAAGCTGAGAACCAAACTCAGATAGACGTTTTCTTCCTTTCCTTCCATGAACTCCTGGAGGAATATTTAAACGACGTGCAAGACTTGCTGAAGTCTTATCAAGTATATTGACTCCTTCTCTTCTTGCTAATTTATGTTTAGGTCCTGTATATCGTGCCATAGTACATTAAACTCTCCTTTTCTTCTTTGGTCGCGGCCCATTATGTGGAATAGGCGTGATGTCTGATATTGATGAGATTGAAAGACCTGCTGATTTGATCGCTCGAAGCGCCGAATCACGACCTGCACCAGGTCCTTTTATAAATACATCAACTGTTTTTAAACCTTTATCTACTGCTTTTTTTGCAGCAGACTCAACAGCAACTGACGCTGCATAGGGAGTAGATTTCCGAGTACCCTTAAAACCAGCATTTCCTGATGAGCTCCAAGCAATAGTATCTCCTTTATCGTTTGTAATCGTGACCAATGTATTGTTAAACGTTGCAGTGATATAAACCCTACCATGATCACTAACAGTTAATGTTGATTTCTTTTTAGGTGTAACTTTTGTTTGTTTTTTTGCTGCCATAATTTATTCTTAATTTCAAACAGGAATTATTTTCCTGCTGCTTTTGCTTTTGCCGCAGCCTCCATTTTAGCTGCAATTTCTTTCTTAATTGCTCCAATAGTGACTCTTTTTCCTCTTTTTGTTCGAGCATTTGATCGAGTTCTCTGTCCTCTTACTGGAAGATTGCGAATATGTCTTAAACCTCTGTAAGTGCCTGTTTCTTTAAGCCTTTTAATATTCTCCAACACCTCTGCGCGAAGATCTCCCTCGATTTTAATTGCATCCAAAGCTTTCGTTATTCTCTTTTGTTCCTCTTCTGTAAGATCCTTTACTCGTCTTGATGCATCGATATTGGCTGCTTTGAGAATATGTTTTACATTGCTTCTTCCTATACCATAAAGGTATGTTAAAGCTATATCTACTCGTTTTTCATCTGGTATATTAACTCCTGCAATACGCATATGATTTATCCTTGTCTCTGCTTATGTTTTGGTATCTCACAAATGACAAAAACGACGCCCTTGCGCCTGATAATTTTACACTTTTTGCATCGTTTTTTGACACTTGCTTGTACTTTCATAACTCTTTTTACTTTACTCTATAGATAATACGTCCTTTTGTGGGATCGTATGGGGTCATTTCAATCCTCACTCTATCTCCAGGAAGAATTTTGATAAAGTTAAGTCTCATTTTTCCTGAGAGATGACAGAGAACAGTTGACCCATCATCTAACTCTACCCTAAATAATGTATTGGGCAGTGCTTCCTTCACAACTCCTTCTTTCTCAAATGATCCTTGATGCGCCATATATTACTTCTTGCCTCAGATGCTCTTAAAGCATAAAAGAGCAAACCCCAGGCAGTATGGAGCGTTTGCTACAAAACACAAAAGACGAATAATTTCTTTTAAACATTATAGCAATAATACATCAAAAGAGCAACACTATTGAGTTAGAATCAACGGTTTATCCTTAGTAATTAAAATTGTCCTCTCAAAAACTGCAGAGAGACTATTATCTACAGTCTTTATTGTCCATCCATCTTCATTGGCATAACAAACCTCAGGACTACCCATCGTAGCGATAACTTCTACTGCAATTGTCATGCCTTCCTTTAAAAGAGGTGTTCTTGCTATTTTACCCTGCAAAAAACCCGGAACTTCTGGCTCTTCATGCAGTTCTCTTCCAACTCCATGCCCCACAAGACTGCGAACAATACTGTATCCTTTTCCTTCTACAATATCCTGAATTGTCTTGGAAATATGTCCAACTCTGTTTCCGGCCTTAGCAACTGCAATTGCCTCTTGTAAGGCGAGTTTGCATGTCCTCAGAAAATCCCGAACTTCTTTTTGAACACTATTTTCTGAACCTACTATTATTGTTTCTGCCATATCTGTATGCAACCCCCCATAATAAACTCCACAATCAATACAGATGATATCTCCTTCTTTGAGAATACGATCACCAGGGATTCCATGAACAACCACCTCGTTGGTGGCAACACATATTGTATGTTTGTATCCTGGCACTCTCATGAAACCAGGTTCTCCTCCCCTTCTCCTAATAGCCTTCTCCGCTATCCGATCAAGCTCTGCTTCTGTTATCCCAGGTCTAACCGTTCTAAGTGTCTCAAAAAGTGATTCAGCTAGAATCTTGCCACCTTTTTTCATTATCTCAATTTCTTCTTTTGTTTTGATGTCAATCATGATAAAGTCCTCTCTCTTTTAACAAATTAATAATCTGTTCTAATGTCTGTCTCTCTGTCTGAGAAGAATTGTCAAGTATAACATATCCATGCGCTTTTGGATCAGATACTAAAGGATCTATCGCTCTATTTTTGTCTTGTTCATCACGTTTTAAAATCTCCGAAAGCACTTCATCAAAAGTAACTTTTTTACCGATAAGCTTGTTTATTTGCTCTTGACGGCGTTTTGCTCTAACTTGAGGATTGGCAGTCAGGAAAATCTTCAGCTTGGCATCAGGAAATACTTTGGTTGCTGTATCCCTCCCTTCAGCAACAACCACTCTGTCTTTTTCTAGTTCTTTTAGTGCAATTTGTTGTTGCTCTTTTACAAGAAATGCTCTTACTTCAGGAATTGTCGCTATCGTTGATGAGGCATAGGCAACTTTTTCTTGTCTAATCTCATCTGTTACGTCTTCTCCGTTAAGTAAAATCCTCCCATTGGAAAATTTAATTACAATCCTTGGAAGATGCTTTATGATCGCTTCTTTGTTAGTAAGATCAATAGAGTGTTTAATACAATACAAAGCAACAGATCTGTACATAGCACCTGTCTGAAGATAAAAGCCATTTAGTCGATTTGCAAGAAGTGGGGCAATTGTCCCTTTTCCTGAGGCAACAGGACCATCAATTGCAATAATAAATCCTCCCATCTTACACCGTTGCATGTTTTTTATTTTTTATTATCCTCATAATATCTTTGTGAATAGCTTCTATTGGCTGTTCACCATTTATCTCATAAAGAAGATGATGTTTTCGATAGTAATCTAATACTGGCTCAGTATATTTATGAAAAAGCTCTATCCTCTTGCGAATAGCTTTTAGAGTCTCATCCTCTCTATCTTCTGCCTCATCACCTTCTCGATATGAAAGTCTCCAAAGAGCCTCTCTATCAGAAACCTTTAAATAAAAAACATAATCAATACCATTTTCGAATTTTTCAGCTTGATGTAAGGTTCGAGGAAATCCATCAAGAATATATCCTTTTTGATATTCCGGACGTTGAAGATATTCACTAACAATCTTTAATGTCTTATTATCGGGAATAAGATATCCAGCATTCATAACTTCTTTAATATATCTTCCAAGAGGAGTATGCTCTTTGGCCAACTCTCTAAAAATATGACCTGTTGAAAGGTAAGGTAGATTGAGTTTTTGCGATAATAATTTACCTTGAGTTGATTTTCCAGCTCCCTGGATACCAATAAGTATAATTTTCATCTGGTTTTTAAGAATCCTTCATAACTGCGCATAACAATATTTGCCTCAATTGCTCTATATGTCTCGAGTACGACACTTACAACGATCAAAATGCTTGTCCCCCCTAAAAAAAGCGTCTGTACATTAGTAATTGCCAAGACGATAGATGGAAGAACTGCAATAAAACCAAGAAAAATAGCTCCCACAAGTGTTAATCTCGTAAGGATATAATTGAGATAATGAGCAGTTTGCGTACCAGGACGAATTCCCGGAATAAATCCTCCATGTTTTTGGATATCTTCAGAAATTTTTTTCGGATTAAACACTACCGCTGTATAGAAAAAAGTAAAACCGACCACCAAAATAAAATACGTAATGTTATAAACTACACCATTAGGATTAAACCAATTTGTTAAAAATTGACCAATGTTAATAAACATTTGGTTTCTTGATGAGATCAAAAAGTTGGATATTAATGAGGGGAGAAGCACTAAAGAGACTGCAAAAATTATAGGAATAACTCCCGCCTGATTGAGCTTAAGAGGAAGATGAGTTGATTGTCCACCATATGTTTTATTTCCTCTCATTCTTTTGGCATAATGCACTACAATTTGTCGTGTAGCTTCATTAACAGCAATAATAGCTACTATCACTGCCAATCCCAATAACACGAATATAAGAACTCCAATCAAATTCTCAGCAGTAGTTGTTGCCAATGTCTGACCCAGAGACACTGGAAAATTTCCGACAATACCAGCAAAAATAAGAATTGAGATACCATTACCTATTCCTCTTTCAGTGATCAACTCACCCAACCAGACAAGAAACATTGTACCGGCTGTCATAGTCATAATAAAAGCAATTAACTGAAGAGGAGTTAAGTTAGCAATAATCCCTTGACTTCGTAAAAGAGCATACATGCCGATTGCTTGAAGAACAGCTAATGGAACAGTTAAGAAACGAGTATATTGATTTATTTTCCGGCGTCCCATCTCACCTTCCTTTGAGAGTTCTTCGAGTTTAGGAAATACCATTGTCAGAACCTGCAGGATAATGGAAGCATTAATATAAGGATTTAGTCCAAGAGCCATGATAGAAAATCTGCTCAGAGTTCCTCCCGAAAAAATATTTAATAATCCTAAAAACTGGTTTTGGGCAAAAAGTTGCTCAAGTTGTGCTAAATTAACACCAGCTGTTGGTATATGAGCGAAGATGCGAAAAACAAAAAAGATAAAAAGTGTAAAAAGAATTTTTTTTCGCACCTCTGGAGTACGATATGCATTAGTTATAGTTGAGAAAAATTTGTTCATTGAGAAACGTTTACACTTAATGAAATCGGCTCAACTTTTCCACCCGCTTTGAGAATCTTTTCCTCAGCTGCTTTTGAAACTGGAAGTTTGACAGTAAGTGGAATTGTTAATTCTCCATCCCCAAGAATTTTTACTCCACGAACTTTTGCCTCTTTCTCTCTTACCAGCTTATATTTTACTAAAGTATCAATATCTACCACACTATTTTTGGGAAGTTTGTTTAAAGCCTTAACATTAAGAACAACTGGATCTACAAGAAGAGATCGATGCCGATCCTTACCTCTGAGAAAAGGAAGACGTTTAATCAAAGGAAGAGCTCCACCTTCAAAAGATAGTGGGATTGAGCTGCGTGCTTTTTGGCCTTTTGTTCCACGCCCTGCTGTTTTTCCTCGTCCTGACCCATGGCCTCGACCGAGACGACGTTTCTTTTTCTCTGTTATTTTGGGTAATTTATAAAGTGTCATAGCCTTATTTCACCTTCTCCTTTTTCATATCTTCTCTTTCTTTCATTAATGCCAGTTGTCGTAGAGCTTCAAAGGTTGCGTACACATTGCCTACTTTATTATTCGATCCTAGCACTTTTGATGAAATATTTGTAATACCAGCAGCTGATACTACGCTGCGTACTGCTCCACCCGCTATAATACCACTGCCTCGCGGAGCAGGTTTAAGCATCACTCTACAGGCTCCTACTTTGACATCTATGCGTGTAGGAATTGTTTCATTCACAATTGGAACAGTTATCATGTGTTTCTTTGCTAAGTTAATTCCTTTGCGAATTGCTGCTGAAACATCAGGTGCTTTTCCTAGTCCAACTCCCACTCTACCTCGTCCGTTACCTACAACAGCTAAAGCTGAAAAACTCACTTTATTCCCTCCTTTTGTCTTCTTAGAGACTCTGCTTATTTTTACAATTTGTTCAATAAAATCACTCTTTTGACCTGTCTGATCCATTTTAAAATTGCAATCCTCCTTCCCGCGCTCCCTCTGCGAACGCTTTTACGCGGCCATGATAAGCATATCTTCCTTTATCAAAAACTACACGAGTTATCTGTTTCTCTTTTGCTAGTCTAGCTATCTCTTGTCCAAGAGACCGTGCTCGTTCAGTCTTACTACCAGTAAGGGATTTCTCAGCAACACCTAAAAGTGTGACACCTTTTTGATCATCAATAATCTGTGCATACATACGTTTATTAGATCTAAAGACAGAAAGACGGGGAAGTGTAGTAACACTTCTAATTTTTTCCCGTACTCTTTTCTGTCTTTTAACTCTTTTCTTAATTACCTCTTCCATTATTTTCCTCCTACTGCTTTTGCAGCTTTTCCTGCCTTTCTTCGAACTTGCTCCCCAACATATTGAATCCCTTTACCTTTATAAGGCTCAGGCTCTTTGATACTACGTATCTTGGCAGCTGTCTCACCTACAAGGCTTTTATCTATTCCCGATACGGTAATAACATTATCACTAACACTAATTTTTATTCCCTCCTTGGGAGTAAATTTGACAGGATGCGAAAATCCAAGAGAGAGAATAAGATCATTACCTTGAATTTGAGCTCTATATCCTACACCTTTTAATTCCAGTTTTTTTTCAAAACCGGTACTTACCCCTTTTACCATATTGGCAAGTTGCGCTCGTGTAAGACCATAAATTGCTGCAAGATCTTTATTGGCAGGATCTTTTTGAGAAACAACTAAATTTGTATTATCAACAACTTCAACCTGAATTCCTTCTGGAACATGATAAGATAATTGTCCTTTAACACCAGAAACCGTTATATCTTGTCCATTGACTGTCACTTGTACTCCAGATGGTAATTGAATTGGTAATTTTCCTATTTTTGACATAAAATTATCTCCCTATCCTATCTTAAAAAGAATTTCTCCTCCTATTCCCTTTTTTAAAGCGTCTTGGGCGGTCATAATGCCCTCATTTGTGGAAACGAGTATAGTCAGAGCCTTCTTGCGCATCTCTTTTTGCAATTCATTACTATTCATATATACTCTAAGTGATGGTTTGGAAACTATTTCAACTGTATTTACAACTGGCTTACGTTTAGCATAACGAATACCAACAGAAAGCATTTTCTTTCCTTCAATCTCTGTTTCTTTAACATCTGCCAGAAATCCTTCCTTCACAAGAACTTTAGCGATAGCCTTAACTATAGATGAGTAAGGCATAATAACTTCTTTTCTTCTTGCTGCTGAAGCATTCTTAACTCTAATAATAAAATCTGTTACCTGATGATTAATCATAATAAAATCCTTTTAAGGGTTACCAACTTGCTTTCAAGACTCCTGGAAGCTCACCTTTAGACGCTCTTTCTCTAAAACAAATTCTGCACAGACCAAAGCGTCTAAGGTAACCTCTTGACCTTCCACAAATAGCACATCTATTCACGTGTCTTACTGCGTATTTCTGTTTTTTCTGAAATTTAACAATATCTGATTTTTTTGCCATAGTGACTAACGATTATAAGCTTTTCAGCCTCAAAAGACAAGCTATTCTTATGATTTACCTCCTTCCTTTGCAAATGGCATTCCTAAAGCTTCAAGAAGTGCTAAGCCTTCCTCATTGTCACGTGCTGTAGTTACAAAAACCATCTCTAATCCTTGCACACGCTCCACGCTTGCCGGATCAATCTCAGGAAAGACAGTGTATTCGCTTAAACCAAGAGTATAATTTCCTTTACCGTCGAAGCTTTTTCTACTAACGCCATGAAAATCCTTCAATCGAGGAAGAACAATACTCGTCAGTTTCTCAAAAAAGTCATACATTCTCTTACCTCGCAGAGTTACCATCACTCCGATTGGATCTCCTTGACGCACCTTAAAGGAGGCTATAGATTTTCGAGCTCTTGCGATTTTTGGTTTTTGACCCGTGATTTTTGCCAAAGCTGCACTGGCTCGATCTATATTTTTCTTATCAACTACTGCATCTTTGACACCCATATTAACAACTATCTTTACTAGCTTAGGTGTCGCCATGGGATTTTTAATTTTGAGTTTTTCCTGTAATTCTCTGCGTATTGTATTGATATACCGTTTTTGTAAGTTTTCCATATTAAACTTCCTCTCCTGATACTTTACTAATTCTAATCTTTGTTCCTTTTTCTATCTTATATCCCAAACGCGTTGGTTTTTTGGTTTTCTGATCAAAAAATGCGATATTGGATACCGGTAATGGTTTGGTTATCGTAATTATCTCTGATTTTTGCCCTTCAGAACGTGCCTTGACGTGACGTTTATACTGATTAACTCCCTCAACAATAACTTTGTTCTCTTTTGTTAGAACTTTTTCAATTTTCCCTATTTTTCCTTTATCTTTTCCTGCTGTTACGATAACTAAATCTCCTTTTTTGTATTTCATAGTTTACCTCCTTAAACAACTTCAATTGCCATACTGGCAATCTTAGTGAATCCTTTATCACGTACTTCTCGGGCAATAGGCCCAAAGATGCGTGTGCCGCGAGGATTCTTATCCTTTGCGTTGTCAATCAAAACCGCAGCATTATCGGAAAAGCGTATGTAAGACCCATCTTCTCGACGATGTTCCTTGCGCGTTCTTACAATAACCGCTTTGACTATTTCTCCTTCTTTTACCTGTCCATGAGGAATAGCTTGTTTGACAACAGCATTGACGATATCACCGAGACCACCTTTGCGTCGCTTTGATCCTCCAAAAATATGGATCACTTGCAAAAGTCTTGCTCCTGAGTTGTCTGCCACGGTTAACATTGTTCTATGCTGTACCATAATTATTTCTCCTTACCTTGTTTTTTTATTACTTGAGCAACTGCAAAATGTTTTTCTTTGGATATGGGTCTTGTTTCGACAATCACAACCTCATCTCCCACATTGACGTTGACATTTCTGGTATCAACTTTGTATTTCTTACTTTTTGTCAATAACTTTTTATATACTGGATGAGGCGTCCTTCTTGTCACCTCTACAACCGCAGTATTCTGCATTGATGTTGAAATAACTTTACCTCTAAGCGTTTTTGCCATATGCCTCCTTTTCTTTTAATATTGTTTGTATAATTGCAATCTCTTTTCGTTTATGAAAAATAGATCGAGTATTCTTAAGTTTAAACTGCGCATGATCAAGTTTAAGTTGAAATAATTCTTTTTTAGCTTCATCAAGCATCTTTCTTAATTCTTGAACATCTTTATTTTTGATTTCTGATAATACTTTCTGTTTCATAATCATTACTCCTTACTAATAAATTTTGTCTTCACAGGAAGCTTATGCGCTGCTAAACGCAGAGCCTCCATTGCAACTTCTTTGGATACACCACCCATCTCAAAAAGTACTCTTCCAGGAAGAACAGGGGCGACATACTCATAGACGTCACCTTTTCCCCCTCCCATACGCACCTCTGGTGGTTTTTTGGTAATTGGTTTATCAGGAAAAATCCTAATCCACACTTTTCCACCTCGCTGTGTATAGTGTGTAATGGATCTACGTGCAGCCTCAATCTGCCTGCTGGAAATCCATCCTTCTTCTTCACTCTGAAGACCAAATTCACCAAAGGCAAGTGTTGTTCCACGATGAGCCTCCCCTTTCATTCTTCCCCGCATTTGTTTTCTATACTTTACTCTTCTTGGTATTAACATATTTATTTCTCCTTTGGTCTATTAATCCATACTTTAACACCTATATACCCCTTTTTAGTCAGTGCAGGATATTCTGCATAATCAATATTGGCACGAATTGTTGAGAGAGGGACTGTTCCCAGTTGAATTTTTTCTTTACGTCCAATTTCAGCTCCTGCAATGCGGCCTGAAAGAACAATCCTTACTCCCAGTGCACCTGAACTCATAACTTTTTCAGCTGTCTGAGTAAGGACACGCTTAAATGCAAGACGTCTAATCAATGCTTCCGACACACTTTTAGCAACAAGATATGCATCAAGATTCGGATCTTTTACCTGTTCTACTTTTAGATCAAATCTAGGCATCATTTTACCTGCTTTTCCTCTTTTTATAAAGAACTGCTCTATTGTCTTTTTAAGATCCTCAATTCCTGACCCTCCTCTTCCTATAACAACTCCTGGTCGTGATACATAAACTGTAATTTTTACGGTATTGATTGATCTTTCAATCTCTACTCTACTAATCCCCGCTGCCTTCAGACGATCCATTAAAAGCTTTCTGAGTTCATAATCCTCAATGACGTTTTCTTTATAATGCGCCTTATTAAACCACCTGCTACTCCAAGTGTGAACATTCTGTAATCTCATCAAAATTGGATTAACTTTTTGTCCCATTTGTTACCTCCTGTAAAACTACTTTTATATTACTGCTTCGCTTTTTGTAAGGATGAATTCTCCCTCTTGTTGATGCGCGATAACGTTTAAATGCAGGACCCTCAGTAACCTCAATTCTTGCAATCTTTAGCTTGCTTCTTTCTAATTTAGCATTATTTACAGCATTGGCTACTGCTGAAAGTATTGTTTTTTCCAGTACTCGTGCTCCTCGTTTACGAATCGAACGAAGAGCGTAAAGAGCCTCATCCAACGACATGCGTCTTACTGCGTCTGCTACAAGACGCACTTTGCGCGGACTAATTCTAACTTGATTTGCTTGAGCTATTATTTCCATAGGTTATGTCTTAGAAATCTCCCTTGCAACTACTCGACCATGACTTCTGAATGTTCTTGTTGGAGCAAACTCTCCCAATCTATGACCCACCATTGCTTCAGTAACGAATACATTGACGAAAATTCGTCCATTATGAACAGCAAAAGTGTGGCCCACAAACTCAGGCGGAATCTGAGACGCCCTTGCCCATGTCTTAATGGGAGTGCGCTGACCAGTTTTTTTCTGTTCCATTACCTTCTTCATTAATTTTTCATCAACAAAAGGTCCTTTTTTAAGTGATCTACTCATTTTTTCCTCCTTTGCAAAATATATTTATCGGAATATTTCTTTTTTTTTCTAGTTTTTCCTACTGCTTTTCGTCCAGTATAGGTCTTAGGGCTAGGCATACCGATACCTGAGCGTCCTTCTCCTCCTCCATGAGGATGCGATCGTGGATTCATGGCAACTCCTCTAACACTCGGACGAATACCCATCAAACGCGCTCTTCCTGCTTTACCAATAACTTCATTTTTCCACTCAACATTTCCAACCTGGCCTACTGTTGCAATACCTTTTTCAGACACCATTCTAATCTCACCAGAGGGAAGTCTCAGATGTACAAATCCGTTCTCCTTCGCAGTAATAATTGCTGCTGTACCCGCTCCTCTTGCAAGTTGTCCACCCTTGCCGGGTGTCAGCTCAATATTATGAACGATTGTGCCAATGGGAATATTTGCCAAAGGTAAGGCATTACCTACGCGTGGTTCAACATTTATTCCCGACTCAATCGTATCTCCAACTTTAAGACCTACAGGAGAGAGTATATAGCGCTTCTCACCGTCAGCATACTGAACAAGAGCAATATCTGCTGTCCGATTCGGATCATACTCAATAGAGATAATTTTACCTGGTACTCCATGCTTATCTCTTTTAAAATCAATTTTTCTAAGATATCGCTTTTGTTCTCCACCACGATGCCGAACAGCCACTTGACCGCTCGTATCTCTTCCTGAATGTTTCTTTTTAATAGTTTTTAATCTTGGCATATATATTTTACCTCAAATTCAAGAGATTTGGGTGGTTAATCTTAAACTCCCAAATCAAAAATGTCAATCTTTTGTCCTTCCTTCAAAGTAACAACTGCTTTTTTGGTTGGAGTTAGCTTGCGCACTGTTCGTCTTATGCCAACTCTCTGAGTTCTTCCTTTTTGGATACGAGTATCCACAGACACAACATCCACCTTAAAAATCTCCTCAATAGCTTTTTTAATTTGCTCTTTGGTTGCTGATACATCTACTAGGAATGAAAAACGATTTTTTTTCGCTTCTTCTAATGATCTTTCAGTAATTAATGGACGTTTAATAATATCAAAAATATCCATATTTACTCCTTTTTAAAGATTTCTTGTATCTTGGATATTGTATCCTTCATAAAAAGTAATGTCCCAGCATTCAAAACATCGTATGTATTAAGTTGATTAGCTAAAACATAAGTTACGCCTTCAATATTGCGCGCAGCTTTTTGTATATTTTCTATCTTTTCAGGCAAAACAAGAAGAATCTTTTTTTTCTTTTTAGCAAGAGAGAGATTTTTAAGAACTTGTGCAAAAGCTTTTGTTTTTGGTTCAAGACTTTCAAGTCCAGCAATAACTTTCATATTACCCTCCAACCTTTGAAGAGTTAATGCAGAGAAAAGCGCTGCTCTTTTCATTTTTTGAGGGAGAGAGAGACTAAAATCTCGTGGTTTTGGCCCATGAGCAACTCCTCCTCCAACAAAAATAGGTGCGCGTATACCACCATGTCTTGCTCTACCTGTTCCTTTTTGTCGATAAATCTTTCGTGTTGATCCAACAACCTCACCTCTAGATTTGGTAGAAAGTGTTCCTAGACGTTGGTTTGCCAGATAGACTCGTACCGCTTGCGCCATAAGAGTCTTATTAACCTTAGCTGCAAAAATCTCCTCAGGAAGCGATAAGGAACCCACAATATTACCCTTAAGATCAAGTACGTCCATTGTTAATGGTATCTGTTGTTTAGCCTTTACTACTGATTGATCCTTTTCTATTGTTTTTTCTGTTACCGTAGATTTTTGTGTTAGCTTTGTATTTGAGGATTTTCTTTCCTCATGTTGAGCAGCAACTTTTTTTGTTCTAGGCATTTGTCATCTCCTCCTTCTTCTCATCAACCTCATTTGCAGATACTTCTTGGGTGTTTTTATCTGTTTGATTGCTTGTTGAGTCATCCGTTGCTTGTTCTTCCGCCTGTTGTAAAGTTTCTCCCTTTTGCTCTTCCTTATACGAGGATCTCTTGAAAAGAGGCACGAACTTTTTACTTGCTATCTCACCTGTTTTAGTCAATGTAAGTATGCTTCCTATACTCCCAGGAACAAGACCTTTCAAGAAAATAGTTTTAGCTACCGGATCAACATCAACAACAAGAAGATTATGAATTGTCACTTGATCGCGTCCCATATTCCCAGCCATTCTCTTACCTTTATAAACGCGCCCGGGAGTAGTAGTCTGACCAATCGATCCTGGTGCGCGTTCACGATCCGACTGACCATGTGTTCGTGGTCCTCCTTTAAAATGGTAGCGTTTAACTACACCAGCGAATCCCTTTCCTTTTGAAATTCCTGTAACAGATACAATATCGCCTGGTTTGAGAACTTCTTCGACTTTTATACTCTCACCAGGCTGAATAGGAATTTCCCCTTCTATTCTAATCTCACGAATAATGCGCGGAACATACGTGAGATTAGCTTTCTTGACTTGTCCAAGCAGAGCCTTAGAAGGCTTCTTTTTCACGCCAAACCCTACTTGTAGTGCCGCATAACCATCTTTCTCAAGCGTTTTCACCCCAATAACGGGACTATCCTCTGCAGCAATAACTGTAATCGGAATGCGACTTCCGTTTTCAAGAAATCCTTGTGTCTGTTGTATTTTTCTTCCTAATATTGTGTTCATTTTTTTTCAAAAAAAAGATAGCCTAGTAGGCTACCTATACTCTTCACATTCAATTGTGAGCCTCAATAGGCTTTATATTATACCATATATTTTAAATATTTTGTTTTGGGCATGCAATCTTTGGTAGGCATCGCCTACATTACATTTTAATTTCAATATCAACACCTGCTGGTAATTCTAAATGTGTCAAGCTATCTATTGTCTTGTCTGTAGGAGATATGATGTCAATCAACCGTTTATGAACCTTTATCTCAAAATGATCTCGTGCATTCTTATCAATAAAAGGAGATTTTGTAACTGTGTAAACACTTCTTTGAGTTGGAAGAGGAACTGGTCCCACTATTTTAGCTCCGGTTCTAATCGCCGTATCTAAAATTTGTTGACACGTAGCATCAATAACTCTTGCGTCATAACTTTTCAGTCGTACGCGTATTCTTCCTTTTGGCATATAACTCCTATCAGACAGTTAATGTGCAAATTATTTTATTATCTTTGTGATAACACCTGCTCCAACTGTTCGTCCACCCTCTCGGATGGCGAATCTCAGTCCTTCTTCAAGTGCTACCGGTACGATAAGCTTGACTGTCATTTTAGTGTTATCTCCTGGCATTACCATCTCAACACCTTCAGGAAGTATAACTTCTCCTGTAACGTCTGTTGTTCTAATATAAAATTGTGGACGATATCCTTTAAAGAATGGTGTGTGTCTTCCACCTTCTTCTTTTGTAAGAATATATACCTCTGCTTCGAATTCTGTATGAGGAGTGATGGATCCTGGTTTGGCTAATACTTGACCTCTTTCAACATCGTCTTTTTCAATTCCACGAAGAAGAAGACCAACATTATCTCCTGCTTGACCCTCATCAAGCTGTTTCTTAAACATCTCAACTCCTGTTACAACAGTAGATTTGGTTGGACGAATTCCAACTATTTCGACAGTATCATTGACTTTGACAACACCCCTCTCAATTCTTCCGGTAACAACTGTTCCTCGTCCTTTAATTGAGAAAACATCTTCAATTGGCATCAGGAATGGTTTATCAAGATCACGAGTTGGAGTTGGAATATACTCATCAACTGCTTTCATCAACTCTTCAATCTTTGCTTCATATACTGGATCTCCCTCCAATGCTTTAAGTGAGGATCCACGAATAATTGGTACTTCATCACCGGGATATTGATATTTGTTAAGAAGTTCTCTAACTTCCATCTCGACAAGATCAAGTAATTCTTCATCTTGTACCATATCACATTTATTAAGATACACTACAATTGCTGGAACACCTACCTGACGAGCAAGAAGGATATGCTCTCTTGTTTGAGGCATAGGACCATCTGGAGCGGAAACGACGAGGATTGCTCCATCCATCTGAGCCGCACCGGTGATCATGTTTTTGATGTAATCTGCATGTCCTGGAGCGTCAATATGAGCATAGTGTCTTTTTTCTGTCTCATATTCTTGGTGGGAAATATTGATGGTAACTCCACGAGCTCTTTCTTCAGGAGCATTATCAATATCTTCATATTTTTTGGCTTGTGCTAAGCCTTTCTTTGCAAGCACAGTAGTAATTGCTGCTGTTGTTGTTGTCTTACCATGATCTACGTGACCAATGGTTCCTATATTTACATGTGGTTTAGTTCTTTGAAATGTTGCCATATTTTAAGTTACTCTCAGAAAAAAATTATCTCATTAGTCCAATGAGATTGTTTGTATAATACACTATTTTCGAAAGATCGTCAATACCCTAAAATGGGTAAATATTAGAAAATAATGAGCTTATTTTAAGAAAAGTGTATGAATCAGTACTATGATTTTAAAAATAGGAATAAGCCCAAAAAGCAAAAGAACTGATTCCTTTCTGTTTTAACAATGATTGTTTTCTTTTAACTGACTCCATGTCTTCAAACCAAACAATGTGTTTTGTATGATCTCTAGCAATATATTTTACTTCTGTTTCTGATGATAAAGGATCCCTTCTCCATTCACAAGATAATTGATTACAACTATCAATAAGATTATTCTTAATCTCAATTAATGATTTGGGTTCACCAATATCCTGAGCAATATTATTTTCATCAACCTTCCAATCATAGCCGTACAAACCAAATACTACGACAATCTTATTGTGAGGGATATATTCTAAAAATCTTTCTATCATTGTCTGAAGATCATAGCCATAAGTTGTTCTTCCTTGAAGTGGGAAATTAGGACCTGGATTACCTTTAGACTTATGAAAATCATATGCCATAAGATACATGTGATCTACATCTTTAGCAAGAGCAGGAATATCAAATGGTCTTACTCTATAGAAAGTGTCTCCGTATGCGGTAATACCATAAGATAGTCCATATTTCTTTGATTCTGTATAAAACTTTTTATTAAACTGCGTAATTTGATCCACCAAAGATGTAAAAGGCAGAGCAGATAACTCTATATTAAGAAGAATTCCTTTAAATCCATTCTCTTTTGCTAACTTAACAGATTCTGCGATAAGAGTATCTTGCAATCTTTCATCTTTGAGAATCACAAAATTGCTTTTACTCTCAAGCATTCTTATAGTTAAATACGACTGTTTGCCATTTGTGCTCTTCAGAAAAGTAGAAAGGTTTTTATATCCATCATCCTGCTTATCTATCCCCTGTTCAGATGCAGCAACACCAAAATACACTAATGTGTTATATGATTCTAATTTTTCTACATCAATGCCGTCTACCCAGTAAGGAACAAATAATATTGAATTCGTCTCAGAAATTTGATGCAACTTTGTGGGGGGTGTAACTGATATCTGAGAATGGGGTAGAGGGGCAGAGAGAGTTGAGTCTATTTTTTGTTTCACCTTTAGAAGAAGGATAAATGATAAAATTCCTAATAACACAATAACACTAAAAAAAATTAATACATAGCGCATAGGAGTATTATATCAAGATGAGAGAAAACGCGATTTAGATAAAGTTTTTACTTCTTCAGAATCAAAAAACACTCTTCTTTGGGAAGTTTTTCTTTATTTTTCATTACTCGACGAACGTCTTGTATTTGTGATTGATGGGCATACATTGCTTTTTTCTTTATTTCCCAGTAAGCCGCGACATCAATTATCGCATCAATTTCATCTCGCGAATAACCTGGAGGAAAGTAGATGAAATATTCACCTATCTGTTCACGTTCTTTTTTACTAATACAATAATACATCAATTTCTTGATAAAGGGTAACTTATAATAAACATAAGTCGTCACAAGAGAAACAACTATATGATCAATGTGTCCAGAGACACCCCTTGGCTCAAAGGTAACAAGCACTTCCGGTCTTAAGTCTTCCAGATGTCTTTGAATGTCATTTGCTAATCTGTGGTAGAGATTATTTTTAAGTTCTCCATCTTGATATCCTAAGAAAAAGACTTCTTTTACTCCTAAAATCTTTGCTGACTGCATCAACTCAGCTCTGCGTATTTCTCCAATCTTTAACTTTTCTTCTTCTGTTTTCCCACTTGCTTCACCTAATGTAACACAAATAAGATAAACATTGTGTTTTTTGGCGAATTTGGCGATAGTTCCCGACGGTCCGAGCGCTTCATCATCAGGATGAGCAAAAACACCAACAATATTTTTCATGGATGAGTTATATAACAGTTTGCCTAGATTTGCAACTAGAGATTTATTTTCTTCCCATGATGAAGTATTTTGAATAATTAAAACAAGTTTTTTTCAAAGAGTTTAATATATTCTTCTCATGTAAAATAATTTAATCTCACAAATGAAGCAGTTTTTACTTAATTGCTTGCAATTATGAAAAGAGAGGCTCATAATAAAAATATATGTCACGTAATCCCAAATCACTTCTTCTTGTTTTTACTCAAGCACTCATGCTCATTTATCTTTTTCTCAGCGGACCAGTTGCACCTAGAAATATAATAATTGGGGCGCTTGAACTTTTAGGAATTATTCTTGGGCTTTGGGCTTTATGGACTATGCGAGTATCAACATTCCAAATAACTCCTGATGTTGCACCAGGAAGCGTTCTCGTCACTAATGGACCCTACTCATTTATTAGGCATCCCATGTATACAGCCGTTCTTATTATTGCTCTTGGGCTTCTTCTTAATGAATTCACTTGGCTTCGTTTTGTTGCCAGTATCATACTTGCGATTGATTTAATGATAAAAACTATCTACGAAGAACAACTGCTTCTTAAGCATTTTAAGAAGGAATACGCAGATTATCAGAAAAAAACAAAGAGATTTATTCCCTTTATCTATTAAAATTTTAGTCTTACCAACAAGCTACAACTTTATTTTACGTACGCTACATCTTCTTCATCCAGTCGAAAAAGTCCTTGATCTAAACGTTTCTGATCAAGAAAATGGGCAATAAATCCTACACTTCTTGAAAGAACGAAAAGTGCATTAAAAAATTCATTATCAATAAGTCTTTGTAGGCTGTCATACGTCATCTCTTCTTTCTCCTTGAGGATATCCAATAATACTGCAGCAATTGCTCCATCAATATTCAAAATTAAATTCCCCTTTTTTGCAACTGTAATCTCCTCAACTGCTTTTGCATAATTTGTAAAACGTTGATCATCAACTCTTTTGACAAATTTCATAATCTCCTCAACACGTGGATCCGGTAGATCAACTCTATATTTTCTATGTCCAATCCCTGCAATATATTCTCTACTTCTTGCAAATTCTTCGACAAAATCATATGGAGCAATATTATCTCTCACTCCTCTTAACCAATTGGCAGCTGCTTGATTAATAGCTCCTCCAAAACGTGGACCAATAGTTAAGAGTCCTGAGGCAAGACTGGAAACAAGATCACGCCCAGATCGAGCCGTAATAATTGTATTTACTGCTCCTGCAACATATGGACCATGGTCCACAAGAATTCTCAAAGTAAAGTCTACGAATTCTTCAAGATCAGTTGAAATCTCCTTCTTACCTAAGAAAAGACAAGCGACAATGCTAGCAAATGAGTGTGATTTAGTGAATTCCAAAAGATCCTCACCTAAAATTAATAGATTACCTTCTTTATCGTAAGAAATACTTGTTGTAATTAATGCACTGCGTCGATCTTTTAAATCATTCATATAGATAGTATAGTTTTTCCTTGGTTTATTGGAAACAGATGGAAGTGATTTTATCATATTGACAAACTCTGAAAATGACTCTGCCACACTGGCACCTGCATTTCTGAGTGCATCTCTTTTCGCTCTTGCTGTCTCTTCGCCCTTTTTTGCCATTGCCTTTGCATGGCCGAATTGGAGAGGAGTCTTAAAAAGTTCTGCCACTGTTCCTCCTATATAACAAATTACTTGTTTTGTTACTTTTCTCTCCTGTAGCAGCTTCGCAAGATCATATTCATCTGTTCCACCAATCTCACCAAAATAGAGTATAGCCTCTGTTTGGCTATCATCCTCTGCCGCTAAGAATGCATCTTTGGGTGTTAAAATAGGGAAGCGATCACCACCAAACGCAAGAGCAAAACTTAACCTCTTTCCTTGTTGAGTAACAATCCGGATAATCTCATTTGTCATTCCTCCTGATGCTGAGAAAATGGCAACATTGCCTGATGTGAAGACCTCAGATGCAATAAGCTGTCTATAATCAACACCTCCAATCGCACCTAATTTAAGATAGGAAGGAATAAGCAATCCCACACTTGAGGGACCAATAATAAAAAATTTTTTAGATTTCTCTTTGAGATTAAACAGTTTTAAAGCATGAATCTCGGGTACATTTTCTGCAAAAATTACCCCTCCTAAAAGATTGGGTAAGAGTTGAAGTGCCTCCTGTGTTGATTCAAAAACTCTTCTTCCTGAAGTTGTGTTAAAAAAATAAGTTATACTCTCCAAAATTGACTGAGGGATATCAGAAAGAGTAGGGAAAACTGGAATAAGTAGTTCTTTTTTACCAAAAAAATATCTTTCAAATCTCCGATTACCAGCAAGAATAGCTTTTACACTAGGATCAGTTTTGCCTGAAAGATAGTCAAAATCCAACATTGATTGAATAATTGCTGGATGACTACCAATAACAATAATGCTGGGATGTATTTGTTTTAATTTTTCCAAGTTAAACATAATTTAAATCTCTTAAATATTTGATTTTTAAAATTTAAACTATTCTGATTTTAGAAAGCGCAAAGCTTCTCCTACGATATCGGTTAGTACCATCTCGGGTCCAGATACGTCACCAAGGAGTTTTTCTTTTTCAAGAAAGCTTTTCATCATTGCAAGTCCTTCCTCCTGATATGGTCCGCCTCGCCTGACATACACCTTAATATTTTGTTTTTGAAGCTCATGCTTCACCTCAGTAAGCGCTTGAATAATACCTCTAAATGTAATTCGAATATCAGTAAAATTAGCAACTCCACCGGCAATAATTAAAATTTTGTTTCGTGCTTTTGACTTTAATAATAAGCTCAAAAGCTGTTTGGTATAGATATAGGTTTCCTCTGCATTGGGATTGCCGCTGTACTCTCCATAATTTGCAAGTTCTTTTCCAAATCCTTGATTATATACTTCATCAGCAAGGACAATGCTTGCTCCACCTCCAGAAAGAAGCATGAAAATAGATCCATTGGGATTAAGTACGACAAGTTTAAAAGAAGCCTGACTTCTAGTGGATAATTCCTCAACTACCGCTTCCTCAACTGTATGCTCTACAGCATAATCTATAAAATCTCTCTCATTCCACGCATCTTTTACAAAAAACGATCCTGCACTGTCTACTTCAACTGCAAGATCTAAAAATAAAAGCTTGTTCTCTTTAACAACTAGTGGGTTTATCTCAAGAAAGGAGATATAGAACTTATCCATTACTTTTATAATTTTTTCAACCAATTTGGCATCTATTCCAATATATTTGGCTACTTCCTGATAGGTATCTTGAGGAATAATAAATTGTTGAACAAAGTTTTGTTGTTCTTCAATATCTATTCCTCCCTTTTTTGAGACATAAACGGCTATTCCTTCTCTGATTCGCTCTAGTGCAAGATAGCGCTCATCTTCTGCTTTGTGCTTGTAATATGGTTCAATCAGAAACTGAGAGTAACCTTTGTTTCGCAAGTCCTCTATTGAATCTAAAAGCATTTCAGAGTGAATATCTAAATGAATAAGTCCCTGCTTAAATCGTTTTTTCACTCCTTGATCAACCTTCACAACGTAGGTCTTGGTATTATCTAGAGAAGTATAAAAAGATAGATCAGAATTTCTAACCTGTATTCCCTGATAGGGAAGACCTAATGCTTCAAAAAGAAGCATTTTTGCTTTGTACTCACTTATTCTTTTTCGTGCCATTGATGCAAACTATTGTAACAGACTTAACGATTCGTTTTAAGAGACTGTTCTTTACTATGCCGTTCTAGTGCAAGGCGTATAAGTCGATCAATAAGCTCTACATAGGGAATACCACTTGCCTCCCAGAGCTTTGGATACATACTGATGTTGGTAAACCCTGGAAGAGTATTAATTTCGTTGATATAAATCTTTTCTGTTTTCTTGTCTAGAAAGAAATCAACTCTTGCCATACCCTCAACGCACAGAACAGTACATGCTCTAATTGCTAACTCTTGAATTGTTTTTATTTGTTGCGTAGAGATTTTCGCTGGAATTTCAAATTTCGCACCATTCTCATCAATATATTTTGCCTCATAATCATAAAATTCATGTGTTGGAATTATCTCTCCTGGTTGGGAAGCTATTTTTTCATCATTACCCAGAACTGAGCATTCTATCTCCCGAGCATTAATTGCTTCTTCTATAAGAATCTTCCTATCATAGCAAAATGCTTGATCTAAAGCTTTTTCAAACTCACTCATCTTATTCACTTTTGTTACTCCAATCGATGATCCCAGATTTGCTGGCTTAACAAAGAAAGGAATCCCGAGCTCTTCCTTAATAGCTCTAAATCTCAAATCAGATCTTTCTCTAACATTTACGACTTTAAACCTAACTACCGGAAGATTGGCATCTCTTAAAAGTCTTTTGGTTACGTCTTTATCCATCCCCACCGCAGATCCTAAGACAGACGCTCCAACAAAAGGGATATGTAAAAGCTTGAGCAGACCCTGAACAGTACCATCTTCTCCATAGGGTCCATGTAAGATAGGGAAGACCACATCCAGTTTTTTAGAAAAATAAAAATTGTTTTCTGAAGGTGTAATTAGTGAAGATTTTTCCTTGGCATTTAACAAACTAAATTCTGTTATCTTATCTAAAGACTGATACCTTTGATCTGCTAGTTTATTAAATTCCTCTTGTGAAAACTGAAACCATTTACCTTTTTTGCTAATACCAATTAAAATAACTTCGTATTTTGTTTTGTCTATTGCCGCAAAAATATTTTTTGCAGATTGAATAGATACTTCATGTTCTGCTGATTGACCACCAAAGAGGATCCCAATGCGTATCTTTCTCATTTTAGAGATAGACTAAATTCAATGTTCAATTAATTGCATCCAATGAATTTAAGATTCAACGCGACCAGTAAATGTGGATTTGGCAAGCATTTGCTCAACAATATTTCGAGGTACAACATCATAGTGAGATGGCTCCATATAGTAGCTTGCTCGCCCTTGAGACATAGATCTAAGCGTTGTTGCGTATCCTGAAAGCTCAGCAAGTGGTACAAGAGCATTAATGATTGTTGCGCGAGCTCTCTCTTCAGTACCCAAAATCTGTCCTCTCTTGGATGAGAGATCACCAATAATATCTCCCATAAACTCTGAGGGAGTTGTGACCTCAACTTTCATAATTGGCTCAAGAAGATCAATCCCAGATTTTTTGGATGCTGCTTGGATAGCCTGAGAAGCAGCAATCTTAAATGCGACTTCTGAGGAATCAACCTCATGGTATGAACCATCATAACATGCGACTCTTACATCAACTACCGGATAACCAAGAAGAACACCATTCTCCAGAGTTTCATATACACCTTTTTCAACAGCCTTTACAAACTCAGCTGGAATTACTCCACCTTTAATCTCATCAACAAACTCAATTCCTGATCCTCTGGGAAGAGGTTCAATACGAAGCCAGCAATGACCATACTGACCTCTACCTCCAGATTGTCGAATATACTTTCCCTCCCCTGTAGCGGTTGTTTGAAATGTCTCCTTATAAGCAACTTGAGGAGCACCAACATTTGCGACCACATTGAATTCTCTTCTCATTCTATCTACCATGATCTCCAGTTGAAGCTCTCCAATTCCTGAGATTATTGTTTGGCCTGTTTCTGGATTTGTTTTAACTGAAAACGTTGGATCTTCCTCTGTAAGTCGCTTAAGTGCATATCCTAGCTTTTCTTGATCTGACTTTGTTTGGGGTTCTATAGCAAGAGATATCACAGGCTCTGGGAAGGAAATCTTTTCAAGAACTATTGGATTATTCTCATCGCAGAGTGTGTCTCCTGTTCCTGTATCCTTAAGACCAACAATTGCTACAATCTCTCCCGCATAAGCTTCTTTTATTTCTTCGCGTTGATTTGCGTGCATAAGAAGAAGACGACCTACGCGTTCTTTGATATCTTTTGTGCTGTTATAAACATATGAACCTGCAGAGATCTTACCCGAATAAACTCTAAAATAAGTCAATTTTCCAACATGAGGATCGTTTTGAATTTTGAATGCCAATCCTGAAAATGACTCATCAAGTGTAAGCTTTCTTACCTGTTCTTCGCCTGTTTTTGGATGAGTACCTTTTATTTCTTTAAGATCCAATGGAGAAGGGAGATAATCAACAACAGCATCAAGTAACGGCTGTACACCTTTATTACGCAAAGATGTTCCAGCATAGACAGGAACTAGCTTGTACGAGATAACTGCTGCCCGAAGAGCTTTCTTTAATTCTTCAACAGTAAGCTCCTCTCCACCAAGATATTTCTCAAGAAGCGTATCATCAGTTTCTGCAATCTTTTCAATTAACTTGGCACGGTAGTCCTCAACTTGATCTTTCATCTCTGAGGGAATGTCATCGCTAATCTCAAATTTTGCACCAAGCTCATCTGATCCCCACCTTATTGCCTTTCGAGTTAAAAGATCAACATTTCCTACATAGCTACTTTCTACTCCAATAGGAAGCACCATAATTGCAGGATTTGCTCCTAATCTTTCTTCAATACTTTTTACTGTCCCAAGAAAATCTGCTCCTAATTTATCCATTTTGTTCACAAAGCAAATTCTAGGGACTTTATATTTATCTGCCTGCCTCCATACAGTTTCTGACTGAGATTGTACTCCTTCCTCAGCATCAAGAACTGTAATTCCGCCATCAAGAACACGCAGTGATCGTTCTACTTCAGCAGTAAAATCAACATGACCAGGTGTATCAATAATATTAATGCGATGCTCTCTCCAAAATGTGGTTGTCGCAGCTGACACAATAGTAATACCTCGTTCTCTCTCCTGCTCCATCCAGTCCATCTGGGTATTTCCCTCATCTATATCACCAATCTTATACGTTCGACCAGTATAAAACAAAATTCTCTCTGTGGTTGTTGTTTTACCTGCATCAATATGCGCGATAATTCCTATATTACGAATTTTATCCAATGGATAAATACGTGAAGTGTCAGCCATATAACAAATAAAATCCGAAATGCGAAATACGAAACTATTCGGATTGCGATTTTCGAATTTATAAATTAAGTATAACATACTTTTTTCTATCCTGCTAGATAGCAATTGTTTTGACTTTTCTAAGAAAAATAAATAGACTGGAAATAGGCCAAATAAGCTTTGGCATTTTGGTGTTGGAGTAATACTGCAATGCAAAAAAATAATGCACAATATCTATCTATCAATCTTCTTAAACGTCAGGGCAATGCTTCCTGGGAAGTATTTATACAATGGGCGATTACAGGAGGCAGATTTCTGGTCATTCTTACAGAAACCATTGCGCTTGCAGCTTTTCTCTATCGCTTTACACTAGATAGACAGCTCATTGATCTGCATGACAAAATTAAAGCCAAACAAGCAATTGTTGAGGCATTAAAACCCCAAGAAGCATCATTCAGATCACTTCAAGAAAGACTTGCTGAGGCTGACAGATTAGATAGGTCATCTTCTGATGTAACAACAACTCTTACGTCAATTGTTGATTTCGCATCAGGAAAGGTTAGTTTCACATCTCTTACTGTCACTTCAGCTTCTGTCCGTATGGATATTACAGCTAATTCTGTTAGTGGTCTTAATGAATTTATCAGCGCTCTTAGATCATATGCGCCGATCAAATCAGTGAGTATTGATCGAATTGAAAATCAAACATCACGCGCTGTATTTTCAGCTATAGTATCTGCTCGTCTGAAAACAGAAAGTCCTGAGTCTTTACCTTTAAGACAACCTATCCCAATTGAGCAAGCAAGATAATTATGAAAATCAATAAACAACTTTTTCAAGAACTATCCAAAAAGAGATATCTTTCCTATATACGTTCTCTACCTGATATTAAAAATGAAAAAACGCAAATGTATATCATTCTTATCCTCACATTCTTTGCTTTCTCATTTTTTGGGATCTTTGCGATTACTCCCACTTTGTCCACTATAGCACAGCTTCAAAAAAGCTTAGAGGATAGAAAATTCATCCATACGCAACTTGAAACAAAAATTAAAAACATGACACTACTCCAGCAAGAATATAACTTGTTGAACCCTCAACTGCCTCTAATCTTTGCTGCTATTCCTCAAAATCCTGAAGTGGTAAAGTTAGTTGGCCAAATACAAACACTCTTCTCCAATGCGGGAATTAGCACAAGTAGCATCAACCTGCAACAGATAGATCTTCTGAAAAGAAATCCTGGAGCAAAACTTGAGTCATTTAACTTTGTAATCGTAGTTGAAGGAACATATGATCAACTTCAACGTTTCTACAATGATCTAATAGCGTTTGACAGAATTATCCTTGTTAAGGATATTACAATTATCCGTTTACAAGAAGGAAGTAGTACTCTAAAAATGACTATTAACGCTCAGGCATATTATAAATTATAAATATGAACAAAAAGCAGTACCAAAATCTTATTTATCTTATTATTCCATCTTTTGTAGTAATACTCGCTTGGATTGGATTTACTATCTATAACAAAAGAGTAGCCACAACTATCACTGAATCTCAAAGCTTAACAATCCTACCCATAAATTCATCATTTAATAAAGAAGTTCTAAACCGTCTAAAAAAACGCAAGGTAATAACCCCCAATTTGAATTATTTACAAACTGATAATCAGATCAGTTCTCAAGAAGCTTCTCTTACTATTACTCCAATACCTCCTGCTGAGCCTATTGCTACAGTTGAAGCAGAAACTCAAGGAGAAACAACACAATGAACAGATCACTCTGGAATAAAAGAATACCAACAATTCTTGGATTTATACTTCTTGGAGTTGGACTTTTTTCACTAAATTGGCTTATTAACAGCGGCGCTCTTTTCCTAACAAAAGCAGCACCGGAGTATGCACCTGAGGATATTCGCATCACTAATTTATCAGATACATCTTTCACTGTCTCCTATGTTACTAAAGAACCAGTTATAGGAACACTCTCTTACGGAGAAAACACATCTCTTGGGAAAGTTGCATTTGATGATCGCGATCAGCAATCAGGTACACCACAGCCATACATCACACATCATATTACTGTTAGAAATCTTTCGCCCAATACCAAATATTACTTCACTATTACCTCAGCGGATAAAACTTTTCTAGATAAAGATATGCCATTTATAGTTCAAACGCTTTCTCCTCTCTCTGATAATCCACCACCTCAACCCCCTATTGTAGGTAAGGTTGTTTATCCTGATGGTACCAGCGATAACAATATTCTTATCTTTTTAGTCAGTGAAAATGCACAAGTCATCTCAACTCTAACAAAAAAAGATGGAACTTTTGTGTTGCCATTGAATGCAATTCGAACAAAAGATTATACCTCTTATCTACAACTTAAAGATGACTCCGTTATAAAGTTACTCGTCAAAAGCTCAAATTATGAGTCAAGAGTATCTCTTCTTGCATCGCAGATTAATCCCGTTCCTCAAATAACCTTATCCAACACATATGATTTCACCACTTCATTTGAACCTCTATCAAATAATTTATCATCCGAATCAGCATCACAAACTATAAAAGAAAGTTTTCCCAGCTTTACTGCAACAGAGGCATTACCAACCGAACCACGCATTCTTGTTCCCAAAAATCAAGAAGCTTTTAGTGATCAACAACCAAAATTTGAAGGAACAGCACCACCTGGTTCAGAGGTTGAAATAGAAATTAATTCACAAACTACAATTAAAACAACAATCAAAGCAGATACCAGAGGTGTTTGGTCATTCAGGCCTCAACAAAAACTTGCGCCAGGTGAGCATACTATCACGATTAAAACAAAAGATGAAAATGGCATTTTAAGAATTATTAAACGATCATTCACAGTATATGCTCAAGGTAGTCAATTTACAGAACCCTCTGTTTCTCCTCAAGAACCAACTCCAACTCCTACAAATACACCAACACCAACACCCACCCAACAACCTACTCCAACAAATACCCCGCTACCTACTGTTGAGAGTACTCCTGCCTCCATCACACCAACGATTGATCTCTCTCCTACACCAACTCTTCCTCCGCCACAAGAATCACCGGGTAGTTCATTGGTGGTATTCTCAGGTATAATTACAACACTCATGGCTGGTATAGGACTACTCCTCTTTGTACTAAGCCGTGGCAAAGCTTCATTATGAAGATAGCAATTATAGGAGCTGGATTTACAGGTCTTGCTGCTGCTTTTGCACTCATAAAAAAAGGACATAGTATTACTATCTTTGAAAAAGATAGAAGTCCTGGTGGATTAGCTATTGGATTTCAACATCCAAGATGGAAATGGACACTAGAACAACACTACCATCACTGGTTTACAAATGATGATGCAGTTTTACAACTTGCAAAAGAATTAAAACACTCTGTATTAATCAAACGACCAAAAACATCTGTATTCGTTGACAATGCGATCTACCAGTTTGATTCCCCACTAACAGTACTTACTTTCCCTAAGATCTCTTTTCTTTCACGAATACGCATGGCAACCACCCTTGCGTTTTTGCGTTACAACCCTTATTGGCAATTGCTAGAACGTATTGATGCAGTTACCTTCTTGGAAAAAATAATGGGCCATCAAGCATTTGCAACAATTTGGGAACCACAGTTAATAAACAAATTTGGAGAATACTATACCAACATTTCTCTTGCATGGTTCTGGGCAAGAATTAGGAAACGAACAGCAACACTTGCCTATCCTAAAGGAGGTTTTCTGCGTTTTGCCCAAGCATTAGCTGACAATTTAAAAAAACAAGGAGCAATTATTCACTATGCTACTCCTGTTTTATCACTTCAATTATCAGCTCAAGGCATTCACCTCACAACCGCTTTAGAAAAATATACCTTCGATAAAATTCTGGTGACACTACCTTCTCCAAATTTGCTCAATCTTTTACCAGATATAACAGCAAGTTATAAAGAAAAACTTAGTTCGCTGCATGGTCTTGGAGCAATCAATTTAGTTGTTAGAATGAAAAAACCTTTTCTTCAGGATGGGACATATTGGCTTAGTATTTGTGATAGAGAAGCTCCTCTTATGGCGATTATAGAACATACAAATTTTGTGGATAAAAAATACTATAATAACGAACATCTCTTATATCTTGGGAAATATCTCCCATCAACTCATCCATTTTTTTCATACACGGGCAAGCGAATATTTAAAATCTATCTTCCTTATTTACAACGCATTAATCCTCAAATCACAGATAATATCATTGCTATTGAAAAATTTGCTGCACATTTTGCTCAACCAATAATCCCTCCTAACTATTCCAAACTTGTTCCCTCTATCAAAACTCCTCTTCCCAATATCTACCTTGCCAATATGCAGCAAGTATATCCATGGGATCGGGGAACAAACTACGCAGTTGCCATAGGAACCAAAGCCGCACGCATTATGACTCAAGAGTGATATGAGATACATTACACCTAGTATTTTACTTGTGGGACTTATTATTATTGGAGCAGCTTTTCGTATTACACATCTTGATTGGGGAAAACCATTTTACTTTCATCCGGATGAACGCAATATCGCAACGAGTATCGACCAACTTCTTTTCCCAGATCAAATGAATCCTCATTTTTTTGCTTATGGAAGTCTTCCTTTATATCTCTCATATTTTGCTGCTCTACTCTTTAATCTAATCAAAAACCAAACTTGGCAAAATGATGTTTCTTTTGAAAACGCCATTCTTACTCTCAGATTTTTCTCATCTTTGTTATCTTTACTGCTCTTACTTCTTCTTTATAGCACTGGAAAAATACTCAAGAATAACATTAGCGGGATATTAGCAACTATCTTAGGAACAGTAAGCGTTGGTCTCATCCAGTTCGCTCATTTTGGAACATACGAAATGTGGCTTACCTATTTTACACTTCTTTTATTCTTTTTATCTCTTCTTTATATAAAAACACACAAGAGAAGATATTTAGTGGGAATAGCAATTACATTTGGAATCCTCATTTCTTTTAAGATATCAAGCATTATTTTGTTACCACTATTGATCATGGTAATAATCATTGAACAAAAATCACAACAGAAAATATCTATTATTTCTTCTATATTCTTCATCCTCTTTACAATTCTCCTATCCAGTGCAATTTTTCTCTCAACCAATCCTTATACATTTCTAGACTACAGTTCATTTTTAGGAAGTATAAAATATGAATCATCTGTTGCTTTGGGGGGGATTCGCGTTTTTTATACAGGAGAATTTCTATCAGCTACTCCCATTGTTTTTCCTTTTTTAAAAATATATCCGTTTCTTCTGAATCCTTTTATAGTTATTGTTTTTTTAGTATCGTTTGCATATTTGTTTATTTTTGCTATTCAAAGAAAAAATATAGCGTATATGCTATTAATAGCATTCTTTTTGTTATTATTTCTTTCTCAAACATTTCTTTTTACTCAATGGACTCGTTATTTTGTTCCAACTATTCCTTTTATCTATCTTATTATTGCCTGTGCATTATCGGAATACGTTGAACATATACAAATGAAATCAAAAGTATTGATTTCTTTTGCAGTCGTTTCTTTCATAATAGGATTTATTTTTGCTTATTCTTATTTACAAACCGTTCTTCTAACACCTGACAGTAGAATAATGGCTGCTGAGTGGGCAAAAAAACATCTACCGCAGAATGCAAAAATAATTAGTGAAGTCTATGATTTAGGTATTCTTCCTTTTAACTCCTATTTTCCATCAATCAAACTTTTTAATTTTTATGATCTCGAAGAAACATTGTCAAAATCTTATGACAATACTTTATCAAATCTTTTAAAAACAAATGATTATATTATTCTCCCTAGTCAAAGACTTTTTAAGACAAGAGTTGCAGATGCAAGAAATTTTCCCAAGGGTTATGAATTTTATACATCCCTTATTTCACAACCCACAGCATATGATCTTTTATATCAGACACCATGTGATCTCTACTGCAAAATTCTTTATCTTGGAGATCCAATTTTCGCATATGAGCAAACAGCAAATATATTTGATCGGCCTGTTGTGATGATTTATAAAATAAAAAAGTAATATGCAAAATAACTCTCTGAGGACAAGATCAAAATTCCTGTTTTTTATAATGATGCTGAGTGCGTTCTTCCTGCGATTTAATAACCTCAACTGGGATCAGGGACATTTCTTTCATCCAGATGAGCGCAATATAGCCAATGCAGTTTCCCATATCAAACTTTTCTCACAACTTGATCCTCAATTTTATGCTTATGGAGGATTTCTGATTTATCTTTATAAAATTACTGCTGACATATTTTCCTTTATCTTTTCCAATCCATTGCTTTCCTCTGACTGGGCATTTATTAATTTGTTAGGAAGACATTTCTCTGCTTTTTTCTCAACTCTTACTCTGATACCTTTGTATCTTGTCACAAGAATTGTATTTCAAGAGAAAGTAGCATTAATAACATCTATCCTCTACACATTCACTGTCTCATCAATACAGACAGCTCACTTCTCGATCACGGAGAATTTTCTTACCTTATCTATTGTTACACTGATTCTTCTTGCTCTTAATTTTTATAAAAAACATAAAATTTCTCTTGTTTTGTGGATGGGTATATTGCTTGGAATATCCGCAGCGACTAAGACAACAGGAATCTCTTTCGCTATTGTTCCTCTAATAACACTAGGCATCTTACTCAAAGAAAAAAAACTTTCCATTAAGAAAGCTTTCTTATTTTTAATTATGATTTTAAGTATTGCAGTTTTTATTTTTACACTTTCCTCACCCTATACTTTTTTGAAATGGAATAAATTTAGAGAATCAATGGAATTTGAGAATAGTGTAGTTCTGGGAACAAATCGCGTTGTTTATACCTTACAATTTAGTGATACAAAACCATATCTTTTTCAACTAAAAAATCTCTTTTGGCAAATAGGTCCAGTCTTTGTGATGAGTATTTTGGGGATCATCTATCTTGTCTATCAATTTTTCAAAAAACCAAATATTCTCTTTTGTATTTTATTTATTTTTCCTCTTTTATACTTTGCATATGTGGGAGCATGGTACGCTAAGTTCATACGCTATATGGTACCAATTATTCCCTTTTTGCTGATTGCTGCGTCTGTCTCTCTTGCATGGATACAGCAAAAGTTTAAGATACTGGGGATAATTATTTTTGTTTTTTTTCTGACAATAAATATAATTTGGGCGGTTGCTTTTTCTTCAATTTATGTAAGAGAACAAACACGTATCAGCGCATCAAAATGGATTTATGAACATATATCACCTGGATCCAAAATCTTAACCGAACATTGGGATGATGGATTGCCTATTCCCTTAGGTAATAAACTACCAGATCAATATCAGATTAGGCAACTTACTATCTATGAACCTGATAATGCTTCTAAAATAGAATATTATGCGAGAGAACTCTCACAAGCTGACTATATTTTTATAACAACACGCAGACTTTATGGAACGTTACTTCATCTTCCCAAGAAATATCCAATTACACAACGCTACTATCAGCTTCTTTTTAGCGGTGAATTAGGATACCAAAAAATTGCTGAGTTTTCCTCTTATCCTCAAATTTTGGGAATTGTTATCAACGATGATCTGACAGAAGAAACATTTCAAGTATATGACCATCCCAAGGTACTTATTTTTAAAAATGTGAATTATTACCCAGAAAAAATAATTAAAGAAAAATTACGTACAACATATTTTATTTTTCTAAATGACAATAAAAACAGCAAAAATGTTTAAAATCGAAAAATAGATTCTCCTATTTTAGAATTCTTAAAAATATTTTTATTGTCTTTTCAAGACAAATCATTGTACAATGATGTTCTATGAAACAAAAAGTTCTAATCACTGGAGGTACAGGTTTTCTAGGAATCCATTTGGCAAGAAAATTTTCTCATGAGGGCTTTGACGTGGTCCTTTTTGATCTTGCTCCTCTTGAGGCAAAAGATCTTCATTCAAAAGTCAGTGTAATCAAAGGAGATGTTAGGAACAAAAAAAGTGTATTGCAGGCTATGAAGGGTTGTACTCATGTAGTGCATGCAGCAGCGGCACTCCCGATTCTACGTAAAAAAAGAAAAATTTTCAGTATCAATGTTGATGGAACGAAGGTTGTCCTTGATGCTGCCCTTACACATTCGATAAAAAGATTTGTTTATATCTCCTCAACGGCAGTTTATGGAGTACCACAAAATCTTCCGGAAAAAGAAGAAAGTCCCCTTAATCCAATTGGATACTACGGACAATCAAAAGTTTTGGCAGAAAGACTCTGTCAAGATTACATGCGGAAAGGACTCTCAATTAATATTCTTCGTCCAAAGACATTTCTTGGGCCTGAACGTTTGGGTGTTTTTACTCTCTGGTTTGAAGCAATTTACTCTGGCCGTCGTGTTTTTTTACTTGGCAATGGTAAAAATAAATACCAACTACTGGCTGTATCAGATGTTGTTGATGCTGTATATAAAGCTGCAACCAGTAGCGTAGAAAATGAGATCTTTAACTTAGGAGCAAAAGTGTTTCAGACATGGAGAAAAGATCTTCAATACCTTATCCGTTATGATAAATCATCATCAAAGATAACAGGACTTCCTATTAGACCATCCCAGATGATACTTAAAATTCTTGAAACACTTAATCTTTCACCTCTCTCAGAATGGCACTATAAAACACTTCCTGTTCCATCTTATGTTTCTATAGAAAAAGCAGAAAAACTTTTGCAGTGGCATCCGAAAAAATCAAACCAAGACCTTTTGCTTGAAAGTTATTTATGGTACAAAAAACATAGGAACAATCTACTTCATAAAACCGGAACTACTCATAGAGTAGGGTGGAACTTTAAATTAATCAATTTATTAACTAAACTTTAAATATGAGAATTGGTTTTGATCTTGATAAAATTTTTGTTGACTATCCTCCATTTATACCTGATCAACTTATTGATAGAATTTATAAAAAAAAATCAAATGGTGAACTTATTTATAGAATCCCCACTCTTCCTGAACAATATCTCAGAAGTTTTTTTCATCTTTCTATTTTTCGTCCCATTATCAAAGAAAATATTGATGTCGTGAAAAAAATTCCGCGTGCTAATAATCAACTTTTTCTTATTTCTAGCCGATTTAGTTTTTTAGAAAAAAGAACCAAATCTATTTTAGAAAAATACAAACTAGACACATTATTTGATGACATGTATTTTAATTTTGAAGACAAACAACCCCATATTTTTAAAAATGAGATATTAAAAAAATTACATCTTGATATTTATATTGATGACGATCTGCATTTATTGCGATATATAGCACCCTACCATAAAAAAACCCAGTTTTTTTGGCTAACGTCCGATACCGACAATAAAGATAAACATTCTCTTTACAATATTATTCCTATCACTCAACTTGCAGAAATAGTAAAATATACTCCCTATGTTACTCGCTGATTTTTTGCGCGTTATTCAATGGTGGTTTTTACTCTTTATTCTAGGGATGGGTTCACTGCCTCTCACTACCTTTATTTTTGCACGTTTCATTGATCGAGGTTATGCTTTCTCAAAGATTTTAAGTATCATCCTTATTTCTTATTTAGTATTACTTTTGAGCAGTCTTCATATCTTAAGATTTTCTATTCTTTCAATTATCATAATCTTCTCTCTTATTCTACTCACACAAGGAATAATATTAGTTAAAAAATTTCATAGCTTTTCATTCACGAAAATAATAAAAAAATATTGGAAAATCTTTGTATTTGAGGAAATATTATTTTTTTGCATACTTGTATTTTGGTCATACATTAGAGGATTTGCACCTGAAATATATGGATTGGAAAAATTTATGGATTATGGATTCATCAATTCTCTACTAAGAAGTGAGTACCTTCCTCCAAAAGATATCTGGCTTACTCCCTTTACCATTAACTATTATTATTTTGGACATCTAACAACAGCCATACTCACAAAAATATCCCTAATACCAGCCAATTATACTTATAATCTCATGTTGGCTTCACTAGTTGCTCTCACATTCACCGCTTGCTTCTCAATAGGCATAACACTCTCTTCTTTTATTCAAGATAAAAAAAGAAGATTGTTCAATATTCTAGCTGCAGGAATTCTTAGTGCTCTTCTTGTTACATTTTCCGGAAATCTGCATACTATTTATAGTTTTTTCAAACCTTATGAAAATGAAAAACCTGTTCCTTTCTGGAATTTAGAATTTGCACTTTTAAATCCTTGTTATAAAAAAAAGTTCTATACACAACATACTGAAAAAGGCACTTCAAAGATAATCAAATGTGATGCTTACGAACAACAAAAATTTTTTTCTTTTCCCAACTCATATTGGTATCCTAATGCAACGCGTTTTATTAAAAATACTATTCATGAATTTCCTATATATTCCTGGGTTGTGGCAGATCTTCACGGACACGTACTTGATGTTCCATTTGTACTCTTAAGTATTGCATACTTACTTTCACTCTTTTTATCTGCACAATCTAGCAAGGATGCTGCGCCAAAATTTAAAAGATACAAGATAAAAAATTTCTCTCTTTTATCTAAAACAATAACAGATAAAATTCCTCTAAATCTTGCTTCACTTTTGTTTCTTAGTTTTCTGCTTGCTATCTTATATATGACCAATGCATGGGATGGATTCATTTACTTCCTTCTCTCTGTATTTTTACTGACGTATCTTCAGTGGAATAAAACTCATTATAAACAGCATTTTATCCGCAAAGTTTTTCTTGTTGGTGGGGAAAGTATTATTCCGATAGTTGTTCTTCTAGGAGGATTTCTTGTGTTTTCTCTGCCTTTTTCACTCTTTTTCAAACCATTTATTTCTGGTATTGGTATAATCTGTGCTCCTCAATTTCTCACACAAATCGGCAACATTGGTCCTTTTCTTTTTGAACCAAATCATTGCGATAGATCACCATTGTGGCAAATTCTCATTCTTTATGGATTCTTCTTCTTTTTCATAATAATTTTTCTTTTTTTTATTCGCAAAAGTAAAACACTTCTTGTGTCTGACAAATTTATTCTTTGTCTAATCACACTTTCTCTCTTTCTTATATTTCTTCCAGAGTTAATCTATGCAAAAGATATTTACCCTGCACATTATCGAGCCAATACAATGTTTAAACTTGTTTTTCAATCCTTTATTATGCTCTCACTCGCTAGTGGCTACATTATACCTCGTATTGCTCAGAAGCTAAAAAATACCCAAACTCTCAAAGGGCTCTTAATTTATTCTCTCTTTTTCATCAGTTGTTTTATATTACTGACTATAGTCTTCATTTATCCTTACCTTGCAATTAATTCCTATTATCAAAACGTACTGGCATTTACAGCAAGAACTACTTCTTCTGATTATCAGGGACTTGACGGAACTTATTACCTAAAAGAAAAGTATCCACACGACTTTGCAGCAATTCAATGGCTACAAAAGAATATACATGGACAACCAGTCATTCTTGAAGCTCAAGGAGACTCCTACACAGATTATGCTCGGGTATCAACAAATACGGGACTGCCAACTATTCTTGGATGGACTGTCCATGAATGGCTGTGGAGAGGAACTTACAATATTCCTGCTCCTCGAATAGAGGATATCAGAAGACTATATGAATCAAATGATTTGGAAGAGACAAAATCTCTTTTAAAAAGGTATAACGTCGAATATGTTTTTTTAGGCTCTCTTGAAAGAGAAAAATACCCCCAATTAAAAAAAGAAAAATTTCAACAAATAGGAAAAAAAGTATTTCAAAGTGGAGAAACAGTTATCTATAAATTAGCATCTGCATTCTAAAATACCTTTAAAAACTATTTTTCTGTGAAACTTGTGGATTCACTGTTGGAGAAATTTTACAGTTTTGCTTCTCAACTAGGCATAAAACATATTCTTGAATCTCACGATAATTGCCATTACCCAAACGTGGAATAATCACCCATTGGAATTTATACTCTGCACTAGGTGTGGGATTTATTAAAAGTCCTGATCTGCCTTGTGCATCATCTCCAACGTCCAGTACGAAACTCTCAATTTTAGCGTCTTTCATTTTCTCTGCTAATTTTACAAAATCAGCATACTCTTCTTGTTTGATATCTGTATCTATACTGTCTTTGAAAATATCGTATAAGCTAACAAGTTTTATAGGATTAAGAAATGTTTCTGCAGAAAAGATTTTCTCTTTAAAAGCGTTAATCACTTTTTCCTGTCTTTTTGAACGAGCAAAATCTGTCCCTTCTGGTCCTTTGGCATGTCTTGAACGAACGTACTTAAGTGCAGTTTCTCCATCCATATGCTGATATCCTTTCTCAAAATGTAAATGTTCGTAGCGGCAAGGAAACGCCTCAAGCTGAGCTTCTGCTGTTGCTCTCTTTTCAAATTCTTCTCCTTCATATCCACAAGTATCTGTCTCCTTTCCACTTATGGGATATTCATAATCATCAAATGTTCGTTCCACATCAATATCAATCCCACCCACCATATCTATCGCTCTAATAAATCCATTAAAATCAATGCGAAAACCATAATCGATATCTTGATTCAAAATTTTTCCAACGATTCTTTTTGTTAAAATGAGACCTCCACCTGGTTTTTTCTGCTCGGCATAAGCGTACGCGGTATTTATCTTTGCCTGTAACTCTGGCACCCACAAATCCCTGGGAATAGTCACCATAGTTACTCTATTTTCTTCAGGATTGATACTCATAAAAATAATTGTATCTGTTAAAAGTGGTCCATCATGCTGTCCTCCTCCTATACCAAGTAGGAGCATATTAATATTCTTTTTTGCATCCTGTTTAAGTTCAATATCTTTTTTAAATATCAACTCATAAGCAACTGGTGCATAGAAAATAACTTTATAAAATATAAAAGCACCAATAGTTAGCAACAAAAAAAATACTACAGTGAAGAATCGTTTTTGAAGTTGTTTTTTGTTTTGGGGCATAAGAAAAATTATAACAGGAATTACGCGTTGACAACTATCTGTGAAAACATAATCGGATCTAAACTTGCTGTACCCACAAGAACACCATCAATCATACTTTGAGATGTAAATGCATGAACATTATCAGGAGTAACGCTTCCGCCATAGAGTACTGAGGGAATTTTATTAATCTTCTTTATCTTCGCAGCAACACTATTGGCAACAGAAGGTAATTCAGCTTTACCTGAACCAATCGCATTTGGAGGCTCATAAGCTACAATTGTAACTCCGTCTGGAATAGAATCTTTTTCACTTCGCACACAGTAAATCGGTATAAGCATATGTCGTTTCGATTCATCAACTTTTTTCCGAAGTAACTCATCTGTCTCTAAAAATTCCTCTCTGCGTTCTGAATGGCCAATGATCACATACTTAGCAAATTCAGCAAGCTGAACAGCTGATTCTTCTCCTGTATGCGGACCTTCGGAAAAATGAGAAACATTCTGCGCACCAAGCGATAATGGCAGATCATATTGTGCGATGAGAATCGCCAGCTCTGAAAGTAAAGTAAAAGGAGGACAGATAATAATAGTTTTTTTAAGTTGAGTATTTTGATGAAGATAAGAAATTAAATCTTGGTTTAAAAACTGTATAAGCCATGCATGTGCTTCGCTGGATGTCTTATTTGCTTTCCAATTCGCTACGATATAGAGATGTTTCATATGCTACAATGGACATTACGTAAATTATCTCTTTAATTATAGCTTATGGAAAAAACTCTACTCAATGGTCTCAATTCAGAACAGCAAAAAGCTGTCCTGAATACAGAAGGTCCAATGATCGTCCTTGCAGGTGCAGGATCAGGAAAAACAAGAGTACTTACATATAAAGTTATGTATCTTATGTTGGAAAAAAAAGTCGATCCCGCATCAATTCTCATGGTAACATTTACAAATAAAGCTGCAGGAGAAATGAAAGAAAGAATTCAAAATTTTCTCTCCAATCTTGCTGACTACTCATTCTCATCATATCCTTTTATTTCCACATTTCATTCGTTGTGTGCTCGAATTCTTAGAATTGATGGATATAGAGTTGGGATTTCTTCTCATTTTATTATCTATGATGACTCAGATCAACTTGAAGCGATCAAAGAAGCAATGAATAAACTTTATATCTCAACAAAAGACTTCAAACCTTATTCAGTTTTAGCAACGATATCTCAAGCTAAAAATGAATTGATCTATGAAGATGAGTATGTAACATTTGCACGAGGATTATTTCAAAACACAGTAGCTAAAATCTATCCTCTATATCAAAAAATTCTTAAAGAAAATGATGCACTTGATTTTGATGATCTTATACTGCAAACCATTAAACTCTTTCGAGAGAATCCCGACGTTCTTGCAAAATATCAAAATCAATTTCGCTACATACTTATTGATGAATATCAAGACACTAACAGATCTCAGTATATCTTAACTAAATTTCTTGCTGAAAAATGGAGAAATCTTTGTGTTGTTGGAGATTTTGCACAAAGTATTTATAGCTGGAGAGGAGCAGATTATAGAAACCTCTTAAAAATTAAAAACGATTATCCAGATGTAAAAACCTTTTCACTGTCTCAAAATTATAGATCCACGCAGAAAATTCTTGACGGTGCGACAGCAGTTATTGCCAAAAACACATCTCACCCGATTCTTTCATTATGGACTCAGAATCCAGACGGAGAAGCAATTGAAATCTATGAAGCAGAAAATGAACAAGATGAAGCTGATTTTATTATCAGAACAATTTTGAATCATGGACTCAGCAAATTAAGTGATGTTGCTGTACTCTATAGAACAAATGCCCAATCGCGTGTTGTTGAAGAAGCATTTCTGCACCATGGCATTCCCTATATTCTGGTAGGAGGAACGCGTTTTTATGAAAGACGTGAAATCAAAGACGTCCTTTCATATTTGCGCTTGTTAGCAAATTCTCAAGAATCAATAGCTCTTAAACGTGCGGAAAAGATCGGAAAGACTCGTTTGCAAAAACTTATGCATTATAAACAACAGTTAGCAAGCATCAATGATATACCAACCATACAGCTTCTTGATGGCGTTCTTTCCGCTACAGATTATCTTTCTCTTTATGATGAAAAGGATGAAGAGGATAGATATCGACTTGAAAATATAAAAGAACTCAGATCTGTTGCGCTTTCTTTTCCCAATCTTATTGATTTCCTAGAAAATATCGCGTTGGTTGAACAAGAATATACATTAGGACCAAAAGAAAAAACATTAAAAAATGCTGTGACTCTGATGACGCTCCATGCAGCTAAAGGACTTGAATATTCTATTGTCTTTATGATTGGAATGGAAGAGGGACTTTTCCCCCACAGTAGAGCCCTTTTGAATAAAGAAGAGTTAGAAGAAGAACGAAGACTCTGCTATGTGGGAATGACAAGAGCAAAACAAAAACTCTACCTTACTCATGCAAGACGAAGACTTTTTTTTGGACAAAGATCTATGAATACAGTTTCCCGATTTGTTGCCGATCTTCCTCATCATGTTATAGAAAATCAACCACTATCTGATGCTTATGCAAAAAAGAAGATGACTCATGAGAGTATTTTTGATTAAGATTTACCTATTTTTGATACAATACCTACATGGGGTTTGAACCTATTTCTGCATCACAAAGAAAAGCTTACAATCGCATTGTCAGCCATCCTCTACAGTCATTTGAATGGGGGGAGTTCCGAGAAAGAACAGGAGTACAAGTAATTCGTCGCGGATTGATTAAAAATGGAAAAATTGTTGACGGATTTACTCTCACTCTCCATCCTATTCCCAAAACACCATGGAAGATTGGTTATCTACCTAAAGGAAAGCTTCCAGATCATCAACTAATATCTTATCTAAAGAGAGTTGGAAAAGAAAATCGCTGTATTTCAATACAAATTGAGCCCAATGTTATCACCACTCCTCATGCCATACAAACAATAAAAAATCTTAATCTACAGCCTTCAGCGCATCCTCTTTTTACCAAATTCACTTTTGTTCTTGATCTTAATCGTACGGAAGAAGAACTCCTCAAAAGTTTTCATCCCAAAACGCGCTATAACATTAAAGTTGCACAAAAACATCATGTTAATGTTGTTGAAAAAAACACACCTGAAGCATTTGCAACTTATCTTACTTTACTTGATGAGACTACAAAAAGACAAAAATTTTATGCGCACTCGCATGAGTTTCATAAAACACAATGGGAAATACTTCCCCATAACGCTAAAGCACCCTTTAATGAATTAACATCGCACCTTTTGCTCGCAAATTATAATAATAAAACATTGGCTGCGTGGATTCTCTTTGTTTTCCATGATACTTTGTACTATCCATATGGGGCATCAAGCAGTGAACATCGGGAGACAATGGCATCAAATCTTATAATGTGGGAAGCAATCAAATTTGGCAAAAGGTTGGGCTTGCGATACTTTGATCTGTGGGGAGCACTTGGCTTAGATCCTGATCCTCATGATAATTGGTATGGCTTTCACCGTTTCAAACAAGGGTATAGACCACAACATATTGAGTTTGTAGGAAGTTTTGATTTAGTTCTTAATCCTTTATTGTATAGAACATATCTCTTAGCGAATAAAGCTCGCTGGATCTTACTGAAAGCAATCAAATAACATTTTTACACTTAAAATATTAATTATTTTTTTGTCATTAGTTCTTTTTAATAAGCGATGCAAATTTTTAAAAAGTAATACTTGGCATTCTATTTATTTTGATACTATTATTTTTAACTAGAAAGATTCTTTCTAAGAATATTTTTTTAAAAAAACGATACTCAAAATCACAAAACTAGATATTCTATGCAGAGCTCACTAAATTTTATTAATGAGGATATTGAGATTATTAGCTAAAAAATCAATAAAAAAATAAATCAAAAATATGAAAGTTATGCATATTAAAAAACCATTGTTAATTCTCTTAATTTTATGTGTTACTTTTTTTCTTTTAAAACTTTCAACTAATAGTATACGTGCATCCGACACCAATATCTATTTTTACACAGGGAAACTTCTTTTAGAAGGAAAAATTCTTTATAAAGATGTCTTCTTTACCAACTTTCCCTTGCTTCCTTATGTAGCTGCTCTCTATTACTTTTTATTACAAGGAAATCTTTCATTTTATTATCTGACAGCTAGTATCGAAATTATTTTTATTAGTATTGTGATGTTTTTTATTGTTATAAACCAAACAAAGAATGTTTTTTTGGGAATAAGTGTTGTGGCTTTGTATTTATTCTCATTTATTATTCTCGCAACATCTGACCATCAGACTGGAGTATTCTTAGCATCACTTTTTGCTGTTATAAGTTATTTCTTCTTTCAAAAAAAACAGCTCTTCTTTACAGGATTTTGGATGGGTCTCTCTCTGATGACTAAAGCATATTTTTTACCAATAGTTCTTGCCTATATTGTATTCTTACTTTTTAAAAAAATAAGCAAATTAGCTGTATTTTTATATGGATTACTGTTGAGTACTCTCTTAACACTTATCCCATCGCTTATTTTTGCCAGGGATGAATTTATAAGAGATGTTTTTATATATTCGCTTACTCGATCACAAGGAATTCCCAAAAAAGAAATTATCTGGTTTTTTTTAACGCATGATTTTCCATTTGTTATTCTGCTACTCTTCAATATCTTGACTATCAAAAAAAATCTGTTTTTCGGTCTTGTATCGCTTTTCAGCACTCTATTTTTCTTAATATATAAAGACACCTATTATCTTTATCTTAACGAAGTTACCCCTTTTCTAGCATTATCTTTTAGTTTTTTTTATTTATATCTTAATAAGACACTCCATCTTCAGAAAATGTTTATTCCAACAATATTGCTTTTCTTTATTTTCTATAATTTATTTAGTTATCTTACCAAATTTGCAGATCTGCAATCTCTGAAATCTATTGATACAATTGTGTCCCATATCAAACAAGAAAGACCAAAAACAGTATATGGCGTGAATAGTGTTACACCCGCACTAGCTTATCTTTCAAATACACCGCTTCTTAATAATATTGTAGACACAAATGATAATATTTTTCGTAAAGGTTTTCTTAATGCAACACAACTTACCAAGGATGCTATTTCTCAACACTCGATAATTGTGACACAAGGAGCATTCTATCCCGAATTTTCAATACGTGAAGATGTGTTGACAGAGATTGTTGATAAACAACTTCTTGAGCAACATTGTTCGCTTATTGCAAGTTATCCCTTCAAAGCAGAAGGATTTACAAATAGAATTAACCTTTTCCGCTGTTAATTGACTGATGTGGAATCTCATAAACGTATATTTGATGCTCTACGTCATAGGTCAAAAGAGGAAGATAATCAATAGGATATACGTAGCTTACTATTTTAGTTCCAGGCTTTAACTCTGCAAGAAATTTTTTCTCTAGGCGTTTCAATGTTTTGGGAATTAAATAAACAAAAACAACAGTTGCTTGAGAAATATCTACTTTAAAAAAATCTCCCCTTTCTACCGTGATCTTATGTGAGACACCATGAATGAAAGTTCTGATTTTTGCAATCAGTACACGTAAAGGATCAATCTCAATACCAATTCCACAAGCATTACTGATTTTAGCAGCGGTTATGAGTGCAGTTCCGTCTCCACAGCCTAGATCATATATCATATCGTTTGAGGATACCTTAGCAAGTTTACAAATTTTTTTAGCTGTTACTTTGTTTGTTCTCCACCATGGAGACCAGGGACTATCAGGCGGCCATATCATGGAAAGAAGAAAGAGAAGAAGAATTATTATTACTCCTAAAAGAAATAATTCCATAATGTAAGTATAAATAAATTAAAAATAAAATAGTACTTTTCCCACAATTGCAGAATAATGGATTCTCCCAAATTGTCTGCTGTCTTTACTATCATAAGGATTGTCTCCAAGGACAGTATATGTATTAGCATGTATATATGCTATACGTTTGATAAAGTAGGCATTACTTTGAAGATCTTTTATAAGGACAATATCTCCTTTCTTCGGTTTGCTAAAAAGATAGGGAATACCACTTACCGCAACTCTCTGACCAGGAGAAATTGTTGGCATCATGCTATGACCATATACTTTAAAAAGTGCAAAAAAGAGCATTATTTATATTGCACTATCTCAAGTCCAGTGGGATAATAGGATGCGACTCGATAAGGTTTAAGACCTTTTGTTTTATAGAATATTTCTGCAATTTGTTGAACATGTAAAAGAAGATCTTTGGCGACATCTTCGTTTATTTCTTGTCTTGCTTTTGATGCCAGTTTGAGAGTTTTAAAGACTAAATCATGAAGATGAGGATATTCTTTAAGATGCTCCTCTTTAAAATAATCTCCCCACAGCACTCTAATTTCGTGTTTCACAAGTTCTGCGTGTTCTTCTTTTACTTTTGTAAACCGAGAAATATCATGTATTGACTGTTGCGTATTATTCACTTTCGATGTCATAATTAGTTGAGTCATACGCAGTACAGTATGAGCTGCAAGTTGTGCTGTATGAGGATCATAAATACCACAGGGAATATCACAATGAGCAAATACAGGTCTTAACGGCCAAAAGAACGCTAAAATTTTCAATATTATATTAATCATATAATCAATCCTTAAGATAGTAAAAATTCCTTTCTTTGTCAATCGTTCTAGATTACAGATTTATCATAAGTTATATAAAAATTATCTTTACTCACCAAATTTAACCCTCTTAGTAACGTGGATCATTTAACTCATCCAATGTCTCTGCTAAAAATTCAAGAGTATAATCGTCTCCTATACGAAAACCATAATCTCTGATATTTCTATGTAGTTCGTCCCAATATTCTCTAGCGGCAATTATTCGACGAGAACGTTCTGTCTCAACAAAATACTTAGGATCTCTTAACCATGGTATCTCTGGGACAAGAGAAAAAACTCTTGATGATATATTCTCTGGAGAAAGCATACCATGATCTCCAATTGATTGTAGTCTGGTATTGATCTCTGTACGCTCAATCGGTGAATCAAATATTTCAAAATCTATAATTTGATGTGCACGCTGTGTTCTTCCCTGGTAAGCTGTACGCAACACATCACCACTGGTATTGACAACTGCCAGGAAACTCACTTCATAATCCCATAAACGGTTATACTGTCTCTTACGTTTATAGATAGAACTACCTCCATCTTCTGCTGAATATCCTGTCCAGTGTTCAATAAGAAGCTCGCCATTGCTATTTTCCTTAAGTGCAACACTTCCGTAAAAAGGAACATCATTGAGTGGATTATTATTGATATCCTGTTCGTTCTCACTTTTACCATACCATTCTTCATTATCAGCACGCATTCCGATTTGAGGTGTTGTTGAAAGGATGGACTGAAAGAGTGGACTTCCCTCCAATTTATAGAGATTAACTCCAATACTTTCAATTGGACTTCTTGTAAATGGCGTAGCTCTCAAACGAAAAATATTCTCTCCTTTTTTTACATTCCGCAGTAAAATTGATCTAGTACAATAGTTCTCCGTCTGAAGAATTGGTACCTGATAAAGTAAATCTTCAAATTCTATCTCAACAAGAGACAAAGAAATTGTTGGATCTTCTACACCTCTAATATCAACGATAACATCGCTGTCTTTAACCTGATGAAATATAAACTCAACATTTCCTTCTTCTTTCAATAAGTCTCTTTTTAAGAAAGACAACTCTTTTTTTTGAGGTATTCCACAGAGGCTTTTAATTCGTTCTGTACTTATTGAGTGAAATCCACCTTCTTTAAGAAACTGCCAATAAGAATCATATGCTTTATAATGTTTGGTAAAAGGAAATTCTCCTTGCTGTATTCTTCTTGTTATTTCTCCTCCTAGTGTTACTCCCAAAAATCCTCCTAAAAAAGCTCGTCGTGAAAACCTTTCTTTTTCACTAAACCTCATGTTGATGAGTATACTCTGTATAAGGGAGATGTTGTCAAGTTTGTAATATACGTGACTTGGCAAGTCTGTCAGCTCTTTCGTTGTATGTATCTCCAGAGTGCCCAGCTACTTTTACATAATCAACATCTAATTGATACTTATTTAAAACATTGTAAATTTGTTCAAAAATATCCCTATTTTCTTTTATTTTTAATGGATGTTTTGCGAGATTATAAAGAGTAATCTGACTATCAGTGTGAATACGGATTTTTTTATATCCTTTTTCCCCAGCCCACTTGAGAGCATGAAAAATTGCGAAGGCTTCTCCTCGATTGTTGGTTTGTTTTCCTTCAACTAATCCAGACTCTTCATGAAGAATTTTATTTGATGATTGGTGAGGTATCAACGCGACAAATGCCCAAGCAGCTTGAGCATTCTCCCGTCCATTATTAAAGCTTGCTCCATCAGTCCATATTTCAACATCATATAATTTATTTTCTCGGTTCTTCTGTGTAGAAAGATCCATTGTTTTATTAATTACCTTAAATTGATCATTGTGATAGATCCTCTGACACGATGGACAAAAAAAATACGCCGTGTAATAGTATGGTTTAGTCAACTGAGAAGCTTTACGTTGCGTTTGACGTATAGTTAGTGGAATTTGGCAGTATCTACAGACTTCTTGTTCAGCTACCATGAAGTTAATCTATAACAACGTTTCCATTTTTGACAACGGGAGTGACAGTATCTCCTGGTTTGATCGATCCTTCAATTATTCTTAAAGCAATCTCATCAACTAATCGTTCTTCTATTATGCGTCTTAATGGACGAGCCCCAAAAACAGGATCAAATCCTTCTTCAGCAAAGTAGGAAATTAGATCATCAGTTATTACTAAATTAATACCATTTTCACTAAGCCTTACTTTGACTCGCTCCAGTTGCAGACGGGCAATTTGCAACACATCTTTTGCCGATAAAGGATTAAAGATGACTACAGAATCAAGTCTATTGAGAAATTCCGGCTTAAAATACTGATGCAAAACTTGCCAAACTTTCTCACGTGTCTCAGCATTATTTTTCCCCGCTGCATCTCTAATAATATCACCTGCCAAGTTACTCGTCATAATTATGATTGTATTTTTAAAGTCAACAGTTACTCCTTTGCTATCAGTTAATCTTCCCTCATCAAATATCTGAAGGAAGACATTAAAAACTTGAGAATGAGCTTTTTCAATTTCATCAAATAAAACAACAGAGTAGGGGCGACGTCGAACAGCTTCCGTTAATTGTCCTCCTTCCTCATATCCTACATAACCAGGTGGAGCACCAATAAGACGGGCAACACTATGTGCTTCCTGGTATTCACTCATATCGATACGAATCATTGCGTGAGGATCATTAAAAAGAATTGTTGCTAGAGCTTTTGCCGTCTCAGTCTTACCAACTCCTGTTGGACCAAGAAAGAGAAATGATCCTATTGGACGTGTCTTCTCTCCTAGACCAGATCGTGAACGCCGAATTGCGCGAGCAATAACTCTCACTGCATCCTCTTGACCTACAACAAATTTTCCTAATTCATCCTCTAAATTCATTAATCTCTCAGCCTCACTGGCAAGCATGCGTGATGCAGGAATTCCTGTCCATCTGGAGACTACTTTTGCAATATCATCCTCATCAACCTCTTCTCTGAGTACACGCTCTTCCTCTGGTATTTTCTTCCATTCATCCATAAGAGTATTTAACTGTTTTTCAAGTTCCGGAATCTTTCCATACTTTATCTCGGCTGCTTTCTGCAGATCAACCTCTCTCTCAGCTTGCTCAAGCTCAATACGCAAAGCATCTATTTTTGCACGAATTTCCTGAATATCTTGGATAAGTCCACGTTGCTGCTGCCACCTCTTTTCAATCTGTTCAGCTTGCTTTTTTAGTTCTATTAGTTCTTTCTCCGCCTGCTGCTGCCTATTTTTGGCTATATCTGTTTTTTCTTTTCTTAAAGCCGCAAGCTCTATCTCAATTTGAGTGATCTTCCTTTTCAGTGCATCAAGTTCTGCAGGCATACTTTCTGTTTCGATTTTGATTGCTGCAGCCGCTTCATCAATAAGATCTATTGCCTTATCTGGAAGAAAGCGTTGAGGAATATACTGAGCAGAAAGTTTAGCTGCTGCAATAATTGCATTATCTGTAATACGAATACCATGATGAAGCTCATATTTCTCCTTAATACCTCTTAAGATAGATATCGTGTCTTCAATAGTTGGCTCATCCACCATAACTGGCTGGAAGCGCCTGGCCAAAGCTGGATCCTTTTCAATATATTTGCGATATTCACCTATTGTTGTAGCGCCAATCATTTTCAGGGTTCCTCGAGCAAGAGAAGGTTTAAGAATATTAGCAGCATCAACTGATCCTTCAGCAGCACCTCCCCCAACAAGTGTATGTAATTCATCAATAAAAATAATATATTTTCCTTCTCCTTCTTCTATTGCTTTAATCACAGCTTTCAGACGTTCTTCAAACTCACCGCGAAATTTTGCACCTGCAAGAAGTTGTGCGAAATCCAAAACAAGTAATACTTTATCTTTAAGCGTTGTTGGTACATCTCCTGCTGCAATTTTCTGAGCTAGACCTTCAACGATTGCTGTTTTTCCGACACCGGGATCGCCAATTAGTACAGGATTGTTTTTTGTTCTTCGCGAAAGAATCTCCATCACGCGACGAATCTCGATCTCCCGACCAATCACTGGATCAATTTTCCCTTTTTTAGCATTATCAGTTAAGTTGATTGTGTATTTCTTGAGGGCTTCCTCAGGAGAAATAGGTTTGAGGAAATCCTGCAATTGTTCTCCATCCATTTTTTAAATTATACAGTAATTAGCAAATAAGTCAATAGACTGCTAAGGTAAGAGTATAAAAATATTTTCATTTTCCTCCTTTGTAACACTCATTTATCTTTAGAGTTCAATTCAGCAAATAGCTCTTATTCTGAAAAAATTTTCTCTAATGAAAAACTTTTCTATTGTTTAAGAAGTTTTTCTAACTTCAACAAAGCAAGAGCTCCATAGAGACCACTTGCCTCATTAAGTTCAGATCTCACGATTTTCGGAATAATAGGATAAATCTGGAGTATATCAGCTAAATATTCTTTTACTTTTTCTAAATTTATCTTCTCCATAAGTGACCCCCCCAGTATAACAATATCCGCAGACCAATGGACAATTATATTGTTAAGACCGACAGCTAAATCAAACGCAATATTATCCCATACTTTAGGATCATGAATTTTCTCAGGACGCTTGCCAAAACGCTTAGTTAATGCTGCTCCACCAATGTGTCCTTCTAAATGCCCTCTGCGTCCACAACCTGGACAAAGCTCACCATTTTTATGGATAATCTGATGTCCTGGCTCAAATCCTTTGTCATTACGATCAATCAGACCATCAACTATTCTTACTCCTCCCACACCAGTGCTAATTGTCAGATAAGCAACAATACTCTTCAATTTTCCCGCACCAAAATGTGCCTCTCCCAATCCAGCAAGTGCCGCATCATTTTCAATGAAGACATGCGTTTTCAGCTCCCGCTCAAGAATAAGCTTGAGTGGTTTTCCTACCCATTCAGGAAGGTTGGGTGCTTTAACTAGCATTGTTTTCTCTTTATCTAGAGGACCTGCAATACCACCTGCAATACTAGAAATTTTCCTCCCCTGAACAAGTCGTAAAATAGATTCCCTTAAAACATGCACTCCCTCATCAAAAAAATTTGGGGTAGGAATAACAATTGGTGCCTCAATCCTTTCTCCATCAGATGACGCGCTGACGCGTATCTTTGTTCCGCCAATATCAAATACGACAAAGAGTTTTTCCATTGAAGTTATTCTACCTCACACAAAAATAAACATCCTTCATATGGACGTAATAAAAATGATGACAGTGATGATTTTTCCATCTTTCTATCCAAATAGGTGGTACAGATCAAAATTCCTCTTCCATTATAATGTACCGTTTGAGATTCTGATGAAAAATTAAGCATAATCAAATGCTTTTCTGACGCGAACAACCTCTCATACGCCAAAATATCACGATTGCCACAATCTATAGATTGATATGTACCAAGACGAAGCGATTTACTCCTATTGCGATAATGAATTAACATCTTATAAAGAGAAAGCATAGAACGCTTATCTTTTTGCTGAGTTTCTATATTGCAAGTTTTGTAATCTGGATTGAGCGGAAGCCAGGGCTCATGAATAGAAAATCCCCCATATACACCATCATTCCAAGGTAAGGGTGTTCTCACAGGATCACGACCTAATCCTTTGCCTGGAACACGTTTTTCATAAGGATCCTGAATTTTATCAGGAGGTATAGGTACATACCCAATACCAATCTCATCGCCATAATATAAAAAGGGAGTCCCTCTTAAAGTCAATAGCATCATCGCAAGGATTCTTGCACGTTCTTTTCCCACTCGAGCAACAACACGCGGTTCATCATGATTACTAAGAAAATAATTAGGCCAATAGATCTCTCCTATTTCCTTATCATAAATATCAATATACGATCTATATGCATGAGCATCCCAGGGAAGATTTACAAAAGGAAAATTAAGCGGAGAATAATTCAAATATCCACATACCCTTTGCCATTCAGCCATTAACTTAGGAGAAATCTTTGCCTCACTTATAACATATACATCATCATATTGTTTAAGAAAATCACAGATTTGTTTTACGATCTGGACTGATTCTTTTCTTCCTCGAGTATAGATATGAAGAAGTTGATGATAAGGATCGTCTGTTGATGGATTATACTCAGGATTTAAAGGTTCATCCTTAAAAGCCGGATCTTTATAAAGATGTTCAACAGCATCAATGCGCACTCCCTTTACACCTTTATCCAGCCAGAAAGACAGACATTGAAACATTGCCTCTCTAACCTGAGGATTATGCCAATTTAGATCAGGTTGTTCGGGTAGAAAAGAATGATAATAATACTGTCCTGTTTTCTTATCAAAAGTCCATGCAGATCCTCCAAAACGAGCCAACCAGTTGTTTGGGGGAGAACCATCAGGTTTGGGATCTTTCCAAATATACCAATCTCTTTTAGGATTTGAACGCGAGGAAGATGACTCAATAAACCAAGGATGCTTAGAGGAAGTATGATTGGGAATAAAATCTATAATAATTGCTATATCACGTTTCTTGCATTCTAAAAGAAGTTCATCAAAATCTTTCATTGTCCCAAAGAGAGGATCAACTGAACAATAATCTGCAACGTCATATCCAAAATCAGCCATCGGAGATGAAAAAAATGGAGAAATCCAAATCCCTCCAATGCCAAGAGAATTCTCAGTACCATCATTAAGATAGGATAATTTCTTAATAATTCCTCTCAAATCTCCTATGCCATCTCCTGTGGTGTCATAAAAACTGCGAAGGTAAATATGGTAGATGACTTTATTGCGAGCCCAAAAAGAGTGTAATTGTTGATCCACATTAATACTTTACACTATCAATTAGTTTATGTGAACACTGTTTATTAATTCTAGCAAATTGATTGGATACCTGTTGTCATGTTTTGACGAATTTGAAAATTTATACAGACTAAGTTAAATGGAATTTTTTGTTAGAATACTGTTCATGAATACTGTTTTACCAGTTTATAAAACAAGAGCACTGACTTGCGGGCAACTCATCACTCAGTTCAAAACTAACTTTAGTATATACACCCAGGAAAAAATAAGTGTTGCCGGTCGTCTTGATCCGATGGCAGAAGGACTTCTTCTACTTTTAATTGGAGAAGCAAACAAACAAAGACATTTTTATCAATCATTGGAGAAGCAATATCTAACTCAGATACTCTTTGGAGTAGAAACAGACACCTATGATGTTCTTGGATTAATAACGAAAATAGCCACTCCGCCACCTCTAGCACAGCTGGAACAAAAGCTGCCTAAGCTAATTTCTACTCTTAAAGGAACATACCATCAGGCATTTCCTCCTTTCTCCTCAAAGACAGTAGGAGGAAAACCTTTGTATTACTGGACACGCAAAGGCGTAATATTCCCAACTTATCCTACAAAAGAAATAACCATTAACCAATTCAAAATCAAGAAATTTTGCCTTAAAAAGAGCGGCGACATTGTTAAAAAAATTATTTCTGATGTTTCCCAAATTACCGGTGATTTTCGTCAAGAAAGTATTTTACATCGTTGGCGCGAAGTACAAAACAATCTTTCATCCGTATTTCCCTTAGTAACAGTTGAGATCACCTGTTCAAGTGGAACCTATATCAGATCTATTGCAGATGAAATAGGAAAACAAATAGGCTGTGGTGCAATTGCATATACTATTAAACGAACACGCATAGGAAACTACACAACAAAGGACGCGATTAAATTAGATTCTTAGAATTTGTTTTCAGTGTAACTTGATAATATTATGGACGCATTTAAAAAAATGCAAGGAAATTGTTGGAATTAGAATCTTTCACCTCTGCTTAATACTGTTCTCTGAAGAAGAACAGAAAAAAGAGCACCGGCAAACGCAAGAATAAATCCTAAAAGATTAAATTTCATAAATGATATCTCAAAAATATACATCGCTAAAAATCCTCCTGTTAATGCTCCCGCTACTCCAAAAAGAAGAGCACCAGACAACCCACCCCATGCACTTCTACTATCGAGAATATGAGCAACAAAACCTACAAAAATTCCAAAAATAAGCCAAGCGAAAAGATTCATTGTATTTTACACTAGAAGGATTGTGTGAGAAATAAAAAAAGAAGGAGTAAGAAAATACCAAGAATAATATTTTAGAAGTAGAAAAATATTTCTATTATCAATAAAACTCAAGAAAAGCAATAAAACAACCGAGAGGAAGCGCTCTTCTTCAGAGCCCATCCTTCATAGTTGTTTTCTTGCTTGCATTTCTTCTTTTGGAACTATCTTATATTGCCTGCGTAAGATTCCAACAAAAGTCGTGTAAAAAGAATGCAAGAGATTGTTCTTCTTTTTTTCGTATGAGATAATATTTATATGTCCGATCGAAAATATGGTGGAATCATTTGGACTAACCATGCGCTTAAAAGATTAGGACAACGTGGATTGTCTCAGGATATCGCCTGGCAAGCTTTTAGATATCCTGACACCATTCGATCTGGCAAACAGCCTGAAACTACAGAATTTCAAAAAAAAATTGGAGATTCAACTATTACTCTTATTGCTAAAAAAAATGAAAGTAATGAATGGGTGGTTCTCTCAAACTGGATAGATCCCCCGCTTCCTGGAACAATTGATTATTTCAAAAACAAGCAATATAGAGAGTATCAAAAAGCGAGATTTTGGAGAAAAATTTGGCTTATAATCCGCTCACAACTTGGCTTGTAGTTTCAAAAAATATTGTTAGTATCCTTTACGTTTTAAACAATCCTGATAAACATCAGCAACTGGATATACTATAACAGCGTTCTGACTATTGTCTCTTTTCTCAAACTTTGATATTTTTCCACACTCATCAACTGCTCTGTTGCGAAGATAGACATCAACACGCATAATTCCAAGATAAAATGCAACAAATAAAAGAAGCAGGGCGATAAAAATTAGACCCACTTTGGGTGAAATATCCTCACGCATCATATAGTCCCATAGTATCACAAACTCAACAAATTGTCAATTATTATAAGTTAATCCTGAAGAATACTCTCTACCAGTTAATGAGTAGGCAAATGGGAATCAAACGCTACCTCCTGTAGAATTTTTTGTTCAGAATACGATTCAGCAATAGGCTGGTAATAACATAAAAATCCGTAAAAACCAATCCCTATAATAAAAGCAAGTATTATCTTTATCATACACTGCCATACTATAGAGAAGTAGTAAGAGAGAAATTAAAACAGCGTAAAGAAAACGCAAGAAGAAATTAAATTGAGAAGAAATCAATAATCCGAGTAATTATTGGCTTATCAACAGAAATTACCTGACCAGTTTCAGCTGACACTTGTGCTTCTAGAGATGACTGAATTGGAATAAGGGAAAACAAACGATAGGTCCTTTTTCCTAATATTTTATACACAATTTCACCATTTCTAGTAGTTAATTCAATACCTTGTGCTGATCTTTCAGAAGGTCCATTAGATTCTGTTTTTTCCAAAGAATCTATAACTTTCAATTTTAAAATTTGATTGACTGCATCATCGGGAAGTACGGCAACAACCCTCTCACCCTTGGGAGTTGTCACGATAAGCTTGTTGGTTTCGGTTGATATAGCTAAAGGAAAACGTGAAAGCGCTGTTATATTATTTTTAGAGAAGAGTAGATCAGCACCGGCTGAGGTAACTTTTATTCCTTCTTTTTCTAGCTTGGTCTCAATCTCATCCTCGATATTCTTCACCTCTTCTTCTCCCATCTCAACTTCCTCTCCATCTTCATTTTCAACTTTTGCTAAAAATAACCCATTCTCAAAACGATATTTTATTTTAAGCTCTCCTTTTTCTAACTCAACCTTTGTAGTTCCATCATCTTTAATTTTAATTTTCGTTTTTTGTCCAGTGTGATCTTCTACCTCAATCTCACGTTCACTAAGATTATTATTGGATTCTACATCGTCTTCCTCATCTTCAACTGCATTAGGAGTCGGAACAATTCTTTTACTGGGATTAGATAGAAAATTACTTCGAGATGATGATTGTTTTGAGGATGTACTTTGCGAACCAGATGAACCTTGAGATGGTAACTGAGAGTTTTCTTTTTTCTTTTCCTCCTCTTCTTTTTTCTTCTCTTCTTCATTCTTTTGTTGCTCATCACTAATTTTTTCTTCTCCTCTTTTATCTTCATCTTCGCCTAAAACAGCTTTCTTAACAGATGCAATCTGAATTCTTTGCTGGTCTTGAATTATTTTTGTAAAAGTGAACACCAAAACGACACTTAAACCAAACAAAAAAAAGATCATCCGTGATCTACTTTGAGAAGTTACTAAGTGTTTATGCTTACGTTGAGAGGAACGCTTTTTCTGCTTTTTATTTGACGATTTCATCCTACCTTAGTAGTTTAGATAAAATCTACAGATGATGTCAATGAATAAAAGTATTTTTGTACTCCTCAATTGGAAGTTACTGGAAGATAAACAGATGACCTTAAAATCAAAAAATTATTCTTACTCCGATCATTTTTTGATGCCTAAAACTTAATATTTAAATCCGCGGAAAAACTTGGCTACACTTACCAACAAAAATATTTTTTTAAACTTTAGAATTACATTAAGCAAACATTTGCTAACTTCTCATATTCATCTAGAGAATCCATTGATTTAACTCTCTAAATTCTTTAAATATATGCTATCTGCCAATCCTTAGGAAGAGAATTTACATTGCTCGCAACACTGCCTCTTCACTCCATCCTAATGCCTTGATTACATCATCTACAGAATTATATGTTCCTGCGGGAAGATGCTCTTCAAACCACAACTTATCTTCTTCAGAAAAATCAGATAGATTTTTGCATTCTTTTATCAATTCTTCACGAGTCGCAGGAAATGCTTGATGCAGTCGTAAATGATCAATCGCATTTTTAATATCTTTCACTTTTACTCACCTCCTTTAATTGAATTAGAATAAAATAAAACATATCAAGAAATAGGAATAAAATCATGAAAAATTAGAAAGAAGCATGTGAGAAACAAATGATGAAGATGAAATTTTTAGTGTATGAGCACACTTAATAAAATTATTTATCGTAATCTCTTACAAAGTAGTTACGCAATTTCCTTATACTTCTCATATTCATTGTATATAAACTCTCTATCTTCTAACTTTAATATGAAAGGAGGTGATAAACAAAATGCATAAAATCAAACTAATAAGTATAATTCTTTCCTCACTTCTTATTGTCTCTCTTCTTACATCCACCACATTTGCTACAAAATTTTATAAAGCAAAACCATTTGAGTTTGACCCTGGATCTACAGGAATTGTCTCTGCTGCGTGGGTAACACATCAGGGACTGACTGATGCAGGCAAATCAAATCATGCGCTTTATTTAACCAAAAATGGTACAACTGTAACAAATGCAGCATCGGGTGCAAAGGTGGAAGGTGTTGAAGGCATAACATTAACTGAAATAGGTTGGGATGTAAGAACTGATGGTCATTGTGGAGCTGGCGCACCTCGATTTAATGTAGTAACAGATGATAATGTTCTTCATTTTATTGGGTGTAATTCACCTGCTCCTATCTCAATAAGTGCATTGGTTGACCCACAGGGAAATACTTGGGAACGAAGACGCTATGATCCAGCGACAGCATTCCCTCCTATTCTTCCAGGATCAACCATAAAGAGTATTGACATTGTCTTTGATGAGGGAACTGATCAAGGAGTAGGATATGCCTTCCTTGATAATATCGATATCAACGGAACTCTCATTGGCAAACCAGGCAATGCACAGTAGACGTTGTCTACTAATTAACTATCTAAAATCCCTCTTAGTGAGAGGGATTTTAGATGCTAATATATGTTTTAAATTGAAATTCGTCCTAATGCTACCTTTTTCTAAATATATATCTCATTGATTCAGAATGCAAAATCTTCATTGTATAGTAGTATATTGATTTAACTTTATAACACCCAAATAAAGAGTGAGATGTTTATCGTATAATCAATTACACTACAATCTAAGAAAAACAACTCTTTTTGAAAACTCACTTCTGAATTTGAAGCTAAAAGACAAAAATTCGATGTGATTTCTAATAAATCCTGTTAAAATTACTAAACCTATTTGGTGATTACTTAGCTGTAATATATCGCTTGAGTTCTTTTTGTAGTTGTTCATAAAAATTCTCCCAATTAAATAACGCTTCACTCTTGCTGCCATGAGAGTTGTGTTTTTCACTGATTTCCAGCCATTGAGTCATGTATGGATCGATAACTAGATTACTAAACAACTCCCACTTTTGTTCTTGACTACCCGTTATTAACTCTAATCTTGACAAATTTTTATCATCTTCGGAAATAGATTTATAAAATATTTGTAGGTCTGATGTTGCCTTCCCTATTAATATATCTGAAGGAATCTCCACAAAATCCACAGGTGCCAAATAAGCAGCTTCCCAGTCAATAGCTCCTACAAATCCATGCGGTGAAACTACAAAATTTTTAATCTGTGCATCTCCATGAAAAATACCATTACTATGTAAATTGGCAAGGAGCATAGAAATTTTAGCAAATCTATTCTGTATTCGCTTTTTATCTTCATCTGTTGCTGACCAATATTGCGACCATGGCTCTTGGTCTAAGGATGTAATCATTCTGTTTGCTCGCGTCAAGAGATATCCCTGTTTTTTATCAACAAAAAGAGCTATTGGTTGTATAGGTGTAAAAAGACAACCATTGATTGATACTTCTCCATAATTCTTTAGGTATTTCACAAAATCTATCATGCGCTGTCTAACCACTAAAGTAATTAGAAACTCACGCATTGCCTTCTGAGGATCAGAAAATTGCTTAACTGCTAAATCAATTTTAGACTTCTTTATTTTGCCACTTCTAACCTCCTGAGTATTGCCCTGTACAAAGAATACGCCATGAGCACTTCCGCCTCTTATTAACAAATCAGAATCATCAAGCATAGAAAAACTTAATAATTCTCTTCTATTTGGATATCGGGGTATAATTAGCTCTAATCCTTGCCTGCTGCTCAGATGATAATAAAATTCTTCAATTGCGTGATTAGGATCGTAATTATTACTGAAGCTTAATGCATCAACACTTACCGCAGACCTTCTAGAATTGTTAAAAGCTTTAATCCAATGATTAAGTGTATTGACCGGATGCTGATTGCTCTCATTGTCATAATATGTTTTAATTTTTTCATTATTAATACTTCGCGAAAGTTCTAACATATAACAGTAATGCAAATAAATATTCTATTCAGATTTTACATCTTTGTTTATAACATCTTTCAAACTCCTGTAAAAAACCTGAACATGAATATCGTGCTTATCGCTATTTACTGGATCGCATTCTTTTAAACTTTGAGCAAGACTACTAACAAAATTTAATTCATTAAAATCACTTGATAATTCATATGGGGGAACCATACGAATTAATCCTGTCTCACCACCTACAATCGCAAATTTTTTTAAGTCAAGAGTTTTAGGGACATGTTTTGTTCTGTTATATATCTGACCTATATATTTTCCTAATTCACGCATAATTTCTAAAGCTCCTAAATATCTTTGCCCTGTAAAATATTGTTCAGGATAAACTATACTTCCAAGCCCTTTTGTATGCAGAGGAATACGGATAACAGTTAATCCATATGTCTCTTGTCTATCTCCTAAAAGAGGTATCTTGGATGTTCTAAGCATGTCATATGAAGTTTTATCTGACTCTGTTGATAGGTAGATTAAATATCTCTCATCATTCTCTACATTTACAATATCCAGAGCTCGGGGATTATTAAAAACTACATTATAAGCAAAATCCGTCTCTATTATCTTATTCTCAGGAAAAGATAAATATCTCTTAAGAACATTATCTAATCCTTCTTTCCATAAGTCTTCTTTATTTGCAAAAGGGGATGAAAATAATTTATTATCCATCCTTTTTCTTTCATACATACTATTAAATAATATTATATAACAAAAGGTAGTTATTATAGCGCTATTACTTTACCTAGATCTCATCATTCAATCTTAAAAACTTTTGTCTGATTTTAGAAAGAGAATATTGAATTGAAAATTAATTAAATTTATCCAAAGTACTCTCAAACTAAAAAAAATAACTGAAAACCTGATTTTAAACACAGTGAAACTCTTGGAGATTTCTTAAAGTCCACGAAAAACGGCTACTTTTGAAGATGACACTTCAGAACTTATAGATAAAGGGCAAAATAGCCCGATATGACTGGATAAATCCTTTTGACAAGATAGCCAATTTAGCCTCTTGTTAAGCCTGGCTCCACATCGTAAACAGCGTTAGAACTATTATACAACAGCAAAATGAGCATATTTACATCTCCCTGATTTGAGAATGTATGCTACCGCATAAATTATCCCACCTCTGATTCCACTATATTTTATTTATTAAGATACTGTATAAAAAATTATTTTAAAATATAAATAACTGTATGATTACGATACGTTGTTAAGGATATAATGTCTTAACAACTATGTTGCAGAGATTACACCAGAATGCCAGAGCTAACTATCTCATAAGGAAGGAGATTCAGTCAAGGCTTGCTACCCATAAGTGTTTTAGCTCGTAAGTTTGGAGTTTCTTGGTTGACACAATTTCTTACCCAAGAATAAAAAACAAAGAAGACTCATCCCTTTGATAAACTCTGCCAGAAAGAAAAGATAAAACACGAAACTATTAAATTCAGACACCCCTGCCTGCCCACCTCGAAGTCCTCCGATTCGGAAGGACGCAGGCGGGGACAAATGGTATGGTTGAGAGATTCAACGGTAAGATAAAAGCCAAGGTCTTCAGAGATGCTACCTCTTTGGTGATGTCAAGAACCTTAAAGAGAAACTAACTGATTAATTGATAAACTATAACCTCAAGGTAAGATTAAGACAGTCGGGTTATCAGACACCAGCCGAATATCTAAAACAAAAACATAACCTCTCTATACAATGTATCGTAATATGACACGTAGGGAAGTAGGAAAGATTATTTTCCCAGTTTTAATAAATATTCTTTTAATTGCAGATAATGGTCATCATTTCTAACATACTCTCTGTTATCTAATAATTCTGAAATAGTTTTTACTTGTCCTTCTGGAATAAAAATTTTATCCATATACCAACCGCTGTTTCCTTTTGCCTCTTTTGCTATGCTTCCCTTTTGATGTGTATAAAATGTTTTAGGAGTTTGTCTAGGTTCACAGTAGGAAATTGCGTATTCCCAATATGCTGATCGATCTTTTTTGTTAAGTAGAAGCTGCAAGAAACCATCTGTCTCTATCCATTTTTCAATCTGATTAAGGTATGGACCGGGGAAACCTCTTAAAGTTTGTATGTACAAGCCAACATCTTCTGTTATAACAGGAAGATTAATTTTCTGAGCAGTAAACCAGGCCGAGAATTCTGCAATTTGACGGTTATTAGGTGCTTGTATTTCCGGTGTTTCTTCTGATAATTGTTCAATTTCAATACCTGGAATGCTAATCGCTTGAGTGAATTTTTCGAACTTATACTGATTTGTAGTAACAAAATAAATTTTCTTCATTGTAATATTATACTGAAAAATGGTGGGAAATTAAGGGGTGAGTTCTCTTGCTCGTTCCTGTATTAGAGCTAAATTATCTGCAACATTATCAGTTCGATTCCAAACAGTTTTGAGACATGCACCTGTATGTCTTGCCACCACAGATACAACTTCCAATGCAATATCTTGATGCAATGCGATGTCATCTATTGATTCAGGCGGTCTCCCCCTCGATATGTCGCGTGCTCGCCATTCTGCTATTTGATTAGGTTCACTCCATACGAATAAATAACCTGCGGGGTGCATTCTCTTATCAACATTGGGATTTGTAATAAGGCTTTCTCTTTGCCGATAAACAACATGGGTATTAAGTATTGCTGGTTGTGCTTGTATTAATTTGTCTATTACTCCAATTACCCCTTGCCAAACATCATCTTGAGTTAATAATGTTCGAACGTCGTCTCTTATCTGTATCTGTGGATGGATTGTTTTTAAATAAGCAAATAATTCTTCTCCGAAGCTGAACATCCTAACTGAAGAAGGGATTATACCTTGTTTTACTGCTTCCGACAAAAGAAAATCTTTTCCTGATCCGGGAACGCCAGTTATAACAAGTATCTTATTATGTCCTTCTCCTTCTTTTGGTCTATATCTTTCTATATACCTCATAGTTTACGAAACATGAGTCTAGTTAAAATTGATTTTTACACCTTGTTATCCTATAATTATACCACACTTCAGCTTAGGTTTGAAGTGTTTTTATGAGCAAACAAGAAGCACCAATTATTCATCAACCAATTCGTGAAAGTTTTGGAAGACTTGATAAATCAGCCAAGCTCGATCAATTGAGAAGATTTAATATATCACTCACCACATATGGATTAACAGAACCAGAATTACGAGATGTATTTGAGCAGATCCGAGATTTAGGTTTTACTCCAGTACGATTTTATGAAGTGCTTCGGGCGGTGGCATGGCTTATGCGCAGAGAACATATCCCAATGCCTGCTGGAAGAAAAAATAAACAGGCAAGAGGGAAAACGGTAGAAGAAATACTTGGACGAATGAGATTTAAGAAAGGTGACGGTAATGAACTACGAATACATGTAAGATTACAAGATGGCACTGACCAAGATATTATTGCTGATTCTGTTAGATACGAGGATCAACTCACCACTGATATTCAACAATTAGAAGGAGATTCTATGGTATTAGGAAAAGTGCTTCAGTGGATAAAAGACTTTGCTAAGCAAGAAACTCAATTGGCTATAGAAGAAAACAATCCCACTCAAATCCCTGTTAACGGGCCAAGAATACTATTTCAAGGAATTAACGTTGTTAACAATGTAAATATGAAGAAAAAGGCAGATCATGCAATTACCACAATGAAACATGGAGCTATACGTTTTGGAGTGTTGAGAGAGGTAGTAAGACAAGGACAGATTGAAAGAAGGCGTAGAGAATTAGCTACCGCCTTAGCAAAGGGAGAAATCATTATGGTTCCAAAGTTCCGATTAGTAAATTGGCCAAAAGATGCACTAATGTCACATGCCCGAGAACAGGTTGCAGCTGCAGTAGACGAATATATCCAAAAAAATAATATTTTATGTGATCCACAAGATTTAAAATATCAAACGCTTTTCCGCCTTACAACCTATGAAGTTTCCGATGTTTTTGTTAACGGCTCACAACTTAATAATTACTTACGGGATCATAGCGCTTATGTTGACTGGCGAAATATCTTGAATCTTGATGCACAATTTATCCAACAGTTCAGGATAAATCCTAAGATACTTGCTGCAACGATTGAAGAACAATACCTAATCATCAAACAAAGATTGCAAAATAGCTCACTTCCAGTTGAAAGAATATTGACCCGTACAGGAATGTTTGCTGAACCTGGATGGGTGATACAAAAAAGAGGAAACGCAATCTTTGCAGTACAGGAAGAAGGTGTAACAGCGACAGCCGGACTAGTGCCACTTGCATTCCGAGAAATTAATCCAGAATTTGCAAAGCAATTCCATCAAGATTTACATTATATTCATACTCCCCGAGCTGATATTGCTTTCGGATTGTACATAGTAGGGGAGGATTTACCATTTTCAGTTCTTGCATTGGAGAAGATTGATCGTCCGTACAAACAAAATGTTTTATTGATACAAGGCTATAACCCTTGTTATTGCTATGACCTAACTAGACTTTATAGTCGCCCTGGCGCTCCTGGAAATACAAGTAGTAGCATGTTTTCACTTACATTCAATCACATAAAAAACAATTATCCAGAAATACAGGCAGTAGTTTCTGCCTTTATGCCAAGTTATGCTACGGGTATATCAATGATTTCTGGTGGTTTTGATAATCCTGTTCTTATTAAACCATTGGTGCATGTATTTGAAGAAAGAATGATTGATGGAAGAAACACATGGGAACATGTAACAAAACGTAGACAACAAGAAAGCAGAGGACGAAGAATTAGAAACAAATTCCCATTATTGCCAACAATTGAGTTAATGTCCTCATTGCAGTCACCACGATATGCTCCCTTTCCCGAGGCAAAAGATTTTATGATAGAGATTATATAAATCTTGGTTTAATGGTCTCTTTGATAATCTTAAGAAAACAATGCTATCTATCCTGCTGAATATTTTGAGTTTCGCCCAGACTTTTTAGTTAATTTCCCCTAAAAAACTATCAAAGAGTAGAATTGCGAAGTGGCAAGAAGTGGCACCGTAAGGTTAGATCGTAAAATGTTAGATGTTCAGTTACACCATAATATGGTGTAACTGAACAATTATCATAATTCTGCTTTTCCTCCTGGAATTTTTGATTAGTTATTTTTTGTGAGAGTTATGTTCACTCTTATGACAAACTCAGTTATGGAAGAAATTTATCGGGTTCTTAAATCATCAGGAAGAGTGGTACTAAACGACATGTTCCTAGAAAGAGAACCAATGGATGAGAATGAAAAATCTCTCTTGAAAGACATAAAAAAAGGTTTGTGCTTACCAAGTATGCTTACCAAGTATTTTGAGGGTAGACGAATTAGAAGCAATCTGGAGAGAAATTGGCTTTACTGCTATTTGTTTTGTAAATCATACCAAAATATACTTCCTTCCTCAAAAAGAATGAGCGAGCATGATCAAATGAGAATCCTCCAAGGAAATCCTGGTTCGGAAATTCTAAAAATAAGCAGAAAAGCTCCAATAGCTTGTAATCAAGCCATAGAAAGCGGTTTAATTGGTTACTTGCCAAAGGAAGAAAATAGAGAAACAAAAGTGCTAAAAACTCTAGGTAAATTAATAAATTGAAGGATTACTAAGAACAAGTATGAAAAACGGCTACTTTTGAATTTAACACTTCAGAACTTGGAACTAAAAGGTAAAAAAGTCCGATTTAACTGGATAAATCCCTTTGACAATATATTCAATTTAGCCTCTCGTCAACTCTGGCTCCCCCTAAAAGACTTATTCTGCAACGATAGATTAGAGTTTAATATAAGCCTAAACGACCTTAAAATTGCGTTTGAAAACTTAGGAATTAGCCAACCCAAGCCTGCCTTTGCTGTATTGTAAGATTATTTTATGCCCATTACCACTACACCATAGCCCTCATTAGCATAAGCACAACCATCAATCCACTTTGGGTTTTCTAATTGTATTCTGTGACCTGGACTACCAGACCAAAAAGTTATTGCTTCTGCGGGCGTTAAAGCTTGTATGTACAACTCTACAAGTTCTTTATAACCATAATTTGTTTGAATACCCTCTTGTTTTATCCAATCATCAAAACCTTCGTGTTGTCGACCTTCTTTTACCGCTTGCCAACGAGACACAAGATTATCACATAAACCCTCACTTAACTTTACTTCCTTTAAGCCTAGTGATTTTCTATGTTGATTGACGGCATTAAATAAATCTTGTCCTGTATAACTTCCACCCCATCTAACAGCACTCCCTCTAAATAAAGCGACGACATAAACACTAGAAATAAACACCACTAAAAATGTTGCAAATCCAATCTTCCAAGAACCAAGATTTATAGGGGGTTTCCATTTTTCAGCTTTTAATAAAACTCTCAAAAATCCCATAAATACAGTTAACCCAAAGAAGAACAACCCCGCAAAAAATGAAGAAAGCATAGGTAACAAATAATGGTGTTCGGAGCAACCCTTACCATAACAGGGGTCAATAGTAAAGCCCTTTGTAGACAGGAAAATAATCGTAATAAAAAAGACCGTGCTTATAAACCAAAAGTAAGAGCTAATAACATTTATTTTTGAAAGTAATGTTGAAGATTTTAATTTTTGAAACATAGTTATATCAAGACTATTTTACCAAAAATTGATAAAATATGATAAATAAGATTGAAAAAGTAATGACCTATGACATACGAAGAAAAACTTAATATAATCCTGAAACAATAAATGAAGCCCGCAAAATTGCTCGTAAAAGACATCCCATTAAACTTTATGCAAAAACCGACAATAAACTTAAACAAATAATACTTCAGGAAATACACGACTTCTTATTAAAACTCCAAGATGACGAAAAAATTATTCAAATACAGGATATACCTTCTGAATTAAAACCGCTTCAACATTTAGAAATCACATCAATAGATTATTTTCTCCTTACTGTCTCAGAAGGATTTGATGACTGGTATGAAAATTACTTACTCAAACAGAAAAGTGGCATCAGTGAGATGACCTATCTTAATCTCTTAAGATTATTTGATACGATGTTGGCAATAAAAGAGAAAGTCCAATTGAACAGAGAGAATACCGTGATTATCCCACTTCTGCCGCCAAGAATTTACTTCCAAGAACTTTTTCCTTATGACACACCAGGCGTTAGGGATGAGTATATTGAGGGTAGATGGGAAGCAGTAAAGTATCTTCATAAAGAGGGTGTTCTTTCAGAATTTAAGCACATTGACTCAATGATGCACAGATGGGATGACAGCATCAAAGTTGTTGTTAATATAAAACCCTTCTATGATTTTATGGAAAAAGTTAGAAGCGAATTAGAACGAAGAGACAAATCTAATAAAGAGCCTGAAAAACCAAAGGCGACGCTTACGCCAGACTCAACGAAAGTAAAACCTAAAGTAACCTATAGCGCCCAAAAAGGCGAGCTGGATATTGAAGGCAAAAAAGTTAAATTCAAGAAAGAAAGTTTTAGGGCTAAACTCCTTGAATTACTACTAAAAGATGATAAAAGCCGTAAAAAAGAGTGGTCTTGGGACGAGGTTATAGAAACGATTGAAGGCATTACCGACCTAGATTTATTAAAAGAAAACCAAAAGAAATTTTATCCTGCTTGCGACGGATTATCCAAATTTATAGCCCAGAAAACTGGCGTTAACGACCTTTTGATTTATACCAAATCAACCGTTCAGATAAACCCCAAATATCTTTAACTTCTCGCATAAGCTAACTGTTAGCTAACTGCAATACAATTTCAGCTTACACCCCATTTCATAGACTTTGCTTAATGAAAAACGACAAAGTTATTCAGCTTAAGAAAACCAAATTCCAATCAAAGGGGTTAGTTTTGACGCCTGAAGAAAATGACAACGCCCTGCAACTAGGCTTATTTGATATTCTCACCCAAAAAAGACCTTTTGAGATTTTGCGAGTTGAAATAAGGCTAAATAAACGGCAAAAAATCAGCCAAATTCTTAAACTTATAGATAAGGACTTTGAGCCAACTTTTACAAACATCTTTAACCAAGACACAGCCAAAAAGGTCTTACTTCACTACATCAGAGAAATTGAAGAAGCCTACCCGCCTTTACTAACCTATCAATACGAAAGCCCTAAAAAGTTTTTTACTGGTTTTTTAATTGCAAATCCTAAAATCAAGCTGATACCTATTCTGAAAATTCTGGGCTTGAGGGTTCTGCTTGAGGAAATTGGCATAAGAGAATTTAGAGAAATGACCAAACGATACGGCAGCTCTGCTTGGTATAGTCTTAACAAGGAAATGAAAAGCCTTACCCAAGCTGACGAGCCAAGCGTATTCTCACTACTTAGAGAACAGATAAACAAATTTGAACCATTAAGATTACTTGCAATTTAAGGCAAGATGTTAAATAATGTTAAATATGGATAAAAGAGAAGTAGAGGAATTTTATACAATTAGAGAAGTAGCAGACATACTAAAGGTTGCATATCTTACTGTGTATCGTTGGGTACAAGCAAGAAAGCTCCAGGCTTTCAAAATTGGGAAACAATATCGTATCAATAAAGCAGAACTTGATAAGTTTATACAAAAACAAAAGGTATGATCAATCTTTATCAAAAATTGAAATTAGATGTTGCTAATTGGAGACAGCAAGATTATCCTTCCTCTTATCCTGCTATTGCCACCATTTTCCAGCATAACCAGAATGACTTTCTAAGAAAGGCACAATTTGAGGCGTTAGAAACTTACTGGTATTTACGCTTAGTCAAAAACACACCAAACATCTTCAATCTTTACAAGGAATACTTTCAAGGAAAAGAACTATTAAAGGCACTCGGCATCTGCTTGTCAGAGGAAGATTTGACAGATCTCTTATTAGCAGGAGGTGGATTAGATCTCATTATTGATAAAGTCAGAACCAACGATGTATTTGTTAAGAAATACAGGCTTGAAGCATTAAGAGAAACACTCACTCTCTCATACCCCAGTTATATCCTGGCATTGGCAATGGGAGCAGGTAAGACAATCCTTATAGCTTCCATCATCGCTACCGAGTTTGCGATGGCTTTGGAATATCAGGAAGAAGATGGCATATTTATCAAAAATGCCCTGGTATTTGCACCTGGCAAGACCATACTGGGTGCTTTGAGAGAAATCTCTGACACACCATACGACAAAATACTTCCCCCTCGTTTCTATAAATCTTTTATCACCAATGTTAAATTCACCTACACCAGGGATGGCGAGAAAGACATTCCCGTTATCCGAGGCAGCTCCTTTAATGTTATTGTCACCAACACTGAAAAAATAAGACTTCAAAAGAACAGTATCCCCAAATCTTTCCTGTCAGGGCAGTTGAGGCTGGGAATTGAAGAAGCAAAAGAGCTGGTGGCTAATTTAAGGTTGCAAACCATTACCTCGCTCCCTCACTTGGCAGTCTTCTCAGATGAAGCCCATCACACCTACGGACAGGAGCTGGCAAGCGACCTGAAGAGGGTCAGACAGACAATCAACTACATTGCCGAGAAAACCAATCTTTTAGCGGTAGTTAACACCACAGGCACACCCTATTACCAAAGACAGCTTCTGCGAGATGTTATTTATTGGTATGGACTATCACAAGGTATTGAGGATGGAATCTTAAAAGAAGTAAGAGGCAACATCATTGCCTATTCCGATGTATCTGATCATGATTTCATTGTTGATGTAGTTAAAGACTTTTTTCAAGAATACAAAGATGTTCAAATTGAGAGCGGCGAATATGCCAAGCTGGCTATCTACTTCCCTCAGGTCGATGATCTAGAAAAAGCTAAGCCTATTGTTGAGCAAACTCTCATCTCATTAAAAATTGACCCATCAGTTGTACTGCCAGTGCATAACAAGTCAACTGATGAGATTAAAGACCTTTTTGACAACCGCATTAACGATCCCAAACTGCCCTACCGAGTCTTCCTGCTCGTCAACAAAGGCACAGAAGGGTGGAACTGCTTATCTTTATTCGCTACCGCTCTGGCAAGGAAACTTAATTCAAGCAATAACTTTGTTTTGCAAGCTGCCAGTCGATGTTTAAGACAAGTCAATGGCAACACCAAAAAAGCCAAGATTTACCTCTCAAAAGACAATGTCTCCATTCTTGATCGGCAGTTGCAAGAAACCTTTGGTGAGGGGTTGGATGATCTCAACAGGGTTTCTACGGACACGGTAACAGTTAAAGTAACTCTTAGAAAGATTGAACTGCCGCCTTTGCTTATCAAAAAGCTCATCCAAAAGATAGTCCCAGAAGACTTGAAAGCGCAAGAGTGTCTAAAAATCGATAAACCAGGCAAAGAAACGGTCAAATCCTTTGAAAAGACCATTTATTCCATGTCCAAAGCCCAGAGAAAAGGGGTGCTGGTTGAAGTGGGAACTAAAAAGGGAGCGGTAACAGACAGGAAAATCGACCTGTTCCAAGCTGCCGTAGTTTTGGCTCATGCTTACCGCTTAGACTCGCTAAAAACTTATAAACTGCTCCAAAACTTATACCCAGACGGAGAAATTGGGGCGTTTGAACTGGAACTTATCCGCACCCAAATAGAAAAACAAACCATGCGCTACAAAGTGGTCAATGAAACAGTCGAAGAAGCACTGGCTCTTATCAAGCAGAAAGGGTTTGAAGAAGAAACTGTTGACGGCAAAACCTCCTATGTGACCCACATTAGGGTTAACAAAACCTCTCTGAAGAAATATGTGCTGGAGCTGAAGGACTACAAAGCAAAGGCTGGACAACTACCGCTCTTTGGCTTTCATTACGACCCTTACAATTTTGACTCAGAGTATGAACGAGAGTTTTTTGAGAGTATGCTTATTAAACTTGGTGAAGACCCCGATAATGTTGAGGACATTTATTACACAGGCGCAATTAACGATCCCGCTAAAACCGATTTAATCTTTGAATACAAAGACGACAAGGGAGACTGGCACAGTTATACCCCCGACTTTTTAATTCGCAAGAAAGATGGTAGATCTTTAATCGTGGAGGTAAAAGCGCCAAAATACAGGATTAAGGAAGCTGAAAAAGAGATGCAAGAGCTGGAAGCGATAAATCCTGATAAAATAAAGTATGAACTCCTGCTTTTAGAGGAAGGAGAGTCGGTATTTGGTAAAGTTATGCCAGTTTTTAACTGGATTTACCAACACAAAAAATAAATATGACAGATGATAAATCAAACAAAAAAATAAAAGTTGAAACACCAAAAGGCAGACCTCTACTCCATTGGGTTAATAAACACCCGTTAGAATATGTCACAGGCTTCCCTACACAACTAATTGAAGTCTTTGACCCCCAGAAGGAAGATAAATTCCCAGAAACCCCTAAATTCAGCGAGCTTGAAAAAAATTGGCACAATCTTCTGTTTCATGGAGATAATAAAGAAGTCTTAGCAACACTTTTGGAACTTGGCTTCAGAGGCAAGGTTGACCTGATTTATATCGATCCTCCGTTTGCCAGCAACAAAGACTACATGAGAAAAGTTGAACTGCGGGGCTTAAAAGATTTGGGCAGGATCGAAGAAGACAGTGAATCGATAATTCAACAAACGATGTATGAAGATATTTGGAAACGGGATGAATACTTCCAGTTTATGTATGAGCGGTTAATTTTGCTGAAGGAATTACTGGCAGAAACAGGCAGTATTTATATCCACTTGGATTACAGGATGGTTCATTACATTAAAGTTTTAATGGATGAAATATTTGGAGAAGAAAATCTTATAAATGAGATTGTATGGCATTATAAAGACCCATCAGGCTCGGTTAAAAAGGAATATTTACATAAGCATGATACAATTCTCCTCTATTGTAAGAATAAAAGCAGTTATAAATTTAACATCGATTTAGTAAGGACTCCTTACAAAGAAGGCACAATAAAACAAGCAGAATCTGGCACAACCTCTTTTGGTAGAATTGTGAAGGTTAATCCATTAGGAAGGCTTCCAGAAGATGTTTGGGAAATTGCAATCATTAATTCTCAAGCCATAGAAAGAACTAATTATGCTACACAAAAACCAGAGGCTTTATTAGAGAAAGTTATTAAAGGGTCATCTGACGAAAACGACTTAGTTTTAGACTGTTTTGTTGGTTCGGGAACGACCTGTGCGGTAGCACATAAATTGGGTAGGCGGTGGATTGGGGTTGATGTTAATAAGGGAGCAATTCAAGTAACAAGTAAAAGATTACAAAAAATCATCAAAGATCAAAAAGAAACAAAATACCCCACTTTCGCAATTTACAAGGTTAATAACTACGATTTAAGAATCTTGAAGACTGAAGCTAAAGAATTGGCTATCCAGCAATACGGAATTACTAAAACTAAAACAGACACTTTCTTTGACGGTCTGCGGGATAGTGGCGAGCTGGTCAAAATTATAGATTTCAATCACCCCTTAACGCTACTTGACCTGCAGCTAATCGTTGATGAGCTTAATAAGCGCCCAGACGAGGATAGAGATGTAGTGGTCATCTCACTGGGCAGGGAGACAAAGGTAGACGGTTGGGTTGAGGAATGGAATAAAAAGCAACCCTATAAAGATACCAGAAGCAAGAAACGCATGCGTCAGTTTATTGTCTTTGACCTGAAAGACAAAAACTTTGTGAGTTACGAACCATCAAAAGCAGAAGTGGAAATTAAACGGATAGGCAAAGACAAAGTAAAGATTAAAATTTTAGCCTTTATTTCCCCTACGATCATTAAGCGCTTGGAGCTTGAACCAGGACTCTTGCAGAAGAAAATTCCAGATTTCAGGTCGATGATCGATGTAGTGCTGGTTGATACGGATTACGACGGTGAAGTATTCAAGATTGGTTTCTCGGATGTTCCCGAAAGACAGAGCGATTTAGTAAAAGGCGAATATGAGCTTGAAATAAGTGAAAAGCCAACCAAAGTGGCAGTCAAAATAATTGATATGTTAGGAGAAGAAGTTTTGGTTACAAAAGAGGTATAATCAATTATTGGAGGGAGATCATTGTTTATATCTTTTTAAAATTCTACTCATCTTTTTCTGAAACTCTTCTTGTTTTTTAGTCCTCATCTGTTTAGCTTCTTTCTTTGAAGAATAAAACCTTTGTTCTTCGATTGCTTGTACCATTCCGGAAGCTAACTGAGAAACAGCCCCGACTGTGTTTATAACATCCTTTTTATCAGTAAATGAATCGGGATTTTGTGATATTTGTAAAAGCGCATTTCTTAAGCTTTCTGAAGTGTTATGTAACATTGTTAAGATTCCATCGAGAATTTTTACATCGCTTCTATTTTTAAAAAATTGGTAAATATTTAAAATAGCCAAGAAAATACTTAAAGCTAAATAAATTGTATTAAGATCAATTTCAGTAAATTTCATAATTAAATACTTTGATTAAAGATATTTAATTATTTTTCTTTATAGTATAATACAATACAAATTGATTTGACAAAGCATTTTTTAATGAAAAATTTTACTAAACTAGCGAATCTTAAGAAAGCTGAAGACAACTATTATTTAACAGCAAACTACCTTTTAACACTTGCTAATCAGGCTTATGATTTGTTTTTGAGTTCTGAAGTTCACGAAAAACGACTACTTTTGAAAATAACACTTCAGAACTTAGAGTTAGAAGGTAAAAAAGTCCGATACCACTTTCTAAACCCCTTTGACAAGATAGCCAATTTAGCCTCTCGTCAACTCTGGCTCCGAACTCTGAACGAAATCCGAACTTTTTCCAAGGAAAATCAGCAACCGGATTTTTGATAAATTACGCTCGGGCGGGCAAAAAGGAAGGGGGTTGGGGGAAGGAATTTTTGCCCACCCTCGCTTTTCCGCCGCCGAATTTCGTATTTCGCTTTGCGAAATGCGCCGCCAATACAGTTGCGTTTGACCCACCCTGCCCATTCGCGCGCAACAACAAGGAACTCCTTAATTTCGTTTGACTAAAAGCTCAAATCCACTCGTTGCGGGCCAGGGGTGTAAGGCTCTGCCATTTAGCTAAGACCGCCTTATTGGCAGCCAAGGCTTTGCGCAGGTCGGTGGGCAGCTCGTGCACTGTACCACCTAGTACCTCCTCTTTAGTCATATCTATACAGCATCGCTACTATTTGATATAATTGGGTTATGAAAAAACATCAAACAGTTGATGGCTACTTACAGGATTTGCCAGAGTCACATCGCGATGAGCTAATCAAGATTCGGAATTTAGTAAAATCTCAGCTTCCAGAAGTAGAGGAAATTATAAGCTATGGTATACCCGCTTTCAAATACCACAAAAAGATTTTGATATACTATGCTGCCCATAGCAAACATATGAGCATATATCCAGCCTCCGACGAAATGATCAATGCGGTCGGACCAAAGTTGGTTAAGTATCGGAGTTCAAAAGGTACCCTGCAGTTTACTGCTGACAAACCGATCCCCCCTAGCCTACTCAAAAAAATAATCAACTTTCGCGCCAGAACTATAGACGATGCAAGCTAAACAAATGGTGGTATGCGCAAAGCAGTTCTGTGTGTGAGCTTTACTAAATCTTCTTCGCTTAGGTTATGTACAGAAATTTTCTGTTCGGTGGATTGGTCCAATGCGAAAATTGCAGTTCTAAAATGACATCTTGTTTTACCAATAAAAGAACTGGCAAAAAATTAAAAAGATATTATTACTATCGCTGTACTTCAACCCTAAGACAGGATTGGCAAACTTGCCCGGTAAAACAAATTTCCGCTGAAAGATTGGAAAATTTTTGTCTGGAAAATTTAGAGCGCATTTCGATTGATAAAAACTATATCGAAAATCTTGTTTTTCGTTTAAATAACGATTTTCAATCGGGGTGCCGGGCTGGATACGAACTACCAGAGGTATGCTCTAAATTTTCCTTTGAAAACATTTCAAACACTCTAAAATTTTTTCTTGTCAGACTCAAAAAATCAAAAGGAATTGAAAGAAACTTTTTTGCCAAAAGGTTTCTTTCTAAAATTCTTTACTCACTCGAAACAATCAAAATCCACTTCGCCTTGCGGGGGTCGGCGGCTTCCTTTGAACATACAATTTGGCTCCGCGGCTAGGACTCGAACCTAGAACCTTGAAGTTAACAGCTTCCTGCTCTACCATTGAGCTACCGCGGATTACTTTAAAACTACATCTATTTATCTCACTAAATGTTTGGTTATTTTAGCATCTTAAAAATAAGAAATCTAGAGGTTAATGATTCATCATCTTTTGATAGATGTTATTCACTTTTACTGCGAGTATAAAATCGTTTTCAGATAATCCTTTAATCGCATGCGTGGTAAGCATAATCTTCACCTTGCGCCAGTTATGCAAGAAAATATCAGGATGATGTCCTTCTGTCTCTGCAAGATCGGCAACTCTTATTGACAAAAACAACAGCTTGTTGGAAATCTTTGAAGACAAAATCCTTTTCTATTTTCTCTCTCATCAATTACTATCCACTCCGGAAGAATTGATGTATAGGTCAGCAAGTCTTCTCTCCTTTGAGAGGATCTGTACCTCCTTCACATGGGATACAGTGCTTGTGAGATAGAATATTCTTAGAGACAGTTTGCATATGTATATTTTATCACCTTTTATCTGTTAAGATAAAGAAAAAGCACTTTTTATTGAATTTCTTTACAATCATCTTAAAAACTGGGTATGATAAAAAATCAATGATAAAAGATAATCTGATTGATAAGGGTATTCCTACGAAACAATACCATGCTTCCTCAATCGTTAGAGCATATATTATATCGGAAACTCTCATTTGGTCTGCATGGAATTTCATCGCGCCTATTGTTGCAATATTTATCACAGATATACAAAAAGGAACCATTGATAATGCTGCAACAGCATATAGCATCTATTTGGTGAGTCGGGTATTGTTTGAACTCTATACTGGCAAATACTTAACACGCAAAAGTATTGCTTATAAATTTCTTATGACTGTATTAGGAATAATAATTATTAGTATTTCATATGTAGGATTAGCCTTTTCAGAACTCTTAACACAAACATATATCTTTTATGCTCTTTTAGGACTTGGTATTGGTATTGCTACACCTGCGAAAAATTCCCTTTTTTCATCACATCTTGATAAATCAACAGATGCTGCACAGTGGGGAATACTTGATGCCTCAGTTTTTCTGAGTATGGCTCTTGCTGCAGTAATAGGTGGATTTATTGCACGGGTTTATGGTTTTACTACACTTTTTATCATTGCGGCAGTTGCTAATTTTTTAGGTATTATTCCGTATCTTCTGTATGTTAAAAAATGGAAAAAAAGCATTGAGGAAACAATATTATCCTAAATAATCTTTAAGTTTATTACCTCTACTTGGATGGCGAAGTTTTCTTAAGGCTTTTGCCTCAATCTGCCTGATGCGCTCACGCGTAACAGCAAACATCCGACCAACTTCTTCTAATGTCTTTGGACGGCCATCTTTAAGACCAAACCTCTCTTCTAAAACCCTTCTTTCTCTATCTGATAGAGTAGAAAGTACTTCATCAACCTGTTCTTTTAATAATTCTCTAGAAGCTGAATCAAAAAGGGTAGGCGCTGTTGCATCATGTATGAAATCTCCTAGACGACTATCTTCCTCATCTCCAACTGGTGCCTCAAGCGATGCAGGATTCTGAGAAATCTTGATAATCTCCAAAGCCTTCTCCGGCTCTATTCCTAAAGCAGCTGCTACCTCCTCAGGTGTTGGTTCACGACCAAGCTCCTGCATAAGCTTGCGAGAAGCTCGTAAAAATCTGTTGATATTCTCAACCATATGCACTGGAATACGAATAGTTCTAGCCTGATCAGCAATAGCACGAGTGACAGACTGTCTAATCCACCAGGTAGCATAGGTTGAGAATTTAAAACCTCGCCTCCAATCATATTTCTCAACAGCTCTTATAAGTCCTTGATTACCCTCCTGAATAAGATCAAGAAGTGAGAGTCCTCTTCCAATGTATTTTTTGGCAATGGAGACAACAAGACGAAGATTGGAGTTGATAAGCATTTGTTTTGCCTGTTCATCTCCTTTTTCAACACGCTTAGCCAGTTCAATTTCCTGATCAAATGTCAAAAGGGGAATACGGCCTATTTCCTTAAGATACATTCTCACAGGATCAGATACCGTTCCTTCTGTAAGAACAGTAAGAGCCTCAAGCTCTTTCTCCAAATCTTCAATAGGCTTTTGTTCATCTTGATCTTGAGATACACTCTCAAATACATCAACATCAAGCTTCATGAGCCTGTCATAAAGCTCATCAAGCTCTTGAATATGTTCCTCAGGCTTTGAATAAATACCAAGAATCTCATCCTGAGTTATATAACCTCTTTTTTTAGCTGAAGCCACAATGTCGTCTAAAATTGATGGGGATTTTGTTTTGCTGCTCATATTCTCCACCTCCAACAGAATAAAGCCCACCTCAAATTCGGGCTTCTTTGGTATTATAGTAGCATACTTTGTATAAAAATGCTAATAATATTTAATTATTTATGTAAGAGAGAGAGAAGATGGGCATATTCTGATCGCAAAGACTCAATTTCTTCTGATTTTCCCTCTTTTTCATACTTTGATATTTGTTCACTAAGCATTCTGATCTTTTCACGTAGTGATAAATCTCTCAACTCCCATGCAACTTTTTCAATCTCATGGAGATATTTTTGAGGTGAAGAAAAAGTTGGAAGAGGGAATAAAATACTTTTATTGTAAATAAAATGCAACTCCTCTGGTAAGTAATTGTTCAAACTTCCGACTATCAAATCTCTCATTATATTGAAAATAATTAGTTAAAATATCTAAAAGCTTCTGATACGCTTTTTCTTTGGAAAAAACGTCTGCAAGAATAGTGTTTGCTTTTTCTAAAGCTAAATGAGGATCATCAAACTGAATAATAAGAGAGATTAAATATTCCTCTAAAATTTCCTCTCGGGATCTTTTTGGTTGTACTTTGAGCATCTGAGGTAAAATAGGTGTTCTTTTTTGTGTTTTTTCCAGTTCTTTGGCAATACTTTCATAGCTTGTATTAAGTAAAGAGCTTAACTTGCGAAGATAATGTTCCTTAACAATCGCATTTGTAATGCCTGAAATTACCGGTAATAACTCATCCGCAATCTCCTTTTTCCCCTCAATCGTTGTGGCATCAAAACGAGCTCTTGCTTGTTCAAAAAGATAGTCGTAAACTCCCATATCTTTACGGATAGCCATTTTAAATCCTAGCGGGATTTTTCCTAACTGCCTCATCAGGATCTTTTCCATCTTGAATAACAACAACTGTTACACGAAGACCCTTACTCTCAATAAGAGGAAGACTACGCCTAATTGCCTCCTGACCAGCTGCATCTTTGTCAAAACAGATTGAGATCTTTTGAGCGTATCTTCCAATGAGATTAATCTGCTGCTGTGTAAGAGCAGTTCCCTTGACAGCAACAACATTGGTAATACCTTCCTGAAATGATGAAATGACATCAAATTCTCCCTCAACTAAAATTGCCTGACCTGTTTTGCGAATAAATTCTTTGGTGACATTTAGTCCGTAAAAATGTTCTCCTTTATGATAAACAAGAGTCTCGCGCGTATTAATATATTTTGAAGTTGACTTCGTATTATCAAGAATTCTTCCGGAAAAACCTACTACATTATCTCGATGATCAATAAGCGGAAACATAATCCTTCCTCGGAAAAAATCTACCACATCTCTACCACGATTAAACGCAAGTCCTGCATCAATCAATTCTTCTTTCTCGTATTTTTTCTTCTCAAGAAGATAGCGAGAGAGACCATTGCCAATAGATGGAGCAAACCCTAATTGAAATGTCTCAATTATCTTCTCATTTAAACCTCTTTCTTTAAGATAAAGCCTTGCTTTTTCTCCAACAGCATGTTTTGTCAGAAGATAATGATAATATTCTGCCGCCAGAGAGTTAAGAGAGTAGAGTCTTTCCTTTTTTGATGAAAGTCCAGAATCATAATTTGTCTGAATTAATTCAATACCAGCTCGTTTTGCTAGAATACGCAGTGCCTCCGGGAAATCAATACGCTCATACTGCATAAGAAAGGTATATATATCTCCTCCTGCGTTACAACCAAAACAATGCCACACTTGTTTTTCAGGAGAAACCATAAATGATGGAGTCTTTTCATTATGAAATGGACAAAGACCTTTGAAATTCTTGCCTGCTTTTTTAAGAGGGACTGTTTCTTGAATAAAGGATACAAGATCTATCTTGTCTCTAATCTGATTGACCTGGTCCATTGCAGCCATATTGTAGCATGATTCAAAGATAATGATACATGAGGCTTGAATAGCAATAAATAACTCATTACAATATGTGCCTATGCGTTACAAAGCAATAATGTTCGATGTTGATGGGACACTCATCCCTTATAACTATTCCGCACTGCCATCTGATACTGTTGCTGAGGCGATCAAAAAAGCTCAAAAATACGTCACAGTTTCTCTTGTTACAGGACGATCATATGGATTCCTTAAAGAAATTCTAAAAAAACTAGATCTAAATACAGGTTATGCTGTTATTAATAATGGTGCTCAAGTTATTGAACTCTCAAAGGGTACTATTGTTTATGATCAACCTATAGAAAAGCAGGATGCAGAAGAGATCATCTCTTTTCTCCAGCAGGAAAATATACCATTTTATCTAAAACAAAATCACCATGAATATTCCTGCGCATTGCAAACATTCCAAAACGGACAAACATTTGAAAATGCCTATATGTTCTTTACGGATGAAATACTTTCTGAAGATAAGGCTAATAGTGTTATCAATACACTCTCTCATTTATCCAATATTACACTCTATAAATCTCGGCATAAACATCCTAATAAATATGGAATTAATATCACTCATGCAAAAGCAACAAAACTACACGGTATATATGAGGTCGGAAAACGAATTAATGTTAGTCCTCAAGAGATGATCGGAGTAGGGGACAGCTATAACGATTTTTCTCTCTTGATGGCATGCGGACTAAAAGTAGCGATGGGTAATGCGATTGCTGATCTCAAAGCAATCGCTGATTATATAGCTCCCTCAGTCACGGAAGATGGCGCAGCAACTGTTATTGAAAAATTTATTCTCTCTGCGCCTTCCCAAAAATAATTACTCCCATTCCATCGTGGCAGGAGGTTTAGTTGTGATATCATACACTACCCGCGAAATACCAGGGACCTCATTGACAATACGACTGGATATCACTTGTAAAAGTGAGTAGGGTAGGTGCGACCATTTTGAAGTCATTACATCTTTTGACTCAACAACACGAAGTGCAATCACTTCTCCAAAAAATCTTCCATCACCTTTAACTGCTGTGGAAAAAGCACCTGTTAAAACAGGAAAAGAAATAAATACTTTTTGCAAAAAACCAGCTTTTTTTAATTCTTCAAGGACAATTCTATCTGCAATTCGCTCTTTTTCGAGTCTATCTTTTGTCACCTCACCCCGAATCCTTATAGCGTATCCAGGACCGGGAAAGGGCTGTTGGTATACAAAAGAATCAGGAAGCCCAAGTTTGATACCAAGTTCTCTTACCTCATCTTTATAAAAATTTCTTAAAGGCTCCAACAACTTTAATTTCATTTTTTTGGGAAGTCCCAAAACATTATGATGCGACTTAATTTTACTTGCATATTTAGTTCCTTTGCTCTCAATCACATCCGAGTAGATTGTCCCTTGAAGAAGAAACTCAACATCTTTTCCAGCTGTTTTAAGCTTTTTCATTTCTCTTTCGAAAAGTTCGATATAAAAGTTGCCAATTATCTTCCGTTTTTCTTCAGGTTCATCAATTCCTTTCAGTCTCTCAAGCATCTCTTCCTCAACCTCGATGATATCTACTGAAACACCAAGGTGTTTAAAAATTGCTTTAACTTGCTGAGTTGTTCCCTCGCGCATTAGACCATTATCAACATAAAAAGGCACAAATTTTTTTCCTATTGCCCGCGCGGTAAGAGCTGCGGCTACAGTAGAATCCACTCCGCCTGATACCGCGCCAATCACATATGCCTCTCCAACTTCCCGACGAATACTTTTTTCTAATTCTTGAATATCTATTTCCTTTTGAATAAGAGGAGTATTACAAAGCTCAACAAAATTTTTTAGTATAACTTCTCCGTACTCTGTATGTTCAACTTCAGGATGAAAAAGCATCCCAAAAAGTTTTTTCTTTAGGTCAGCTACACAAGCATATTGGACATTATCTGTTGATGCAATTGTTTCAAACCCTTGAGGAAGTACTACTACCTCATCTCCATGACTCATCCAAACCGTAGATCGAGGCGGAACACCTTTTAATAACTTTCCTTTATTTGAGATGCGTACAAGAACAGAAGGACCATATTCTTTTTTCCCCGAGACAACAGTCCCACCCAACAGCTGCATCATCAACTGCATACCATAACAAATCGCAAGAAGAGGAATGTTCATTGAGAAAATCTCCTTCCCAAGAGTAGGGGAGTTTGAGTCATAGACTGAGGCTGGTCCACCAGAGAGGATAATCCCATGGGGTTTTTCTTTTTGTATTGCAGCCATTATTTCATCTGGAGTAATAAATTTCGTTATAGCTCCTAAATCTCTTATTCGTCGCTTTATAAGATGCGCAGTCTGAGATCCAAAATCAACTACATAAATCATGCAACTTATTATAACTTAAGGTGTTTTCTTGCGAAAAGAGACAATAGTATTTAAAATGGATTATGGATTCAAATAGCTCATCATTTCCCAATTTTCCACTGGCTGAACTTCATGCTCATTTGGGAGCATCTATTCATCCATCTATCTACTGGCAGATAGCTCATGATCAAGGATTTAAACTTCCAAAACGTGATTATCATGAATTTAAAGAGTTTATACGCCTTTCATCTAAACGCACCATGCCACTTAATACGTACTTCGAGAAAATATACCATCCTTTATTGGATCGGCTCTCATCCGGAACACACGCTGTTGAACATGCAACACATCAGATTATGGGAGGAGCTTATAGAGCAAACAATATTATTCTTCTTGAGCTTCGCAATAACCCAATGAAACATAATCATGGTGGAACTATTGATCTGGATCATGTCATTATGGCTATGCTACGTGGAATGGAGAGAGCTCTACTTGAATATCCCAAATTGTCAGCTGGATTAATATTTAGTCTTGCTCGCGAGTTTTCTTATGAACAAAATGCAATTATTGTTGAGAAAGCCATAAAGTATCACAAGAGGGGAGTAGTGGGAATAGATGTTGCTGGACCTATAGATCCTAGATTTAATTTCAAAGATTATAGAAATCTTTTTCAAAAAGCCCGCAAGGCAGGATTAAAAATTACTGTCCATACTGGAGAAGTTAGAAATAACAATGATCTCTGGGAAGCTCTTGAATATATCTCTCCTGATCGAATAGGACATGGTATTCATGCTGCCTCTGATAGTTCACTTATGAAAGAGATTGTCAAGAGAAATATTGTACTTGAGGTCTGTCCACTTTCAAACCTAGCAACACGTGCAGTGAAGAACATTGCTGAACTTCGTCGCATTCTGCATACATTTATAAAATACGGTGTCAAGTTTACAATCAATACTGATTGGCCGGAGATGATTGAAGGCGCACAGCTAAAAGAGCAATTTCTATTTCTTAAAAAGGAGAATATCCTCACCCAAGAGCAGCTGGAAGGTATGTAATGCTACTGCCTTTGAGTCTAGTTTTATTCCCGCTAAAGGTCTTGAGGCTTATCTCTAATAGTTATCGCCAGGATTGGTAATAAGAATATCATGAGGATGAGATTCTGTAAGTGATGCTTGTGTGATTTGGATAAACTGCGCTTTCTTCCACAATTCTTCTATTGTTCTCGCACCTACATAATACATTCCTGATTTGATACCACCAATTGATTGTTCAACTAACTCTCTAACTGTCCCCTTAATAGGTACCAAACCTTCTACACCCTCAGCAACAAGCACTCGATCTTTGTAGTAATTTTTGCCATGAAACTCATCTTCAGATTTTATTTTCGCTCCTTGTTGCATAGCTCCGACAGATCCCATTCCACGATAAGATTTGAACTTATATGTCTCTCTCTGCGTCAGAATGCTTTGAAAACGGTGGGGGACATGAGCACGGTCTAGAACATGAACTTCACCGGGAGACTCCTCAGCAGAAGCAAAAAAAGAACCCATCATACAAGCTGAGGCGCCTGCTGCCAAGGCTTTGACCATATCTCCTGAGTATTTAATCCCTCCATCAGCAATTATTGGAATTCCAGCCGCTCTTGCAGCCTTTACTGTCTCAAGAAGAGCAGTGATCTGCGGTACACCCATTCCTGATATGATTCGCGTGGTGCAAATTGCACCAGGTCCCATACCAACACGAAGACAGTCTGCACCTGCATCAATAAGAGCTCGGGCACCATCATATGTTGCCACACTGCCTGCCATTACTTGCGTCGCAGAATATTTTTGCTTAATCCAACGTAGAGTAGAGAGGACAGGAGCAGAATAACCATGAGCAGAATCTATGACAATAATATCAACCCCTGCCTCAATGAGCGCTTCAACACGATGCTTCAAAACCCTTACCAACACCCACAGCAGCTCCCACCAAAAGTCCTTTTGCTTTGACAGCTTTTACCTCTGCCACCTGATCAGCTATAAGCAGATTTCTATGGATTATGCCCAGTCCTCCCATTTTACCAAGCGCAATCGCCAGCTTGTGTTCTGTGACCGTGTCCATGGGTGAGGATATAAAAGGAATCTGCAAACGCAGTTTTTTAGTGATCTGTGTCTTCAAGAGAAATTTCAGAGCGGGAAAAATCACTAAATCCAGGGAGAAGAAGAACGTCATCAAAGGTCAGACCTAGAGGAAAAGTTTTGGGATAGTCCATAATTTAGCATACAATTCTTTAATTAATCAGTCAATCATTTGAGAAAGTTATCCACATTTTATTTATGACTTTTATTTTGTGAAAAGTAATTAAAATCTTGTGAAAAAACTATATCAAACAGTATCATTCGTATTTTTTTCAATACTTTATCATCCTCTACCCTCTATTAAAAAAATAATTTTTCCCGCTAAAGAAATTATAACTTAAGGAGTGAATATACATGAAACTCTAATGTAAGATGAATTAATGACTCTCATCAATTAAATTTTGTCTAGTCTTGCACACGCGTAGATTGATTATAAACATTACCAATTAAACAGTTTTTAAGCAATATTCTACTCTTCTCTTTTACTCACATCAAAGAAAACCCATCTTTTGTTTTACTTCTTGTATTGTAGACTGCGCCATTCTGCGAAGTTGATGAGTATGTTCATCCAAAATTGCATCAACAAGTTGAGGATTGTTTTCAAACTCTTTGCGCTTCTTTTGGAAAGGTTGAAGTTCATTAAAAATTAACTGTGCAAGATCCGATTTCATATCGCTATAGCGAATCTTTCCTTCTTGATAATCCTTGGCGTACTTTTCATAGAGCTCTAGAGAAAAAAGTTTCAAAAGAGTAAAAAGATGAGCAACTCCTCCAGTTTTTGGCACTTCCCCACCGGTCTTTCCGCTATCAGTAGGAGCAGCAGCTAGACGGCGCTTGATTGTTTCCAAATCATCAGTTAGAGAAATATAACTTCCCTCCACTGACTTGCTCATCTTCCCTTCTCCTAAAAGCGATGGTATATACTCACCCGCTGTTGCAAATCTTTTGGGCTCGGGAAATGTGTCTCCAAACATACTGTTAAATTTGCGAGCAATCTCGCGGGTAACCTCAATATGGGGCTCCTGATCAATCCCAACCGGAACAAGCTCAGCTTTATAAAGCAAAATATCCGCTGCCATTAAGTATGGGATAATATAGAAGACCCATATTCACATATTTTGGGTGCTGAGCCTTTTTGTCTTTATACGTTGGGAGATCCTCCAAGACGGGCAACAGGATAAATCGTAGATAAATAATACGCAAGTTCTGTATGCTCTGGAACGCGAGACTGTATCTCAAGTAAACACTTATTCGGATCCACTCCTGCACCAAGATAATCCAGTATCACCTCTCTCACAGATTGCTTAAGTGTTTTAGGGTCATACGGAGTCGTAATTGCATGTAAATCAACTACAGAAAAAATACAATCGTACTTCTCCTGTAGCTCAAGCATTCCCTTGACTGCACCAAGGTAATTCCCAAGATGCAATCTTCCCGTCGCGCGTATACCAGAATACACTCTTTTCCTATTCATCTTATTTCCTTCTTATTAAACTGTATACAACAATGAGATTGTAGCTGTAAAAAAGTTATTCTTTGCATACCGCTATTGTAGCATGTTCACAAAAGAATTAGATAATACTAAATACTAATCTTTTAGGATACCAAGGCATCTTGCTACAACGACAATCCATAATAATCTTAGAATGAACAAAGAATGGTATCGCCAAATGAATTTTGGTGAGATACCAGAGGCAGTTGAGTGGCAGGAATTTATTATTCCCCATCAAAAAAGTGCGCTTTTGCAAAATAATGTGCACCTTTATCCCTTCCTTTTACCATCCCGAAGAAGAGAAGAAAAAGCTGAAAATATAAATCACATACTTGAGTTAATTCTCTTCAAACTCATGCATACCGTAGATAGCATTACCCAGGCTAAAAACTCCACTCTAGATAAAAAACAAATTATAGAAAAAGATGTACAAGGAGAGTCCTCATTATTATACCCTGTATCGTTTACGCTGGGGAGATAAAATTCGACTTACCGAAGAAGAGCAAGAACTAATTGCAAAATTTTCAGAGCGTATTTCTCTTCCTTTATTGCAGTATAATCCTTTTACCAATCTTCCCTATGGTTTGCCGGAAAAAATTGTTGCTGGTGATTATGATTATATTGATATCTATACGAGTGAAAACGTAGCAATTATTCAAAGCAGTGAACTTTTAAAAGCGTTTCGTCGAGAAGATCTTGAGGCAAACGTTGGTCTTGTTGAGGAAGTAATACAAAGAGCAATAAAACATCCCTACCATAGAGTTGATATATTGAAAGCTCGGCGAGATTACTGGAGACATCCAAAAAAATCTGTAAAATAATCTTTTTATATTATTTAAGCCACTGGCTTTTCAACGAAAGAAAACAGCCATTCAAAATTGCCTCTCGTATGCGCTTGACTAAATTAACAATAAAGTAGACATTATGGTATGATCCCAAACGTTGTGCTAATAACTCATCTGCTACAAAAAGATGGCGCAGATATGCTCTTGAGTAGTTACGACAGGTATAACACCAACATCCAGGGTCAATTGGATTCTTATCAAAAGTATATTGAGCATTGGTAATCTGCAGCGTAAAATTATTCTCTCTACTTCCCCCATTCTCAGGAGAGATATACAGATTACCATGTCTTCCTCGTCTTGTTGGTGCAACGCAATCAAAAAAATCTATTCCGCGCGCTATGGACTCAAAAAGATCCTGTACTTCTCCAATACCCAGTAAATGTCTTGGCTTATCCTCAGAAAAATACGGCACGCACCAATCTATTACTGTATAAAGTACTTCTTTGGATGTATATGAACCACCAATAGCTAAGGCACCAAAATACTTATCTGTAAACTTTGCTGAAGCAATTCGCAGATCTTCATAAATCCCGCCATGCACAACTCCATACATTAACTGATCCTTTCTCTTTTGTGATTGAAGACTTAATATACCCCAACGATTAGTCCTCTCCAAAGAACGCTTTGTATCCTGATAATTCCAAAGTGGTGATTCATGATCATCAAATGCAACAATTAGATCCGCACCTATTTCCTCTTGTAAACGAACAGAAATCTCAGGGTCAAGACGCTTTTTGCTCCCATCTATATGTGAGTAAAACGTCACACCATCTTCATCTATTTTGGCAGGCTTCAGATTCTGAGACTGTATCTTGCGCCTTATTTGATTAATAAATGATGGATCTTCTCCGTACTGAACGTCTTGACTTGGAAGAAAAACTGATTTGGAAAATTTATGAAGTTTTCTCTTATCATCTGTTAACTCTTTATATACTTTCTGCGCAGCACCTAGTGAGAATACCTGAAATCCTCCGCTATCAGTCATTGTCGGTCCACTCCAGCCCATGAATGATGCGAGACCTCCTAGTTTTTTAATGACCTCAACTCCTGGACGAAGCGATAAATGGTAAGTATTACTTAGTATAATTTGGGCTCCTATCTCTTGCAGATCAATACTTGATAGAGTCTTCACAGTAGCTTGAGTTCCTACCGGATTGAAATTGGGAGTTAGTATCTCACCGTGAGGTGTTTGAAGTCTTCCTACTCGAGCTTTAGTAAGCTTATCTTTAGTTAATACTTGAAACTTAAACATAAAAAAATCAAAGGTGCTAGATCTAAGATTATTCTAAATTTTAATTTTAGTTAAAGTTTGAATACTTCCTCCTTAAAGATATTTCCCCGCTCTTTATAATTTTTGAACATATCAAAACTAGCACAGGCTGGAGATAGAATGACGACATCTCCCCGTCTGGCAATTGCAGCTGCTGCCCTCACTGCTTTATGCATTGAATCTGCTCCTTCAACTATTAACACATGGTGAGGTAAATCATGAAGTGATTCTTTAATCCTCTTCCATTCCTCTCCTATACCAATAATTGCTTTTATATTTGAAGCCTTACTGATCGTATTACCTAGCTGAGTAAAATCACTGTTCTTACTTGATCCTCCTAAAATCAAAATCTCAGGTTCAGTAAATGCTTCAATGGCAGCAATTGCTGTCTCTGGCGTTGTTGAAAATGAATCATCAAAATAGCGCACACCATTGACTTCTCTTACAAGTTCAAGACGGTGCTCTAATCCTTTAAATGTCTTAAGAACAGAAACTATTGATTCTTCCTTTACTCCAGCAAGTTTTGCAGCCATAATAGCAGCACTGATATTTTCCCAGTTGTGCCTACCGGGCAATAAAATATTTTTTGTGTCAATTATTTTTTTCTCGTGACCGTTTTGCCGTATCCAAAAAGCACCATTTTGTACATAGCATCCTTCATTTACTTTTCTTTCACGACTAACAAAATATACTTTACCATCTGTATAAATATCAGATTCATTAGTTGCAATATAGTCTCTATTAAGGACAGCAAAATCTGTGTGTCTTTGGAAACGCAGAATATTCCGTTTAGCATCAACATAATCTTCTGCACTATCGTGATAATCTAAGTGTTCCGGAACAACCATCAGCATAACAGCAATATGGGGACTTGCATGCAGATCATGCAACTGAAATGATGAAAGTTCAAGAACGACCAATGATTTTTTGGAGAGTTTATCAATAAACTCTAATGGAGGAATACCAATATTCCCTCCCAAATACGCATCCTTTCCATCTTTTTTGAGCATTTCATAGATAAGAGTTGATGTTGTTCCCTTGCCTTTTGTACCAGTAACTCCAATGATCGGACAGGGACAAAAGTCAAAGAACAGTTGTGTGTGTGAAGTGATTATTGCACCAGAACGTGCAGAATGAATGAGAAAATCTTCGTTTTTGTTAATACCGGGACTGCGTATTACTATATCAAATCTCTCTTTTGCGAAATATTTGAATGCATCCTTTCCTAAAACACAAACACTTTTTAGATCTTTTGCCTCTTTAATAAAAATAGGATCTACGCCAGACTCTGACTTCTGATCAAAAATCACAAGGTTGGCTTTTTGTTTGGCAAGAAATCTAGCAGTTGAGATTCCTTCAACTCCCAGACCAAGTATAGCGATTTTTTTACCTGCAAAAAATTGCAATTTTTCCTGCAAAGAGTTCATAGATTGTAAAGTAAATGTATTGTACCAAAAAACTCCTCTTTCTTCTTACAGATTCCTACCAAATATCTCATCCTTTCTTTGAAATCAACCACTACAGTTTATGTATGATTAATCTTGGATACGCACTTTCATCAGAGGAACATAACCCCAAACAACTTATTGACTACGCAACCCAAGCTGAAAAAAGCGGCTTTACTTTTGCGCTCATTTCTGACCATTTCCATCCTTGGATAGAACAACAAGGGCAATCACCTTTTGTCTGGAGTGTTTTAGGGGGTATTTCACAAAAAACAAGTAATCTCCGACTGGGAACAGGAGTCACTTGTCCCATTTTGAGAATTCATCCTGTTATCATTGCGCAGGCGGCAGCAACATCTGCCTCACTTTTGGAAGGAAGGTTCTTTTTAGGATTAGGCACAGGTGAGAACCTTAACGAACATGTGGTAGGAATGGGATGGCCGCCAATCAATGACCGCCAAGATATGCTGATAGAAGCTGTTGAGATTATCCGCATGCTCTGGGAAGGAGGTTACAAAACATACTATGGGAACTTTTATATTACCAAGAATTGATCAAATATCTCCAAAGAAATCTCAGAAAGAGACGGTGCAACCTAAAGATATTAAAATTCAAATTTAAATCTCCAAGTATACCTGTATACCTGCATATTTTTCACCCAATAAGAAATACACTACTAGAAGCTAAAACAATCTTTTTCTCACCCCCACTACATTGATGACTTAATCACTTGTGTTAGTAGATACTCTACTCTGTTTGAAGATAAAAAATATTCTCTGAATTCAAGGAAGTCTGTAAATAGATATAAAAATCTCTGAGGTTTAGTGGTCTAACTACTTGCTAAATAACATTGCAAAGCAATAATCTCCTACTTGATAAATCATATAACTGAAGTACCAGGGGTGGGATTTGAACCCACGACCGCAGCGTTATGAATGCTGTGCTCTAACCGACTGAGCTACCCTGGCAAGTATATGCAAGTATATCAATTTGACCCGATAGGAATCAAATGTTATAATTGGAACGCTAACTACCTCAAACTTACTAGAAGCATTAGACAAAATAGTTTTGATGAAATTATAACAACTTCTATTAATCATTCAATACGACGCGCGGGGTAGTGTAAGGCGCACATGAGGCTCATAATCTCATAGTCTGGTTTCGATACCAGCCCCGCAACACATAAAAAACAGCTCAAGATTTTTGAGCTGTTTTTATTGAATCAAGAAAAATTCAAGCCATTCCTGCCAATGAGATTTTTTCTCTTTCATCTTTTCTGAAATTGTTTTGTGATTAAAGACATTCTCGGGAATAAGGACAATGCTTTCTCCTTTTTTGACCATAAAAAGTTTATTACGAGCTTCCTCTTCAATAAACTCAGGACGTTTTACCTGTAGAAGTTGATCATTCAACTTGGCATTTTTATTTTTTTCTTTCTGAAGTTCTTCTCTTGCCTGTGTAACAAGATCTTGTTTTTGCCAAAGATTATAAATAGATCTAATCAAATTATTGATGATATAAATTGAGATAATAATGATCAGAATATAAAAAATTTTTTTCATCTTTGAGCAGTTTTTTTTACTTGACTAGTTGCAAATTAGTTGATATTATGGGATAATCTTTTTCTATGCAGAGTACTAAAATTCGTGATGCTCATAAACAATTTATCGAATTTCTTAAAAGCAAAAAACACTCCAATGCTACTATTTTAGCATATGGAAAAGATATTGAGCAGTTAGCTTCATTTCTAGAAGAACTCCAAAAACATCATGTACATGAAGTAACCAGCGAAGATATTCAAGCCTTTTTAGCCAAAATGTCAGAAAAAGGATATACTCCCAAATCCTTATCTCGAAAACTCAACTCTACCCGCACGTTTTATAGGTTTCTTAAAGTAAATGAGTATATTACTGATGATCCATCGCTTCTGGTTGAACATCCACGATATGAACTTGCTCCACCTCGTATTCTCAAACCTACTGAATACCGCGCTCTTCGAGATGCAGCGCGCAACGATGCGCGTATGTTTGCTATTATTGAGCTTTTGCTGCAAACAGGTATTCGTATTGGAGAGCTCGCAGAACTTAGACTATCTGACATCCAAGGAGATAATCTAAGGATTCGTCCCTATGAAAAACATGAGGAAAGACTAGTCCCTCTTAATCGTCCAGCCAAAGAAGCACTTAACAACTATCTTAAAGTCAGACCTCAAGTTAAGGATGACCACATATTTATTACAAAATCCGGCAAACCTTTCTTAGTCCGCAATATTCGCACAGCTATTGAACGTTACTTTAGAATTGCTGAGATTGAGAATGCCAAAGTCAATGATCTGCGTCACACATTTGTTGCACATCATATCAAACATGGAGTCTCACTCGTCCTCCTAGCCAAAATTTTAGGACATAAAAGAATCTCAACCACTGAACGCTACCTTGAGTATGTAAAAGAACGCGGAAAAGAAACAGCACAATTGAGTGAGCTCTAAACCTCTCAAAATGTACTTCCCACATCTTTTGAGCAACTTTGGAAGTGAACAAATCATGTCTTTTAATACCTGCTGAAAATCTTCCATTTCTTACTTTAAAAATAGTCTGAAAAATATTAATCCTTTTTAGTTTGTCCACCTAAATTAAATCAGGTATTAGGGCTGTTATACTTAAACAAAAAAAATCAAATGTATAGAGTAAGATTTGGCTGTAACTCAACTTAGCTAAGATACTCTTTATTAGCTGAGAAATTATTCTCAAAAGCAGAATACTTTAGCTTCTTAAAAAAAAGATAAAAATTGTAAAAGAAAAAAACGCAAGATGTGACTTAGGTGAAATACAACTAAGAAAAATTAAAATGTCAATTCATATTACGACAGACTTGTATCGCAGTTTAAGATAAATTATACTTATTGTCACAGAATTAGGTAGGGCCTGTAACTCAGCGGTAGAGTGCCATTCTTATAAAATGGAAGTCGATGGTTCGATCCCATCCAGGCCCACTATAGTTTGGCACGCTGAGTAATTTCTGCTTCTACAACCTTGACGTTCCTACCATATTTGAGACGAGAGAGTTCTTTCACTAGCTCAGCAACACGTGGATCACGCAGTGCCTTCTCAGCAGCAATATCTTTAGTTGTGTCAAGAGAGAATGGTGGTACAGGCTCACCATCAACAATTGTTCTTACATAACAGTTAAACCTATCAATATTAATCAGATCAGCCTCTGTGAAGGTTGGCTGGAACTCATGCTGAAGATAATTGGCATCAGTGACGCCTACACGAAAAGCACATAATGTACCAACATTACCAAAAATAGCATTCTTTACCTCCTCTTCCATTTGTCCAACAAATTGATTGGCAACGATAAGATTTAAGCGATACTTTCTAGCCTCTGATAGAATTTGGGCAAAATCAGGTGTTGCGAAATTCTGAAACTCATCAACATAAAGGAAAAAATCTCGCCTATCTTCCATTGGCATATCTTGTCTAGACATAGCAGCAACTAAGATTTTTGGCACTAACACAAGACCCAGGAAACTTGAGTTCTCCTCTCCTATCTTTCCTTTGGAAAGATTGATAAGAAGAATTTTTTGCGTATCCATCGCTTCCCTAAAATTAAACGCACTCTCTGATTGACCGATAATATTGCGAATCATCTTATTTGTCACGAAGCGACCAAATTTGGAGACAATATAGTCAAGTACTTCTGATTTATGAAAATCGCTTGTTTGGGCAATTTGATCTGTCCAGTAACGTCTGATGACAGGATCCTCCACTCGGGGTAAAAGCTCCTGAACAAATGATGGGTCTGTAAGCGCACGCACTACCTCTATAAAAGTTGCTCCCGGCTGATACATCACAGTTAACATAGCATTACGAACAGCATGCTCAAAGCGAGGACCAATAATTCCTGTCTTATTAGGATCAAACAATTTATACATCAGACCAATGACTGAAGTCGTCACCAAATGTTTCTGCTGCTCAGTCTGTGCCTCTAACATATTGAATCCAAGAGGTTGTTCTACATCCGATGGATCAAAAAGAATTACATCCTCTGCTCTCTCTGGAGGCATAAGCTGTAGAATATCCTCAATCAGGTCTCCATGAGGATCTATAACCGCAACTCCTTCACCACCTCGAATATCCTGCATAATCATGTGCTTGAGAAACTCTGTTTTACCTGTACCTGTTTTTCCAATAATATACATATGGCGTCTTCTATCCTCTCTACCAATAAAAACAGGTCGTACAATCCCCCTAAAAACGCTTTTACCAAGATGTAGTCCCTCAGTGGGAATATTTGCAGGAGCTGGAGCACGCTTGGAGATAACCCAATGTATACCAGGAGTTGTTACACTCTTATTGGGAAAATGAAAAAGAGTTGCCAATTCTTCACTATTGAGAATAGCTGTTTGTCCCCGCATAGGAAAGTAACGATATATAAAATCTGTAACAAATAATCCTTTAAAGTAATGTTTATTCTTAGTAAATGAATTAACCCCCGCATATTGACTAAAGGCATTAATTATATTTGATAGATGTGCCTCTGCAGCTTCTTTTGTTGATGATGAAACAACTACTCGAACTACTGTATGAAATCCAGGCTTGCCAAGTTTATTTTCTATTGCCTCCAACTCTTTTGCATCTGCATTATACTTGGCTGTTTCAGGATTGGCTTCGTTTTTTTTCGTTTTGGCAAGATACTCTTTGCCGCTTTCTTTCCATTTGGAATCAGCTGGTTGAATAAGAAATTGAATGGCTGCTCCTTCACCTTCTCCCATTTTGGCAAGAATTGAAGTCAGAGATGCAAGAGGGTCAACTGGCATATCTTTAAAGACTTTGATAGGCTTATAATCATCTCCTTTTAATGTGAGAGATGCAAAAGCTACTTTGCCTGTTTCGGAAAAGATATTGTATTCTCCTCCAATAACAGTTCCTTCTTTTGATCGAGCCGCAGGATCACTCACTTCAACAATTTCAGCATCAGGATATGCTCCATTAATCTGTTTTTCCACAAAATCTTGGTATTTCTTGGGAACGTGCACATAAAAACGAATATCACCCGGCATTCCCACGATCTCGAATGAAAGATGGGGTTGAGGTTTAAGGAAAGATAATCTGCCTCCTTTTCTCAGTGATGCAAGACTTGAAAAAAGTTGTTCTGCTGCATCTATTTTAATCTCGTTATCACGCGGAACAGATACTTGAAGTAAAACCGAGTTCAAAGACTCACTCTCACGGCCTTTATTACGCATCCACAAGATAAAAATATAACCTAATCCTAAAATCAAAAATCCTAATAACGCAAAGCCAATAGCTATACCAAAAAAAAGATATATTAAGCCCTCAGCTGACATTGATGATCACTCCCTCCTTTCCTGATTGCGCATTTGATTGGAATTAAAAGATAATTTTTTCAGTAAATACTCTGTTAAAATTACCAGCCAGTGTTTAGAATCGTCTTTATGGGTAGTTTTTTTAAGCATTGCTATTTGTTCTGGATTATAAGGAAGATTAGTACCAGAGGTTTTGGATAAAGAAACAGGAACTGATTCCTTTGCGTATTCTATACCTAAGCGTTGATGTTCTTCTGTAAGCTTTGGTTTTTCTTGATCATGTGAAATCTCGACTCCTACTTCTTTTACTTCCGGATGAAGAACAGGTTCTACCTCTGTAGGCTTGATATAATCTACAACAGGCGCTTCTAAGGGCGCATGTTCTTTTTGGGGACCGCTTATTAAATTCTGCACTGATGAATTCTGCGCTAAAGACGAAGAAGGATTACCTTCCTGATTCTTTGAGTAGTTGATTTGATCTGAATCAGCTTGGCTATTTGGTTGATTTTTGTGTAGTGTTTGATCATCTGACATATCTTATATCTTACCACGCAAGGACTTGTTAAACAACAAAATTATACATTTAATTTATTTTTCCTATGGCAAAAATTTACATACTTGAGGCAATATTTTCAGTTAATTTTAGTATTTAATTAAAATGCCAGTTCTTTCCTTTATACTACTTAAAACATTTTTCATAATTAAATTTAGCATTTCTTTCCTTCCCCACACTCAGGGCAGCGAACAATTCCCAATCCTACAATAATTTTATTTTTACAATCAATTTGTTTTGTTCTCTTTTTACCATTTTTATCCTCTTCTATGATTGTTTTACGACCAGGGCAATGAAAATGCGGCGACGATCCACCGCAACGGCACAAATTAGGATCATCTTCTGGACGTAAACTTTGAAGAGCAAAACCAATATCATAAACACTGTATACACCCATTGGTCCACTGATAATGTCATAGGACCCTATTAAAAATCCAGAAGATAATCTGCAACCTGTATCTCTATTAATTACCGGTCTTGTACCAAAGAACATAATCTCACGCTCCGATGCAGTATAATAAAGCGGCGGATAAATATTGTTTTCCTTACGCTGTTTTCTCTTTCTAATTCGTTGTTCTGCATCATCAGCAACATTGATCATCGCATTAAGCAAAAGATTGCGCATTCTAATATTAAGGGGATCATTGGATAAAAGTTCAATATATTTTTGTCTGTAGGGAGAAAACATCTCTACAATTTCCTCAAACTCTTTTTCTGATAAGGCATGATGATCAACATGTAAAAATTGATGAATTGCGTCAGGATTACTAAATTGATGTTCTGGATCAAATCTAATCGGATTGGCTAATAAATCAATATCTGTAGGATTTTCTGGAATTTCGCCTCTTCCTCCCATTTGTCTAAGCCTTTCCAAAGCGTCCTTTTGAGTAAGATTAGAGCTATATCTTCTATATTTAACAACCCGCTGCCCATTCTCCTCTTCTAGGGTGAAGATATCATAAAAGTTTTTTTGATACTGAGATCCTTCTCCTCCGGGAAGAGAAAAAAATAAATAAGTTGTTCCTATTTGTGTGTTAGGATTAGTTAATCCTCTTTCTATCTTCTCAAATCCTCTAAGCTCTGCTTCTTCTCTTAACTGATCATGTGGTGTAGAACCATTTTTTTTACACCATTCGATTCCCCTTAAGATAATCTCTCTCATGGATTCATCAGAGTCTGCAGGATATATTTTGCCATCAATAATTCTATCTGTTCTTTTACTTAAGAGCACCTGCAAACGTTCACCAATGCTTGTTATAAGATTTTTATCTATGTAGGCATTAAGTTGTTCTTTTCTTCTAGTGTATTCCTGAGGATCAGAGAAACGCATTTTCAGGATCTCTTGATATGCCCATGTATCAAAATCAGCATCATATTGTTTGAGAGTGTTGTTAGTTGCTTGATCATAGATAATTACTGTCTCACCGCAAGATTGAGTTAGTATACTATCTCGATCGTTAATCACATCTTTACCTTTATTAAAGGAACCACTAATCTCTGTGGAAAAAAGAGGTTGATATAAATTTTTATTGCCCTCAACAATTGATCTAGTAGCTTCCCTTTCCATAAAAAAAACTCCTTTTCCGTCAGGAGCACATATGTACTTCTGCTCGGAAGATTTATGACGGGGATCTGGCTTTTTGGACTAAGAGTAGTTGGCAATAAACTAACCTTTCTTAGCCAAATCACAGTTGCGGCACAGCGCATGAATCACACATGCTTCACCCGATATTTGTCCAAATAGTCTCTTTCTTTTTTTCTTTATGATTGATAAGACGTGCTGTACTATACAACAAATCTGAAAGCCGATTAAGATACTTCAGTAAAGAACTATCCAAATCTTCTTTCTGCATAAGAGCAACTAGCTTTCTCTCAGCTCTGCGACAGACTGTACGAGCATAATGAAGAGTTGCTCCTGCTTTCCCACCGCCAGGAAGAATAAAGTTGCGAAGTAGAGGTATTTGTTCTGTTTGCTGATCGATTATCTTCTCAAATTCTTTAACCCGCTTCTCTAACTGAGTTAGAGGCTCTGCTAAAGGATTAGCAAGATATGCTCCTATAACAAATAAATCTTTTTGAATTTTTTCTAACATCTTTTTTTCTTCAGAGTGACGAGATGCAAGTTGAGAAAGAACAATTCCCAATACGCTATTTAACTCATCTATTGTTCCATAGGTTTGAACGCGATCATCTGATTTTAGAACGCGTTTTCCGCCAAAAAGCGATGTCTCTCCTTTATCACCTGTTCTTGTATATAAAGGCATTATTGCTATTCTCCTTTTCTTTTATTAACTCAAAAATTTGTGAAACTTAAATTTAAATAAAAATAGTATCTCACACTGCTTTTAATAGGCATTGTATTGCCAACTCAAATATACTTTAGTTACTAAAAATAATCATTAATACAATAATTACTGCAAAAAGAATACCGCTTAAAAATGTAAGTATTATCCTTCTTGTTGTAGATGGGCGTTCAAAATACAATGTCTTTTTCATCTTAGTTCAAATCGTCTTAGATTATTAAATTCAAATCAAATTCGTTGAGAAATAAAAAATCCTTCTTAATTCCCAAGAAGGATTTACTAAATTCCTGCTCGGGATCAACTAAGAGATATCCGTTTTCTGTCTTTACAGTAGCGGCACTGAGAGGGATTTTCACCCTGCTTACCGGATATCTCTTTAAAATGATTTTAGTGAAATGCAAAAAAATTCACATTTCACTTCTTGTCACTAACTAACAACCTCTTGATTTACTTCGTATTCTAAAAATTGATCTTATCAATCTTAACACTCACTATATCCACAAGCGTAGCATTTTTTACAACCTTCTTCATAGGCAAAACTTCCGGCACCACAGCTAGGACAGATATCAAAAAGATTGGTTGATGGCAATTGCTGAGTATTTAACTGCAGTTGTGAAACCTCTAAAGAAAGTTGTTGTCCTGCAGAATCAGTCTCTATTTGATCAACTTTGGATAAAAATGATGCTTGATTAAAATTAGCCTCACCATTACTCTTGCCATTGAGGGAAAAAGATCCATTAGTCTGTGTGTTTGGTGCAATCGAATTATCTAGTGAAGTTGTGGTACTTTTATCCTCTACTTTGCCATTGACCCTAAAATTTGCATGTTTTGCCAAAACTTTAGCTATTGCATCGGGTAGTGAACGAACCTTATTCTCTCCAAATCCAACACTGCGTGCACCTCCAATACCACTGAGTTCTGAAACAATCTCTCGCAGTCGTTCGCGAGGAGGAACAGGACTATGGATACGCAGCACAAATGAGATCATACGTCCAAGAGCATCTGCCATAGCCATCACGTCTGATCCACTTTTGCCGCTGGTGATAAATACTTCAAATGGTTGATTATTGGCATCATGGTTTATAGTGACATACATCCTGCCAATAGGACTATCTGCTTTATATGTCGTACCATTCAACACAACAGGACGTGGAACACGAGGAGTAACCGGAACAGCTGGTTTGGGCAATTCTTCCTTCTTTTGCTCAGAATCAGCACGACTTAGAACACCCTGTCTTGATCCATCTCTCATATAGGTAATTCCTTTTAAGCCGTAATCGTATGCCATCATGTAAAGTTTCTTCACATCTTCAACAGTGTGTTTATTAGGAGCATTCACAGTCTTGGAAATAGATGAATCAATATACTCTTGGGCTATTGCTTGAACTCTGACATGCTCCTCAGGAGTCAGATCATTAGCAGAGACAAAATAATCAGGCTTTGGCTCACCTGGATGAGCCTTTCTCCACTCATCATAAAGAGGATGATACATTTTGTGTTCACCCAACCTATCACGTCTAATAAACTCAAATTCATACACAGGTTCGATACCGGATGAAACTCCCGATAACAAACTGGTGGTGCCTGTGGGAGCAATAGTCAAAAGCACAGCGTTGCGAATTCCATTTTTGCGAATAAGAGATCTAATCTCTTCAGGAAGTCTTTTAATATGATAACCTTCAAGATATTTTTCCTTATCAAATTTAGGAAATGGTCCTTTTTCTTTAGCAAGATTTGCGGATGCAATATATGCATTGTCTCTTAAGGTCTGAAAGATCTTATGCAAAATCGGTAATGATTCTTCTGAGCCATAACGAACTTTCATTTTTATCAAAGCATCGGCAAGACCTAATATACCAAGACCAGTTCGACGAATATCTTTGGCAACTTTTTCATTCTTTTCATAGAAATAATGTGTGTCATCAATGACATTATCCATAAAACGCATAGCGATGTGCACATCTTGACCAAAGCTTTCATAATCAAACTCTCCATCTTTGACGTAGGCTGCAAGATTCATCGCACCCAAGTTGCATACAGCCCATGCACCCAGAGGCTGTTCACCGCAGGGATTGGTTGCAATTAATTTTTCAAAATACCAAGTATTTGAGCGTTTATTTGATCTCTCAAGAAAGTGCAGTCCAGGCTCAGCTGAGCGCCATGCAGCTTCACAAATAAGATTCCATAAATAGGAAGCTTTGACTGTTTTATAAACTTTTACTTTATGTCCTTTAGCCTGCCATTCATCCAAATCACCATTCCATTCTTTATCATAATCTGGATCATCTAAATCGGGATAAACCAAATCCCAATCCTGATCATTTTTCACAGCCTCCATAAATTTATCCGACACGCAGACTGAGAGATTTGCTCCATTAATCTTGGTGAGATCTTGTTTGACAGTAATAAATTCTTCAATATCAGGATGCCAGTCATGAAGCATTAACATAAGTGCTCCTCGTCGCGATCCTCCCTGTTGAACAATATCTTTTGTAGCTAAGGAATATAACTCTGCCCAGTTAATAGGTCCTGATGAAAATCCATTGACCTTTTTAACACGGGAGCCACGAGGGCGCAGTCCTGAAAGATTCAAGCCCACTCCGCCACCATGAGCCATAATCTCAATCATCTCAGTAAGATTTTGCATTATTCCACCTCTTGAGTCAGGAGGATTGGGGATAACAAAACAATTAAAATAAGTAACATCAAATCCAGTACCTGCGCCTGCTAATATTCGACCACCGGGAAGAAATTTAAATCCTTCCATCAGATCATAGAATTTTTTCTCCCATTTATTACGCAAAGCTGCCGTCTTTTCAACAGAGGCAATTCCTTTGGCTACTCGTCTCCACATTTCCTCAGGGGTTTTCTCCAAAGGATTACCATGCTCATCTTTTAGAGAGTATCTATCCAAGAATACTTTTTTTCTTATACCATCAAGCTGTGTAGCCATATGTTTATCTAATTTATTTAGCAATTACCTTGCAAATTTTTCTTTTTTAGTTTAATAACTTTTTTACTTCCCTCTCAAAATCTTCCACATCAACAAAACGTTTAAATACACTTGCAAATCTGATATAAGCAATTTTATTCGTTCGCTTGAGATGATCTGCCACCAGTTGCCCTAATGTTTCACTGGGTATTTCAACTGAGTCGCCACTTCTCAGCTCACGAATAATCTCTGTAACAATCTTATCAATCTCAGCAACAGAAACAGTTGTTTTCTCGCATGCTTTTAAAAGTCCTTTTTTTAGCTTCTCGCGATCAAATTGTTCTCTTCTACCATCTTTTTTGATGACAAAAAGATTTACCGTTTCCACTCTCTCATAGGTAGTAAATCTTTTCTGACATACAGCACATGTTCTGCGTCTTCGAATTGCATCCAAATCCTCGCTTTCTCGCGTCTCAACAACCTCTGATTCCTTACTACCGCAATACGGACAATGCATAGATTTATACCTATCCAAAAAGACTCTATTCAGATATATATTTAGTGTCCACAAAAATCATATGGCACTATATATCTTCTGTCAATATAACGAAAAATATCAATCTTGATCATTACATTTTTCTAAAAATTTTTAGCCTTAGACTTAATGTTTTCTTACAAAGATCAAAAGCTTTCTCAAAAATAATGTTCAGAAAGGAATAATTATCTTATGAGGACGATATAAGTTCATTCACAGTATTTTGGTGGTTTCTCATATTGTCTATAATAACACGCACTCTCTTTCTATATTCCTGAGGAACACTTTTTTCAAAAAGCAACAAAACTTCCTCGTGCTTAAGAGATGCTCGCTGGAGATTATTAAGAAGAGCTCCTATATCTTTTTTTTCTTGTTTTACTTTTTCTACCTCTTTAACTGCTTTTGTGAAGTATTGTTCTGATTTTCCCAAAGTGTCAAGAGACAGCGAGATTTTGCTTGGATCTTTGCGATACAGAAAAACTCCTGCTTGCAGTCTTTTATCAGCTTGCAACAGATAAAACTCTGTGCGTTTGACTGAATCATTGATTAGAAAAAGGACAATTCTATCCCGAAGCATTTTTAGTGGATAAAGAGGATTGTCAGGAAGAAGACCAGGATAGGGAAGCGTATAGTCAACCGATGGCTTTTGAGTATCTAATGCAACATTAGGATTTGCTGATGATGAAGAATTATTTTGTGCAAAACTCACATAAGTAATCAAAAAATACAAGCTAACAAATAAAGCAAACAAAAAGCGCTTCATAACTATCTGCAATAATAATGCAAGAAGAAACGCTTTGCAAGAAAAAATTTATGATGTGGTCTGTTTTTGAATAATTTCAAGCCGTTTTGCTTCCAGAATCGATTCGATCTGCTCTACCGCTGAATCAAGATTGTTATTCTTGTTGACAACAAGATAATCGCAGTCTGTAAACTGACGCATCTCCCAAATAACTAATGACTCGTGCCATCTTTTATGTGCACCATCTTCACCCTCATCATGGTAAACCCGATCTCTCATCTCATCAATACTCTCAGCCGTAAGAAAAACAAAAACAACACGAGGAACCATTTGTTTAATTTTCTCTTTAATGTTTTTTACTCCTTTGGTCTCAATCTTCCAAATCACTGTTACTCCTTTAGCGAGTGCTTCAAGAAGTGTCTTTTTCTCTGTACCATACAACTCTCCTCTGAACTCTACCCATTCGAAAAAATCACCCCTTGCTATACGTTCTTCAAATTCCTCTCTTGATATAAAATGATAAGGTGCTCCTTCACGTTCATTTTCACGCGGGGGACGGCTTGTGGTCGTGATAATCTTAATTATCTCTGGATGTTTCTTCATAAGACGAGCTATTACGGTATCTTTACCAGCGCCACTTGGTCCAGTAAGAACAAGAAGAACACCTCTTTTGTTCTGATCATTAATTTCCTGAAAGATATTAAGTTGGTCCATAGTTTTCAGAGTAAACAGTATCTTTAAAATGTCAACTAACCACCATCAGAGCTTCTTCCACCAAACGATTTGCGTATCCATATTCGTTGTCATACCAGGCAACAACTTTTACCATGTTCCCTCCAACAACCTGTGTTAAGCTAAGATCTACAATCGCTGAGTGAGGATTGCCAATAATATCACTTGATACCAATGGATCATTTGTGACATCCAGTATTCCTTTATATGCAGCGGATAAAGCTGCACGCTGAAAAATAGCATTAACCTCTTCTACTGTTGTTGTCCTTCTTACCAAAAAAGTAAAATCCGACAACGAGCCAACGGGTACCGGAACACGCAGCGCAAGTCCTTTAAATCTTCCCTCCAGTGTAGGGAGAGTCTTCGCAGCTGCTTCTGTAGCGCCTGTTGATGTGGGGACAATATTCAGCCCTGCCGCTCGAGCCCGTCTGTAATCTTTATGACCACCATCTTGCAGTCTTTGATCTGATGTATAACCATGGACAGTGGTCATCATCGCTTTTTCAATACCTAATGTCTCATCAATTATCTTGGCAACAGGAGCAATGCAGTTAGTTGTGCAGGATGCATTGCTGATGATCTTTTCTCCTTTGTAGAGATCTTCGTTAACACTAATAACAATAGTCGGTGCTCCATCCTCCTTAAGTGGAGCAGAAAGTACGACTGCTTTTGCACCAGCGTCCAGATGTTTCCTGAGATCTTCTGTTTTGCGAAATGCACCTGTTGACTCAATTACAACATCCACCTGATGCTCATCCCATGGAAGAAGTGCTGGATCTTTTTGCGAATAGACAGGTATCTCTTGGTTATTAACTATTAGATATCCAAGCAGATCTTTTTTGGGCTGATCTAGTACTTTCACAGATAGAGGCAAAGACAAAGGCCCATATACTGAGTCATATTTCAGAAGATACATCCATCCCTTAAGATCTGTTGATGAACCAGCATTGATAGCAACTACCTGAATCGTATCTGTGTGTTTTTGCAGAATAACCCGGTGTGCTATCCTCCCTATCCTCCCATAACCATTAATCGCCAGACGTATCATATAGTAAGTATAAGCAAAAATAATATCCTAAACAAGCCTTTATATAAAACAGCCAACTAGTACTTTAAACTGTAGAGTAAGTATTGTAAAAAAATAACTTTGCAAGATTTTTTTTACATTGAGAAAAAGCAAACTAGCAATTCTTAAAATTTATGGTGCTACTTCTTGCCAGATGAAGTTTTCGCGTTTGATGAACTCAGGGGCATTAAGGATGAAATCAGGTCTAGCTCTGAGGGTGAAGGAGGGGTAGTCAATATTTTGGGTGCAGAAGGTTCTGTTGTTGGTAAATCTTCCACCTGGTGTTCTCTGTCCAGCATCCACAACAATTGCTCCTTGGACATTAAGCTGTTTATCGATGATACCTGCTGAACAGTCAGTCTGAGGAGAACTCTCAACGATAAAGTTGCGATCAGCACTGTAAAAACCCTCCAGATCAGCAGCTCCAACAGCTGGTGGAGGACAGGAAGGAGGACTACCCACACTGCCATCAATGAGTATATCCTCAGAGACAGAGAATGTAGCTGTTGAGGTAGTGGGAACTCGGATCTGTCCTTTAATACGCAGAGTACCATCTATGAGGAAGATATAGTCCCGATTAGCAGGAAAGGTAAAAGCATTAAGATTAACATTTCCTGTTGCAGTATAGATACCTGATGCCAAAGAAGCAGGCAGAGTACAGTTGGCAGGATTACAAACAGAGGAGAGATTAACAGTACGCACATTACCCCGACCAACAGCAAACATCAGATAACCATAAGCTGTTCTGATCACCTTAGCTCTCACCGGCTTAAACAACGAGGGATACTGGACACCACCCACCAGCCAACCCAAAGAGGAGATACTACCCAGATTAAGCTTAGGTGGCAGATCTCCACTAAATCCAACACCAGGAGTACCACCACTACCCGGCAGGATCACATAAGCACCACCACAGGCAGCATTAGGTGTTGGAGGCACAGGGTCATTCAACCCCTCATCAAACCTCACATCCGCACCATAGATCTGCATCCACGGCTCACCAGCTTTGATCGCAAAGTTCAGATCAACTATATTGTTATTTCCATCACAGCTTCCTCCTGGTGACTGGGGCGCAGGACTACAGCCAACACCAACTCTTGGAGCATAGAACGCTGGTCGGGGATGAAACACATAATACCCAAGAGGCAGCGCACTATACGCCACTGTATACTCCCCTGAGATAAGTCCTGTTACCTGATACGAACCATCAGCATTATTCACCACCTGAGGAAGAGGAGCTCCAGTTGGAGATGAGGTAACTGCTATCTGCGGATTAGCTGGATAATTCTGCTCCTGATTATTCTTCGTCTTACTATCATCCTCATCAACAAACACCACCCCTGAGATCGTATACTTACCATAAAAACGAATATCCTGATTAGCAACATCAGAAGAAGTGATTACCACCCGCAAAGGCAAGGATGTCAACACTGTATAATCACTTGAGGGTGTAGTACTCACAAAATACTCACCAGGCTCAAGCCTACTAAAACTATACACACCATCTGAAGCAGTAACAACACTCGCTGAACTACTCCCTGTCAAACTAACACCCTGATTAACTATCGCTACATCATCAGCTGCTGAATAACTCCCATCCTGATTAGCATCAGCATAAACCCTACCTGTTATACTATACACACGATTGATCCCAAAATCATTCCTCCAGTTCCTCTGAGTCTCATTAAGATCTATTACCTGCTGCTTACTCACTGAAGGATACGCCTTATACCCATTAGGCTCAGTAATCGTGATCGTATACGTACCACGTGGAAGACCCGTAAACTCATACATCCCATCTAGCATCTGTCGTCGTCGTCCTACTCTCTGTACCACTCAAACTAACACTCACCCCAGAATATCCAACCGTCTCATCACTATCCCGCACCCCATCCCGATCATTATCCACAAACACATAACCCCAAAGCCTATACGCTGGCTTCACCGCAAAGCGTATCCTCGTATGCGGACCAAGTGTCGCTGTCCTAGCTTGTGAGGAGATAGGCAGCCAGTCAGGATCATCCCACCTCACCAAATAATCTCCCGCACTCAGATTATCAAACGCATAACTCCTATTCCAATTAGAAGTCTGCACCGTAGTATCCGTTGCCACCAACGTACCATAGTTATTATTATTATCCTTATACAACGTAATCCGAATATTACTCACCAGAGGATCAGCAGGTGTACTCCCACTAGCATCATCACACTGGGCATCCTCATTCTTACTCCAACACACCCAACCAAAAATTGATGATCTGACCTCATAAATAGCGCTAGACCCTGTATTATTGGAATAATTCCACTCTGATACCGCATTATTATAATTGGCTTTAACATACACCCTATACCTACCTGCATTACGCTGCGTAAAAAAAGGACTGGTAAACTGATCACTCCTTACCCCCCCAGGCCACGACTGATAAGTAGCAGTAAACCCTGGAGGCCAGTTATTAGATGAATCTATATACATGGAGGCTGAACCACTATTATATGCATCAACATCCTTATACACAGCATGCCTTGAAGAACTATCTGGATACCCATTCCCATCATTTAAAATATCCACAGTTACATATATCGGATCTCCATCGATATTATACGTAGGAGAATCCGCTACAAAATACGACTGAGTATTACCATTCCTATTCCTCGCACCAACTGACGTCACCCGAAAATCAGGTAAATACGAACCATTGTAAGGACCATCATAACTACCATCACCAGTATACGGACCATTATAACTACCATCACCACCAGAAGGTGGATTACATAATGCTGCCGGCCCGCCAGTTCCATCTCCAAGATCAGTATCATAAGTGCAACAAAGAACACTTCCGTTTGGACCGGTAACTGTTCTACTACAATCTTGTATATGATAGGCGTCAATGACCTGAGTATTAACAAAAAATAAAAATAATACAAGAATTGAACCAATTATTGGCAAGATTAAATGATAAAAAACTTTCATTTTTGTACCTTTATAGCTATTTTAAAAGGATTTTGCTCTGGGTTATTCCTAAAAATGCTCATGATAAGAGGTATTTCCTTATTAAGAATCTTAGTAGTTGTATCTTCATGTGAAATTACATAAAGTTTTGTTACAACTTCCTGAAGGAAAATTTGACTTAATCTTTGTTCATCAAGAGTTTTATTCACTAAAGGTATATATACTCTGATCACGAGATTATTTCGTTTATCATCCAACAAAATTATTGAATTAATAACATACCTACTATTATTTTCACTATAAGTTACCACTTGAGGCATATCTACTAGTTCGATTGTCAAGTGACTTAATTTAATCCTTACCCCTTCAAAATGCACTTCTTTAATGAAAATTTCTAAATTTGTTATAAGATTCAGAAATTCTGGAGTTTCTTGGTAAGAAAGATAATAATTTTTACTTTTGTTTAGGACATAAATTGTTCCATTTTTATACAATGAAAATAAGAATATTATTAACGGAATAAAAATGAGAAAAAAAATGAAAATTCCAATGAATTTACGTGAATTGTATAATTTCATTTACCACTTATATTTATAACATATTTTTTTAATGTCTTATTTGTCAATAATATTTGCTGGAAGGGACATCTGTAATACTTTGAAGAAATGCTCTTGAGTATATTCTAATGGTGGTTTTTAATTAGTGACTGGTATACTAATCTCACGCATTTTATTTAATAAGTCAGTTATTAACTCCTAGTTTACTTCATAAATATATACTGAACTCAACTTTTGAAAAACCCAATCACTTCTTTTAATTGTTATGTTAAAACATCAAGGTTACATCATTTTTAAGCGTATATGTTTTTAAACAACATTTTGAATATCCTATTGTCTGCAGTCTTTCTCAAAACCTTCTTCAAAACTTGAATTGTTATCAAGATTATTGCTTCGATTTTCTTCTCTGAAGAATAATGATTCTTTTTAACCATTTATATAAATCAAGATTAAGAGTAATATCAAAGTGTAATCGATGTATTCCCTCCCACTAAGGAGGATTTAATTTGTGGAATAAAATCTACAGAATATAATTGCTCTTATAATATTCAATATTATTATAATTTAATTAAATAAAACAGGTGAGATTCTGGATAAAAATTTTTTAAGTAATTCACAGGTAAATATACAATTAGGATAGAGGTTCAGACCAATCCATCTGAAATCTGTCAGTATCTTCTTTACTTACAATAAAATTAAGAGTAGACTCAACACTTGGTTTATCAAATAAACCGTTTACTTTTGCAGTAATCTTAAATCTTCCATCATCTAAACCTACGACATTACCAATTTCTCTAATTCTTGCTTCAGCTGGAGGATAAATAAGAAGATTACGCATCTCATCTGAAGAATTATTCCATGCCCTCCCATAAGTAGATTCATCACCGTCAATAACATACCCAGCACTCGACACATCATTAATCCACTGAGCTACAAAAATAATTGCAGCGTTTGTATCTCGGAAAGAAAGCTCCCGTTCTTGCGACAATAGCTGTTCTTCTGCATCAGCTCGAGGAAAAACAAGAGATGATGTTTGATCGATAGGTTCAGACCAATCCATCTGAAATCTGTCAGTATCTTCTTTACTTACAATAAAATTAAGAGTAGACTCAACACTTGGTTTATCAAATAAACCGTTTACTTTTGCAGTAATCTTAAATCTTCCATCATCTAAACCTACGACATTACCAATTTCTCTAATTCTTGCTTCAGCTGGAGGATAAATAAGAAGATTACGCATCTCATCTGAAGAATTATTCCATGCCCTCCCATAAGTAGATTCATCACCGTCAATAACATACCCAGCACTCGACACATCATTAATCCACTGAGCTACAAAAATAATTGCAGCGTTTGTATCTCGGAAAGAAAGCTCCCGTTCTTGCGACAATAGCTGTTCTTCTGCATCAGCTCGAGGAAAAACAAGAGATGATGTTGCAGCTGCTACACTTTTAAAAAATTCTCTTCTATTAATTCTATTATGCAAATTGTCAAACAATTTGCTCACTTGAATACGTTCTGTATTCATATCAGCGGGATATTATCATAATAGATTTAGTTTGTCAAGTATACGAATTTTTAGTTTGTCAAGTATACGAATTGTGTAAACACATATGCGACACATTTCTCTAAAATGGGTGAGTGAGAGGAGGTATCAAATGAGGATTAGAAATCATGAAGTGATTCTAAATGACAGAGAGAAATTTAGGCTCAAGATGATGGATGCATATGAGGCTATGGAAACTAAGAATGTAAGGTATTTGTGCAGACTGTTTGGTATTCATCATGCCACTTTCTACAGAATCAGAGCCAGATACAGAAGATTTAACCTAAATACCTAAATACCATTAAGTTAATGTCCAGAAAGCCCAACAGGTTAAATACCATCCCCTGGTCTATGGTGGTAGAAGTCTGCCAGTGGAAAAGAAGAGGTTTAATACTCCAAAAGCACAGGAGAAAGATGAAAAAACAAACTCTTTAACTCTGTTTCTGTGCCTGGAAAACTGGTTTAGATGGATATCAAATTCCTGCCCAACAAAAGATTTCAATACAATGCTATAGTTGCTGTATCTAAAGGGAAGTATGCCAAGGTATATTCTTTACAGACACAATAAATGCCATTGATTTTATTGAGAGACTAACAGTTAAAGCAAGAAAGAAAAGATTAGCTATTCAGATGATTCAAAGATAATGGCCATGAATTCCAATCTGAGATGGTTAAATACTTGACTTCAATCAGTATCAGACATCAGTATCTGGATTCATACTCCTAATCAAAATGGAGTTGTGGAAAGATCCCACAAAACTGATCATGAAGAATTCTACCAGTTAACAGATACCAGATATATGAGTCTAAATGAGTTAAACTTGCCATTAGAACAGCGGATTGAGAAATACAATACCAAAAGATTGCATTTCTCACTTAATTTTGTTATACCTGAAGAGTAGGTGTCGCATATCTAATTACCTGTACGGAAGATGAGGATCAAATCACTAGGGATGCTATGCTTGTAAAATGGAAGTTTTCATTTTCAAAATCTAAATTTTAAAAATCTAATTGAATCCCCATGGAGTATCTGCTAAATCAGGAGACTTAAAAAGCAATACTGGTGGACCAAAAGGTCTTGCTTGTCCTTTACTATCTATTTTTATTTCACCTGCTAATAATTCAGCTTCATCAGAAAATAGTGCTAATCCATTTTCAGAACGTCTCCCTTCATAATTATGTAGAGCGTATCTAGTCCACCATGTCCTCAGCTCTGGATCACCAAATTTTGTCCCTCGGCTGGCATTTCCCAAAGTTAATATTGCAGATTCAAAAGCTGATATTATCTGTCCAGTTAGACCCATACTAAAGTAGTATTGAGGATAACCTTTTACTAAAACATTTGCAGTATAGATATCGTACTGTAGCTCATTCTCTTCTGTAACTCGTATAGTCCAGCCTGTAACTGGCTGCTCCTGGGTACCTGTCTGCACAATTAGAGGTGGCTGACTTGTATAGCGTATGCGTACTCCGCCTCTTATTTTTCCTTCCTTATCTCTCTTACTTCTAACGAGAAACTGCGTAAGCTCCAAGTTCTCCAATGTTACTTCTTTTCCCTCCCGCACAGCAAAAATCGGAAGGTAAAAATCATCATCTGTTTGCAGTTTAGCTATAAATTCTTCTGCATTTGGTTCTGGTGGTATTTCTCCTGTTATGAGCATATGTTCCAGCTTATCAAGATCACCATTGATATAGTTCCATAAAGCATCAATACGTGCCAAGTGGTTTGCTGTTGCTATATCCAATCTATTCTGTGCTACAGTCTCAGTGTAGTCTTTTGTATTTAAGACAACTTCATCCAATCGTATGATTCTATCTCTATTTTCTTTTAGATCTCGCCCTAAAAACACTTTTGTTTCTGGAAGATCTTTTATACGAGGATCTCGTTCTTTTTCGGCTACAGGTAGAGCTAGATCTAATTTTCCTACCGATTCAGCTGCTCTAACTGATTCTGAAAAACGAGTAAAAGGAGAGATCAGAGCCTTCTCTGCTCCTAGACCAGCAAGTCCTTTGAAAAGATTTCGTCTGTTTATTCGTGAACTACTAGAATATCCCTTTCTTTCTAAATTATGACCGCTCATAAACCTAACCTATAGAATAGTTATCTAGGATTGATAGAGCACAACCACAAAATAAAATCAATATCTCAGTGAACATGGTTCTCTCCTTTTTCTTAAATAAGTATTCTACCCCACAAGTGTACAATGCATCTCAGCGTATCATTATGCCATAATTCCTTCCTCAACTCCTCTGGTTTTATTTGACTATCAAAAATCATGTGTTTATCTGATATATGAAAAATATTAATCTTCAGTTGACGATGAACAGCATTTTTACCTATGATGGATAAAGAAGTGAATTTATTAAAAATTATTATTTCATTCACCATTTTTTTAACCTTGCTAGTTGGCATACCACTAGCTGTATTTTTAGTGCAACAAAGACAAAATATCACTCAACAAGCAGCAACAGAACCAGATCTTGTTGTTGAAAGCTTACAACTAACCGATGCAGGAGGAAATGTCAAAACTGTTTTTAATAAAGATGAAGATATTTATGTGCGAATCACCCTCAAAAATCAAGGCGGAGCCAAAGCTGAATCAACAGATGGGATAACTTATACTGCTATTTACTCCGATAAAGCGACCCCTGCCTCTTTTGGATCTGATGAAGGCGCAGATATTATTATGAGAAATGGAGAATTTGCAGCCTCAGCAAAGTTTACCTACTCTTCTATCTATGGTTCCTCTACACAATCACGTTTTACAAAAGCGTTTTCTTTTCGCAAAACAACACCAGGCAGATACGTTGCACGCGCCTTTATCAATTACAATAAATTTGCGACAGAAGGACAATCACTCTATGACAATAATCAGCTGACTGTAGAATACACCATATCAGATACACCTACCTATAATATTGGCAAGGCATCAACAACCAAACCTACTGATTTTCAAGACAGCTATTGCTACCAAAATGCCAAACTTGTCCCCGGTCTTGATGGCTGCGTAATGGACAAACCAGTCAATGGCAAAACCTATGGAAAAATCACCAACAACGGCAGCACGACCCGAACAGTTGGGATGGCATCATACAAAGCATACTATCCTTATCCTGATCCCTATCCTTCCTGTACCCCTGAGGAATGTCCTCAGGAGTATAACTGGATTTGGACACAAACCATCTTTAGCGCCATCTCCTATGAACTTCCTCCCGGAAAGACAGTTTATTTTGAGGTAACGCTTCCTGATTGTGCCTGGCAGACAGATGTATTTGAAGGCAGTATCCTACCATCTTTTAGACCCGGAAATTACTACTCAGGTCTTAAAAAATATATTGATGGTTACTATCATATTATCCCTGTCTGTCAACCTGTCATCCCATCTCCCACACCAACCCAAACACCTACCCCGACATTAACACCCACTTTAACTCCTACTCCCACTCCTACACCTCCTATTGGCGGACCACCCCCAACAGATACACCTACACCGACTCCAACTGCAACTCCAACACCTAGTAGCTGTCCGGTACCGCAACAAGTACTTAATGTTCGCATTAGATGTCCAAATTGCAGCAATGAAGAATTATGAAGATAAATAAAAAACTATTTATTGTAATAACCATCAGTACCCTCCTTCTAGTAGGAGTAGGTATGCTTGTTTATTTATCACAACAACAACAAGACATTCGACAACGAGCAGAGGAAATCACTCCTACTCCCACACCTACGCCGCCAGCATGTGTTGCCAATCAGGCAATATGTGAATGGGACGCAGTTGATGGAGCAACTGGTTATCATTACAAAATTATCGAGAATAATACAGGAGCACTTATTAAGGAAGGTAATGTTGATACTCCAGTCACCTTCGTCACATTTACTATCGAACCAAATAAAACTTATCAATGTATTGTTAATGCTATCAATTCTTGTGGAGAAGGACCAGTAGGAGATGCTGTAGCTACCTGCTCTGTAACTCCCACTCCAACTGCTACTCCCACACCAACTGCAACACCTACTTCAACTCCTACACCGCCTCTTGGTGGCCCACTGCCAACTCCTACCCCAACACCTACACCCACTCCGATTCCAACAGCGACACCAACACCTACTGCAACTCCAACACCTACCCGAATGGTAGCAACACCCACTCCTACATCTACTCCAGCGCCAACTGCTACTCCAACACCTACCAATACACCTACGCCAACACTGACACCAACACCAACTATTGGAACTCAAATTGAAACACCAACACCCACAATGGCTCAACCCGGAAGTGCAGTTACACCCATCACTGTAATTGGAGGAATTTTCTTATCAATAATAGGAATACTTATCTTCTTTGCTTTGTAGTAAAATGTGCAATTTATTAGCAATCTCTTTTACACTAACTAAAAAAATACACTTTCTTAAGAAAATGATTAGTCTGTAAATTCCTGAACAAACATTTTTCCATAAATTCCCCCATCCATAACTCCTATACCCACTTTTTGAAAATGAGGAGAGAGGATATTGGCTCTATGTCCTGGACTCTTCATAAGCCCCTGATGCGCAAGTTGAACACTAGGAGCAAGTGCCAGATTCTCCCCAGCTGTAGTAAATTCTATGCCATATTGAGTCATACGATCAAAAGGAGATAGCCCCTCAGGGCTATAATGGGAGAAATATCCTCTCTGCAACATGTCTTGTGCATAATCTCGAGCTAATTTGCGCAGCCTAAAATCCATTTTCAGGGGCAAAAGTCCTCTATTTACCCTTTCCTTATTGACTAACTGTAACATTGCTTCCTCTGCCTGCTGATCAATAGTTGAAGATGAGACTGTAAAATGAAGATTAACTGTCTCCTCACTCTGAGGCTTAATGGTAATGACATTTAATGTATCATGGATAGCTTCTCCAAAAATATTATTCAGAGTGCTCTCGAGGCTAGATGTATGCATAACCAATCTTCCACCCAGCTTAGACTCTGTAACTATCTTTTTCAGATGTGATGATGTTGGAAGCGCAATTACAAGCGCAAGAAGAAAAGATAAAACAAGAACAGCTGATGCAATACCAGGCAAAATTCCAAGAAAATGATAGATTTTCTCATAAACTCTATTTATTAATGATTCATGGGAAAAACGTGGTAGGTACATAGCAATACGTCGCAAAAAAATGTTGATTAAAATCTCACTTACAATGGCTACAATAAAAAATCCAGTTGCATTGGCAAAACCCAAAGGCATTGCCAACACCTCAACTAAAAATTTTCCCACGTTATCATAGAGGCTAAGTCCTAAAAGAAAAGACAAAACAAAACTTGTAAGATCCAAAAAGGCAATGGTAAATCCTACCATATATCCTTCATAGGCATAAAATATAATTATTAAAAGTATTAAAAGATCTAAAAATGTAATACCAAATCTTTGCGGATTAAATGCTAAAAAAACTGATTGTAGTAATTGCTGTATTGCCAAGAGAATAACCTCCATGTGAACCATTATACGCTACTTTCTACTCTCTTTCTATTAACCTTAATTGTCAGAATTTGGGAGCAAATGCTATTATAGTCACATGAAAAAACAACAAATAAGGAAAAAATTTGCATCCCACAGACTGTGGAAGTTTTTTCTAGTTGTTGGTACAGTATTTCTATTATTTGCAGCAGCATTTATCTATTTATTTAAAGACTTACCCTCACCAACCCGTCTTGCAAGTGATAATCTACCCCAATCTACTAAGATCTACGATCGCAATGGTAAACTGCTTTATACTATTTATTCTGATAAAAACCAAAGTTTTATTCCCCTATCACAAATCCCCAAACACCTTCAGTACGCAACTATCGCTATTGAAGACAAAAACTTCTACAAACACGGCGCAATTGATCTTAAAGGAATGTTACGCGCGGCTTATGCAACAGTATTCAAAAAAGAGCTTCAAGGAGGATCAACACTTACACAACAGCTTGTCAAAACAAGCCTTCTTACTCCTGAGAGAACAATTAAAAGAAAATTAAAAGAGATTCTCCTCGCATTTGCAACGGAGATAATCTATTCCAAAGACAAAATACTTGAGATGTACCTTAATCAAGTTCCTTATGGTGGTACAGCCTATGGAGTAGAAGCAGCTGCTCAAACTTACTTTGGCAAAAGCGCGCGCGATTTAACACTTGCCGAGAGTGCTCTTCTTGCTGGACTTCCAGAATCTCCAACAACTTATTCACCATTTGGAGCTTATCCTTATCTTGCCAAAAAAAGACAAAAAGAAATCCTTTTAGCAATGGAGAAAGAAGGTTATATTACTAGAAAAGAACGCGAAGCAGCAGAAAAAGAAAACATACAATACAAAAAGATAAAAGATCCAATTCTTGCTCCCCATTTTGTTTTTTATGTAAAAGATTTACTTGTTGCTAAATACGGAATTAAAACAGTTGAACAAGGAGGGTTAAAAGTCACAACCAGCTTAGATTTGGCATTACAAGAGAGAGCTCAGGCAACTGTTGCTGCTGAGATTGAGAAGATAAAAAGGCTTAATGTCTCCAATGGCGCAGCTTTAATCACACGTCCCGGAACAGGTGAAATTTTAGCGATGGTTGGGAGTAAAGATTATTTTGATGACTCAATAGATGGAAAAGTGAATATCACTCTTTCTCCAAGACAACCAGGATCATCCATAAAGCCTATCAATTATGCTGTGGGGTTACTCAAAGGATATCATACAGCAACGGTTTTCATAGATCAGCCTGTGTGTTTTCCTAATCCAGGACAAGCACCTTACTGCCCTAGAAATTATGATGGCAAATTCAGAGGTCCTGTCCTTATGCGTGAAGCACTCGCCAACTCACTTAATATACCAGCAGTTCAGATGCTCAAGCTTAATGGCATTGAAGCAATGATCGCAACTGCATCGGCAATGGGGATTAAATCCTTCCAAGATCCCAAGCGCTACGGTTTATCTCTCACACTCGGAGGAGGAGAGGTAACAATGCTGGAGATGGCAACTGCATTTGGCGTATTTGCCAACGGAGGTTATAGAATCGATCTGCATCCCATCCTCAAAGTAGTTGATAAAAATGGTAAAACTCTAGAAGAGTACACTCCTCCTAACAGCCCAATTTTTGGAGAGAGAGTATTACCATCCGGAGTAGCATTTATTATCTCTGATATTTTAAAAGACAACAACGCTCGTTCACAAGCATTTGGAACAAACTCAGAACTTAGAATTGGCAATTATCCAGTCTCAGTCAAAACAGGAACAACCAACGACCTTAGAGACAACTGGACAATTGGATACACACCTGACTATCTTGTTGCTGTCTGGGTAGGTAACAGCAACAATCAACCCATGAGTGGACTTGTATCAGGAGTTACAGGCGCAGCACCAATTTGGCATGAGTTAATGTCCTATCTGATCTCTAACAAACCAGTAAAAGCGCTAGCTCGTCCTGTTGATATCGTTGGACGTTACGTCTGCACCTACTCAGGACTTCTTCCACCACCTGAGGGAACTCCTGATCGCTGCCCCACACGATTTGAGTACTTCATTAAAGGTCAAGAACCAAAAAAAATTGACCCCGGCAAACAAAAAGTCTGGATTGACAAAACAACAAATGATCTAGCCAAACCCGGACAAATAGAAAATATTGAAGAGAGGACAGAAATTATCGTCACTGATCTTTTACAAAACAGATACTGTGTTACTTGCCCGCATCCCTCACCTTCTCCTACTCCTTGACAAGTTTTAATGTGTCTTTTAGTATAAAACTACATGTACAAAATTATATTCTCTATCATCCTCGCATTTTTCTTAATCTCTGCAAATTTAGCAAAAGCACAGATAATCCCTACTACACCCACTCAGGAAAGGGGAAAACCTGTATCAATACAAAATATAAAACAGCAGATACAAAAAGAAAAAGAACAAATGCAATCCCTGATTAAACAAAAACGCGAGGAATTTAAAACAAAACTAACATTGATTAGAGATACCAAAAAACAAGCAACTTTAATACGAATAGATGAAAAGATAAGTATGATCAATACCAGAAGGACAAATAGCATGAATGCTCATCTAACAAAATTAACAACTCTTCTAGATAAAATTGCCTCCAAAGCAGCTATGAGTAAACAGCAAGGATACGACACTACGAGTGCTGATAAAGCAATTGCCACTGCCTATGAAGAGCTCCAATCTGCCAAAGCAAGTGTTTCTGCTCAAAGCGAAAAAGAGTATGTCATTCAGATTCAAGACGAGACAAATCTGAAAAATAATGTAGGACAGACTATCAAAACACTAACAGAAGACTTGAGAGCGACATATCAAACGATTATCAGAGCCAGACAATCAGTTATTGAAGCAGCAAGAGAAGTGGCAAAACTGAAAAATAAATCAATTATCAATCCAGCAACCAATGCTGGTGCATTATAATCTAAAATAAATAATTATGGATCCAAATCAAAATCAACAATTTCAATCACATTTACCACAACAGATGGTAAATCCTCAAGTTGCTCCTCAACAAGGAGTACCTCCTATGTCTGAGCCAATTCATCCTCCAAATATACCGAATGACAACGCAAATAAAAAATCGCTTTTTTTAATAATCGGAATTATCATTCTCGTTGCAATTCTTGTCATCCTCACAATAGTTATTGTTTTTAGATCAGCAGAACAACAATCAACTGTACAACGACAATCTACTCTCGTACCCAACAGAGTATCTACTATTCCCACATCTACTCCCACCCCAACTCCTGCCTCTGATGAAGAGAAAGAAGCACAATCCTTAATCATTGAGGATCCAACAGTTGATACTGCAGAACTAAATGCAGAAATGCAAAATTTGTAAAAAATCTTTTTTTCCTTCTTTTCAATAGTTAAGGCCTTTAGTATAATCTTGCCAAATTTGCTTCTAACAGTTGGGCTTTTAAATCAACCTAAAATACACAATCAGCATAAAAAGGAAGTAGTCAATGAAAATAATCTTGTATTTGCTTGCGTGGATTACTCTTGTACTTATCAGCATTGGCGATAGTCTTATCGCAGTTTTTGCACTGCTACTTCAGATTTTCTTGAAGCTGTTGGTACTAATACGAAAACTAAGTATCTACATTGGAGTTAGATTAGTTAAATTTATTCAGTACATTACGCAGTCTTTTCAAAATCTATTTGCCATTCTATTTGACAAAAGGCAAAAACTACTCAGAAAATTTCTAAGCAAGAAAAAAATAACACGCAAGAAACGTACTGTGCAAATCTTTCCCATTCCAATAGTGCATAAATTAAAATATTTTCTAATAGGAGTTATCTTTTCTTTTCTTTTTCTTTTTCTTCCTCTACTTTTGTATGTATTTCTTCAAGATTTACCTCATCCTCGCGAATTAACAACCCGACAAATACCACAAACAACAAAAATTTTTGATAGAAATGGCATTCTTTTGTATGAAATTTATGCTTCACAGAATCGAACACTTGTTCCACTTTCACAAATTCCCAAGTATCTGCAACAAGCAACCCTTGCCATTGAAGACAAGAATTTTTATAACCATCCCGGATTTGATATAGCATCCATTATTCGCGCCCTAAAAGAAAATGCTGAACAAAAAGGTATATTTCAAGGAGGATCAACAATAACTCAGCAGTTAATCAAGTCATCTATGCTTACACCTGAAAAAAGCTGGGAAAGAAAGATAAAAGAAATTATTCTTGCTTTCTGGGCTGAACGTATTTACACTAAAGAGCAGATCCTTGAGATGTATTTTAATCAAGTTCCGTACGGAGGAACAGCATGGGGAGTTGAAGCAGCATCTGAGGTTTATTTCAATAAAAAAGTAAAAGACCTAACTCTTGCTGAAAGCGCTTTTTTGGCTGGAATTACAGCAGCACCCACCCTCTATTCTCCCTATAGTTCAGATCCAACTAGATGGAAGAACCGTCAAAAAGAGGTACTCAAACGGATGGTCTCGCTTGGGTATATTAGCAAAAAACAAGCAGATGAAGCTCTTAAAGAAAAATTAACATTCAGACCACAACAGGTAGCATTCCGTGCTCCCCACTTTGTCAACTACATCAAAGATCTTCTGGTGAAAAAATATGGCTTGGCAATGGTCGAAAAAGGAGGACTGCAGGTGATCACTACTCTTGATCTCAAACTTCAGGAGAAAGTTGAAAAAATTGTTGCTGAAGAGGTTGAGAAGTCTAAGTATCTTAATCTCACCAATGGTGCAGCTCTCGTAACCAATCCTAAAAATGGCGATATTCTTGTTATGGTAGGAAGTAAAGATTTTTCAGATCCTAATGGAGGAAATGTCAATATCACCACCTCACTACGACAGCCCGGATCAACAGTAAAAGTTATCACCTATAGTGCAGCACTTTCCAGAGGATATACAGCAATAAGCATTCTCCAAGATACGCCTGCATCCTTCCCTAGCTCAGGAGGAACACCTTATACACCTGTTAACTATGATGGAAAATACAGAGGACCTGTAACTCTTAGAACTGCTCTAGCAAGCTCACTCAACCTTCCTGCAGTAAAAACCTTACAACAAATTGGTGTCCAAGCAATGGTGCGTTTAGGACGCGATATGGGTATAACTACGTGGGATAAAGATGATTATGGACTATCTATTACTTTAGGAGCTGCTGAGGTCACTATGCTGGATATGGCAACTGTTAATGGCACACTTGCCAATCTCGGTCATCGAGTGGATCTAAATCCAATTATTAAAATAACAACATCACGCGGATATACTTTAGAAGAAAAAAACCATATCCCCTCGCGTCAAGTTCTTCAAGAAGGAGTGGCATTTATCATCTCCGATATTCTTGCTGATAATTCTGCACGGTCTCTTGCGTTTGGTACATCATCCCCTCTGGTTATTCCAGGTCATACTGTCTCTGTGAAGACAGGAACATCAGATTACAAACGCGACAACTGGGCAATAGGATATACCCCTGATTATGTCGTTACAGTCTGGGTTGGTAACAATGACAATTCACCCATGAGCCCAACGCTTGCATCGGGAATAACAGGCGCTGCTCCTATTTGGCATCGAATTATGACACTCCTACTTCAAGGCAAACCAGATCATAAACAATCAATTCCTGATGACATTGTTGCCATACCATGTAATGGAAAATATGAATACTTTCTTAAAGGAACTGAAAAAAATTTCTGCAAAGGATTTACAACTCCTACAGTCACTGTAAGGAATTAGTAATCCTTTTAAGAATTTTATATTGCTCCCAAGGAGAATCTGAAAAAAGAAAAGAAGTGGTAACTACTCGCCTAACTCCCATATTACAAACCTCTTTAATCGTTTTCTCATTAATTCCTCCATCAACCTCAACTGGAGTATCTGTCTGAGATGTAATTTCTCGTAATTTTGCAAGTTGTCTTTTCTCAAAAGACTGACCAGAAAATCCTGCCTTTACTGTCATCACTAAAATTACATCAAGAGACTCAAACGGCACTTGAAGAGCTGATAAAGCTGTTGTATTATTGAGCGCTAAACCAGCTTCTCCAAACTTTCTTGCGCTCTTAAGAAATTTTTCTTGATCAGGCATCATCTCAATATGTCCTAGAAAACGGCGAAAACCTGCTTTTCCCCAATTTTCAACATACTGGAGAGGATTTTCTACCATCATATGTAATTCCAAGAAGATCTCCTGCGAGTAGCGCTTAAAGGGCTCTGGATTTAAAAAAGAAGTATTCGGAGCAAATATCCCATCAATTAAATCTATATGAATTGCGGATGCAAAAGATTTTACTTGAAGGATTTTTTTCTCAATACTATCCCAATCTTTTTCCAAAATACCGGGAATAATCTCGATCATCCCTCTATCTCCCCAATCTTTTTTAAGCGACGAATAAAACGCTCTTCTTGTTCAAATGGTGTTGAAAGAAAAGTATTGATTAATGTTTGCATCTCATCTGTGGATGTATAATCTGCCGCAAGACATAAGATGTTGATATCATCATCGCTTCTTGCTGCTTGAATAATTTCCTCTCTAACACCAAGTGCTGCTCTAACTCCCTTAAATTTATTTGCTACTATACACATGCCAACACCACTTCCACAAAAAAGAAGACCCAAAGCACCAGAAACATTACCCACCTTTTCACTTACCTTTTGCGCATAATCAACATAATCATCGTCTTCTTCGTATTGAAGCGCTCCCATATCCTCAATGGTATATTTTCTCTCAAGTAGCCACTTTTTAATTGCCTCTTTGGCAGCAAATCCTCTATGATCAGCTCCGATGATAATCAAATTATTCATCTGTTTTCCTCCTTGGTAGCTAAAATCAAATCATTACTTTAATATTTTATATTGGTTCATATTTTCAACAAAGTATCTACTTTCTTAACTTAATTTACTATCTCTTGAAGAGAAAGTAATCCCTGTTGGGCGCCAATCTGTTCAATAACAGAAGCTGCATTTTTAGCTCCCCACTTCATAGACTCTGAAATACTTTTCCCATAGATGATACCTGCCAGCATGCCACTTGCATAAGCATCACCAGCACCTGTTCGCTCAACTACCCGACAATTAATACTCTCTTGATAATAAATTCGCCCATCTGAGAGTACATACGACCCATTTTTACCATCAGTAATCACAACAATCTTAACACCCATTGCTGACAGAGAATGCAGCAACTCTTCAATTGACTGTTCTTTTTGGACAATACGCAGAGCCTCTTCTTTATTTACAAAAAGGACTGTCGTCTGCGGCAGAAGGTAAGCAAAAGACTCAACTCCTTCCTGATATTGGATAGATCCTGGATTAAATGCCAGTTTGGTTTCTGAGTAAGAAGTAAGATAATCACTAACGTTTCGATATACATGATGCCATCTCCTACCCAGTGATGTTAAGTAAATCCAGGATGTCTTAATATTAGCAAAACGAAAAGCGTGCTCCCTCTCTTTGTGCTCAACAAAAAGAGTTCGCTCACCTTGAAAATTGATACCAATAGTCATTGATGATTCTTTTTCTCCGCGTTGAATAAAATCCGTGACAACTTCCTCTCTGCGTAAAATATTGAGTATTTTAGCTGAAAACTCATCCATCCCTATCTCAGCCATAAGAGCTGATCGAAGCCCCAAGCGTCTTAAACCCACCGCTACATTGGTAGCGTTTCCTCCCAGCATAAATGTACATTTATCAACAAGAATTTTCTCACCATAAGGAAGACAAAGCTTATGAGAAGTCTCATCCAGTGAAATCAACTTATTATCATCATGAAGCTCAAGAAATACATCAAGTACGGCATTACCCACTGTTACTACATCAAGCATAGCAATTGTTAAATATATGTAATTTCAACACTTACACCACGCATCAAAAAAAAATTCAATTGACTACAAGATCTTCTGCTATTGGTAAACTTATTCTGATCCTATTATTACTATAGCATCAAAAGATGATGCTTCTGCAAGTGTTTGGACAGTAGAATCAACTTTATAGGATTTAGAAAGATCTTTGAGAAGCGACTCTTTAAATTGATTCTTGCTTTTCTTAAGTTGAAGTACTGTTTTTACATAGTCAAAACTATCTGCATTATCAACTGAGACAACATTGTACCCTGCGCTTCTGAGAACAGCTGCTCCTTTGCCTGCTGCTCCCTTCTCTCCGCTACCATTAAGAACTTGTATACGCAGTGAAGTTTTCACACCCTCTAATGCTTTAGCAGTAGGCTGAGGAGTTGTGGTCAATGTCGAAGAAGGAGTCGAGGTGCGTGATTCATTTTTAGTTGGAGTTGGTGACAATTGAGCAAGAGTGGGCTGAGATTTAACAGGAGAAGGTATGGAGTGCTGTGTATTCGTCTTTTTACTACCTAAAAATTGATTACCAACGTATATTGCTACTCCAATAAAAAGAAGAAAAAGTGCAACATAGATAAATGCCCGATTGCGACGAGAAGTTTCATCAGATAGAGAGGAAAACGTAGGAAAAAGCTGGTCACTCATACTTCTTATTTTACTAAACTACACATCTTGCCTAGTAAAATTAACTCTGAGTGTAGCATACTTTTTGCGTTTTGCAATACAGATCATTCTTGTCATCATTTGCTATAATGAGTCGATGCCCAAACGACATCTTTTTCTCTTTATTGGATTTATAATCTCTCTATCTTTATTCCTCAACGTACCGAAAACGTACTCGGATGAACTTGATGATATTAATAAACAGCTAAGTGAGCTTACCCAAGCTCTCAACCAATCAATTGCTGCTACCAAGCCACTTGAGTCACAACTGCAAGCGCTAGAACAACAGATTGCAGGAATAAAACAGAGAGTTTCACTGATAGAAATTGAGATGGAAAAAAAGAAAAAAAGTATAGATGAAGGATACAAAAATCTTGCAGAAAAAGAGAATCTTTTGAACAAAACAGTCAGAGAATACTACATCAGCAGTCACTATAACTCTCCTCTGGCAATCTTCTTATCCGCTGCGTCAGCAACAGAGATTACACAGATACTGGCTTATCATCGAGCAAAAGCTGAAGAAGACAAAGAAGTAATAACAACGATCGCTCTAACGCTTAGCGATCTGGAACTGCGAAAAAAACAACTCCAAAGCGAGCAAGCACGTCTTATCACCACCAAAGCAACACTTGATGAACAAACTCAAAAACTAGATCAAATTATAAAAGGAGCAAAAGAATATCAAAAAGAAGTCTCAACAAAAATTGCTGCACTTACACAAAGACAAAACGAGATACTCTCTGCTCGTTCAGGAGGATTTACAGCAACAATTGGAGACAGTGATCTGGCTGATGACTATAATGCCTCAATTAAAGGCTTTCGCGAAGCAGCTCCAGCAGGATCATTTGCTGTTTTTGCTTTTGGTGCCCATACGCATCGTAAGGGTATGAGTCAATATGGAGCAAGAGGCAGAGCTCAAGCTGGACAAGATGCTAAGACAATCCTAAAAGCTTATTATGGAAAAGAACCAGTCACCAAAGATACAGGAGGAACAATTAAAGTAGCAGGATTTGGCGAAATGGATTTTGAAGGTAGATACCTTTTAGGAATTGCCGAGATGCCATCTTCATGGCATCCTGAAGCGTTAAAAGCACAAGCAATCGCAGCCCGAACCTATGCCTACCGTTACAAAATAGAGGGCAGGGAAATTTGTACTACTGAAGCATGTCAGGTATATAATGACAGCAAAGCCTCAAATCCTCCTGATGCGTGGAAACAGGCAGTTGAGTCAACACGCGGACAAATACTCGAAGATGTAGTGACCTACTATGCCTCAACACATGGTGGATTTGCAGAACCTATCGGGTGGGACACTACAGACGGCACAGGTGGCGGCAATTTTTTGGATAAAACCTATGATAAGCTAGGTGGATCACCGTGGGTCTATAAAGCATGGTACACTAAAGGCTATAGCCCATCAAGTGATAAATGCGGCAGAAATAATCCTTGGCTTACAGGGTCTGAGATGGCTGATATTCTAAATGCATATTATGTCTTATATGGAAATGGCAGCGGTGCTGATACAGGTAGGGTCACACCTACTACTACATCCTGCTGGGGAGGAAACCCTTACAGTATAGATGAACTACGTTCAGTATCCGCTAATTATGGAGGCGGCATCACAACTGTAACAGGCGTTGTGGTAATTCAAGGCAATGGGACAACCAGTGAGGTTATATTTCAAACAGATAAAGGAGAACGACGAGTCAGCGGTACCAACTTCAAAACAGCATTTAACCTGAGGGCACCTGGTTATCTTTCTATTCCCCAGAGCGGATTTGCCTTCTATAATATCGAACAGAAATAAACAAAAGCAAGAACAAGTGATATAATAGAATGTTTGAATATTCCTTAAAATTATATGCCTGATTTATTTGTTTCTAAAGAAGTACCAACTCAGCCAAAATCTGAAACCACCAATGAATCTCTCAAGTTGACAAACGAACCAAAAGTCAAAGCTTCTTCTGATGAACAACACCCTCCCAGAGAACAAAAAGAAAATATTTTTTCATCATTGATAAAGTTTCCCAAAAAAATCTGCTTTGAAAATCAAGAACCCAATGAACAAATCCATCTTTTCCTCAGACGACACTTTATAACAAATATCGGATGGATTCTCCCAACAATCTTTTTTTCTTTATTGCCTTTTGTTATATGGGTCTTCCTTTCACTATCTGGAATTTCAACAACCGATGTTCCGCTGTCATATCTTTTGATCCTGACAATTTTTTATTACCTTATTGTTTTTGGTTATGCCTTTCTTAATTTCATTATCTGGTTTTACAATGTCGGCATTGTCACTCAGCTAAGAGTAATTGATATAGATGTACACAATATTACATCTAAAAATGTTGCCTCAACAAACATTAGCGACATCGTTGATGTTGAGTACTCTCAGCAGGGACTTCTTGCCAGCACGATCAATTACGGAGATGTGAATCTGCAAACAGAAGGGCTCAAACCCAACTTCGAATTTCATAGAATTCCCCAGCCAGCATTAGTTGCTGATATAATTAATGATCTAAGGAGAGCAAAACCAAGCAATGGATGAATTATTACCAATTTCTCAAATTTTTACCAACTCTCAAATCTCTCTTATACTTAAAATCAGTGTTCTTTTCTTACTCGGGCTATATAATCTCTTTGTTTTAGTTATCTTTAATCATATCCGATCTTTTAAGAGAATTCTTATTATTAATCAGACAGAGGGGTCTTCTTTTATCCAAAAAGCAGCTCTAATTTATATTATTATCTCTTTTTCGCTTTTTCTTGCAGCTCTTGCTATACTATAGACAATGCCCATTCCCAATCTTAATTTTGCCAAAATTGTTACTAACCCAACTGAAAAGTCTTGGTCACAAGCTCATCATGTTGGAAGTCTATTTTTCTGTTTATCACTAACTACTGAAGCTGAGGAGGAGCAAAAAAATCTTGCAGAGTTGGGTAACAATTTAATTCATAAGCTTCCAGCAGAATTCTATGCACTAGAAGAAAAAAATATAGCAGAAATCAAGAAAGTAATCAGCATAATACATGAAGAGCTTCCCACCACTGCTAATCTTAGTCTTGCTCTTGCATATAGTAAAGATACTATTCTCTATCTATTTTTAGTTGGTAAAGGAAAAATTATTCTTAAAAGGGATAATAAGCTGGGAACTCTTCTTGAAAATAAAGAGAGTACATCTTCAAAAGAGATTCTTAGTGCATCTGGGTATTTAAAGAACAACGATCTTATTATCATTGAAACAGGAGAATTCCTTGATTCTATATCTCCCAAAACTTTACATAAAGCACTAGAATATACACTTCCCAATGAAATTGCAGAAGCACTTACTCCTCACCTACATGTGACTAAAGAAGGAGTAACAACAGCAGCATCAATTATTATTACTGTACAAGGAATACCCAGTTCATTTGAAAATACAGAGGATTATGTTTCTAGTCTAGAAGAGGACGAAAAGAATCTCTCAATGTCCAGTTTAAAAGAATTACAAAGCATAGAAGAGGCACCAAAAGAAATAACAAATGAAGAATTAAAGGTTGATATCAAATCGGATATTACCCCTAAAAGGTACTCCAGTACACTCAAGTCTCTTTTCTCTTATATCTTAGCACTATGGCAACGATTATCACACAAAAACAAACTCTACGGAACAGTTGCTGTAATACTTTCAATCGTTCTTCTGATTAGTATCTACCTTTTCAAAACAAACCAGGAAAACGAACATAACAAACAACTTTTCAATCAGATTTACACACAAGCAAAACAAAAATATGATGAAGGAGAAAGCATCCTCAGTCTTAACGCATCTCTCGCACGTGATGACTTTCAAAAAGCCAAATCTATCATTAAAGAAGGCTCTCTAAAACTCAAAAAAGGTACCAAAGAATATGAACAACTAGCACAGCTTGAGAAACTTATTGATGAAAAGTTAACTGACACAGAAAACAGTTTTCGCATTAAGCCCAAAGAGATAAAAGAAGAAGATGTCCCGCTTCTCTCACTTCTTGCAAAAACAAAAGATGCTCTAGCTGCCACTGAAGATGAGAAAAATTATTACGTACTAACAGATAAAGCCCTCTTTGCAATAAACAAGGATACAGGTGCTAAAAAAACGCTGATTACTAACAATAATTTCTGGGACAATGTGTTAGGTCTGCATACTTTCTCGGGAAATTTTTATATCCTGGAAAAAGGAAAAGATATTCTCAAATTCGTTCCTACTACCTCAGAATATGTAAAAACAAGCTACTTTAAAGAAGACACTCCTTCATTAAATAATGCAGTTTCCTTTGCCATTGATAGCTCAATATGGATACTCTTTGCCGATGGATCAGTTAATAAATATACTAGGGGTAAAAAAGATGTTTTCTCAATCACAGGACTGGAACAAAAACTGCAAAAACCATCCTTTATTCTAACAGCTGAGGGGTTTTCTTCAATTTATCTAATTGATAGTGCAACTGGTCTACTTATAAAAATTGGAAAAGATGGAAATTATCGTGCATCTTATCAAGCTGATATTCTAAAAAAGACACAATTTATAAATATATCAAAAGATGAAAAAACTGCCTTTCTCCTAGCATCAGGCAAATTTTATTCACTTTCTTTGAAATAACCTACTTTATTTACTTTCAGCACTGATTCTAGTATTATGAGCTCACAAACAATTTTTCAATTCATTTTTTAATCTAAAAATAGTCTAGAAATAAAGCAATAAAATTAAAAGGCAATTTTACTATGATAAAAATTATTAACAAACGAGCACATTATGATTATGAACTTCTTGAACGGTTGGAGGCTGGTATCAATTTGCAAGGTCAAGAAGTCAAGGCTGTACGCTTGGGGCATGCTGATCTTACGGGTAGTTTCATTAAAATCATCGGTAGTGAAGCATATTTGGTGAATGCCAAAATTTTCCCTTACGAATACGCACGCACCACTGACTATGACCAAAGTCGAACAAGAAAATTACTCTTACACAAAAAAGAAATCATTGCTCTCAAAACAAAAACAGAAGGATCTAATTTGACAATTGTGCCTGTCTCGATGTATACTACCAACAACCTTATTAAGGTAGAATTAGCTCTTGCCAAACCAAGAAAACAATTTAATAAAAAAGAAAAGATCAAAAAACGCGATCTGGAAAGAGAGATACAAAGAGCTATAAAAAACGGATAAAAGAGTCAATATTCTCCCTTATCTTAAGAAATTTAGAAGACTTTACTTCGTAAGATAAGGGGGGATGATTTGATTCGACGAAACGAGTACCTTAAAAACTGCAAGCCGACTTTGATTAATCAGTCGTCAGCCATTGGCTGATCGGCATTTGTCCGATAAAACAGAATCAAAACAATAAATGCTAGCGATTCAATCCGCAGCATCCGTCAATTTGCCCTCAAGGCAGCTGACGGTGTTCGTTCTTCCTTTACTGCAGTACAACCTGCATATGCACTTGCTGCATAACAAGGGTTGAACGACTGTCCATTGCATTCACCCAACGGAATGTTTTGGGCAAAAAACTAGTTGGGTCAAAACAATGACACTGGTGAAGTCATTGTTGGATCTTTTTCACCTTGATGGAGCTCTACCTGTCGATTGGCAAAAGCTTCGTGACTAACAAAAATCGACTAAGCTTGTAGATGTTTTTTAAGATGCTCTTTCGGACTCCGGATCATACCCGGACATCTCCACAATTTACCCTAGTCCCGACTAACCAAAGACTAAATTTGTTGTAAAAAAATAATAAAATGTCCCTAAAAGATTATTAATCAGTAGGGACATTTTTTGTGGTTTATTTTATTTGAGTATAAAGTTATTACAAGCCTTTTGCTATTTTACTTTATAAGAAACTAATTCCGTAAATTAACTAAAAAATTTCTACTCAAATTCTTTTTATTCGACCTTACTCACCATGAGCAAAGGCAAGACCCCAAACTTTTTCCGCCCCTGCTTTTTTCAGAGTCTTCGCAGCTTCATTGAGCGTAGCACCAGAGGTCACTACATCATCAACTAAAAAAATATTTTTTTCATCTATCTCACAATTAATTTCAAACGCACCTTGCAAATTTATGCGTCTTTCTTTCCTTGTTTTACCAACTTGTGATGTTGTTTCTTTTTTCCTTTTAAGTAGAGTTTTTACAGGGAGTAAAAAACGCTCAGCAAGATCTCTGGCGAGAAGTTCTGCTTGATTATAACCTCTGATCTGTAATTTCCTCTGATGCAATGGGATAGGAGAAAAAATGGCATTGTCTTTTTCAATCTGCATAAATACTTCGTGTTGAATAAGGCTTTCATAAAAAAGATCAGCAATAGTTGCTCGCAAATCAAAAAGGTAGGGTTTAAATTTAAACTGATACAGAAGTCTTTTGATAATTCCTTTATACACTACACCTGCTATGACTCCATCAATATCGTATCTACCTTTACAAAAAGGATGGGTTCTGCCATCTAGCGACGGCTTGCTGCAGACTGCGCAAACAGAACTGACTGTAAATTCAATCCTAGAAAAACAATTACTGCAAAGATACGCTCCAAAAATACCACAACCAATACATTTTTTCGGAAAGAAAATACTCCAAATGTCCACAATTTGAGTGTAGCAAATCTACATTTTTGAATGATATAATAAACATCCAAAACTCCTCTCAAATGATAAGTATTTAAAGAGTAAAATTAAAAAATTGATTCTGAATATTTCAGAACAAACTCAAAAACTGTTTAAAGAGAGGATGGAGGAGTCGCATAGTTGGTCCATTGCGGGGGCATGCTAAGCCTCTGAGCCTCTAAAAGGGCTCGCGCAGGTTCGAATCCTGTCTCCTCCGCTTTATTGGCTAATGAGTAATCATAGCCAACTGAACTTTATTTCAGAACAGTTATTTATGGCAGCGGTTTTAAAAAATATCTTTGGATGAACTAACTGCAGGTCGCATCTTACGATTTTGCAAGTTGGAAAAGTAAATTTGATCAACAAGCCGCTTTGAGGCACTATCTTTATCGGAAAGTGAACATAATTTGCAATATGCCAAATTATTTAATTATTTCTTGTATAATAAAATGATATTATATCGATTAAAATCAGCATAATTATGCTCACAGACTCGCAAATTTTTAAGAGTAAAACTAAATAATCTTGCAAAATTTGAAAATGACAAAACGTTCACAAGAATTAATTGAGCACCTCAAAAAAGAACACAAAGCCTCTCCCCTGCAAACATATCTTAAAGAAATTGTCTATGGTGGGAATGATGGAATAGTGACTACCTTTGCTGTAGTAGCTGGTTTTTCAGGAGCAAACCTTGGACAAAATATAGCAGATTATTCATTTCTCACAGTACTCCTTTTTGGAGTAGCCAATCTTTTTGCTGATGGAGCATCTATGGGACTGGGTAGTTTTCTCTCTCTTCGAGCAGAACAAGATGTATATAGAGCAGAAGAGGCAAAAGAGCGCCATGAAATTCAAACCAATCCTGAAATGGAAAAAGCAGAAACAATTGATATCTTGCAGTCACGCGGATTTACACAAGAACAAGCAGAAACATTGGCAAAGATATACATGACCAATGAAGATTATTGGGTACGATTTATGATGAATGATGAGCTCGAGCTGGCAAATCCGCTTCAGGAAAATCCTACACTGACAGCTTTAGCAACATTTCTCTCATTTGTCTTTTTTGGCTTTATACCACTCATACCCTACGTACTGCAGGTACCCCTTGATAAAGCATTTTCCTACTCGCTTTTAGCAACATTTTCTGCACTTGTTATTTTAGGAGGATTACGCTGGAGGATCACTCGAGAGAGTGCGCTACGCTCAATTTTTGAAATTGTCTTAGTAGGAGGAGTTGCAGCCTCCCTTGCCTATCTAGTGGGAACATTTTTTAAGCAGTAACATGGAATCATTCTTAATTCCCTTTTTAACAATTGCCATTGCAGAAGTGTTTGATAAAAGTCAGATGGCAATTCTACTTTTAGCAACACAAACAAAAAAACATACCCAACTTTTCCTTGGTGTAATTTTGGCATTTTGTCTTCTTACAGGAATTGCTATATTTGCAGGAGATTTTATAAACAAAGTCTTGCCAACAATATTAGTAAAACTACTCTCAGGTACTCTTTTCATTCTTTTTGGTATAAAAGCTTTTTTTAAGGCTAAGGAGAAAATAAATACCAATAATACTAATGGCAATATATTTCTCTCTGGATTTATTCTAGTTTTACTCTCAGAATGGGGCGATAAAACACAGCTTACTACTATTTTTTTTGCCACACGTTTTAAACCTCTTTTTGTATTTTTAGGAGCAATTACAGCCCTCTCACTTCTATCATTTGCAGCTGTTAAACTTGGAAATTTGTTTGCTCACTCAACCAAAAAATATATAATCGCAAGAATTGCAGGATTTCTTTTTATTATCTTAGGTATTTCTTTTATAATCCTCTAGTAATTTAGTGTCTTGACAGAATTTTAGCAATTGTGTTATAAGAGTGCTAATATTGTTGTGTTGGGAAATTTATTCCCAAGCAAAATGTACTCTGAAATTTCTTTGAAATTTTTTACCTTGTGCAAGAAAGGAGGTGAGAAAGATGGCACTGATTAGATGGACTCCATGGAATCTGCAATCATTTCTTGAAGAGGATTGGGATCTTCCTACTCTCCCTGTACTTTCAAGACTTGCTGGACAAGGACTCAACCTCTATGAGACAGAGGATGCTATAGTTGCTGAGGCAGCTCTACCTGGTATTCCTGAAGATAAAATTGATGTCTCTGTAGATGATGGTGTAGTTCGCATCAGCGCTACTTCTGAGGAAAAAACAGAAGAGAAAGATAAGCGCCGCTACTTCATGTCTTCTATGGCTAAATCCTACAATTACTCCTTCCGTCTGCCACAGGGAGTAGTTAGCGATGACGAGCCAACCGCAGAGCTTGAAAACGGCGTCTTAACTCTCAAATTTAAAAAAGTACAAAAAGCAGCTCCTAAAAAAATTAAGGTTGCATCTAAAGAGAAAAAGGGATAATAGTTTTTTCAGGCAGAAAAAGGCTCCTTATCTAATGGGAGCCTTTTTTATTTTTCTGAAGAAAATTAAAAATCAATTGGTAAAATTGCAAAATTTAAATTCAAAATACAAAAAAACCATCAAAAAATTAAACCTTGCGGAGGTGGTGGGATTCGAACCCACGTGAGCTTTTGGCTCACAGCATTTCCAGTGCTGCGCCATGGACCAACTAGGCGACACCTCCATAATTTACCAAATTACATTCCTAATATTAATTTTTTTGCCTCTTGCCATACTTTTTTATCTGATGCAAAGGTAAGACGATTCTCTACCTTATCAATTGGCACCCATTCGACATTTGCCATCTCAAAATCATGATCTTTGGTATCACCGCTTACATACTCCATCAAAAAATAATACACTTTCTTTTTTCTTTTCTCACCCTGCCACTCATACCAATACTCAATGGGAGTAAGCTCTTTGAGAATTCGAGCAGTGATACCTGTTTCCTCCTTTACTTCGCGTATTGCTGTCTCCTCTTTTAACTCACCCTTTTTTATATCCCCAATAAGCCCTTTGGGGAACACCCAGCCACGATGCTGTGAATGTTGTCCAAGAAGCACCTCGATTGCCATTTTCCCCAAAATCGCTGAGGGCTTTTTTCTAAAAACAACACCGCCAGCTGAAAACTCAAACTTCATAAAGATTGAGTCATTATAGCGTACTCGAAGTCACGACTCAATCTTTAAGATTTCAACGTAAAAAAACTTTTCTGAGTGTTCCGAGAGAGGATTTAAACCTCGTTCAACGCTTATCAAGCAAGCGAAAACTCCATTCTCCAACTGCTCAGGATAAGTTTAGATCTGCAATATAATGTTCTCTTCAACAAGATACACAATGACTTTACAAAAATCTTGAGAAATGATCTGTGGAATAGATGATACAAATTTAATAAAAATCCTTGTATTGAAGCGGAGGGAGGGAGATTCGAACTCCCGGTCAGGATTACTCCTGACAGCGGTTTTCGAAACCGCCGCACTAAACCACTATGCGATCCCTCCTTAATTTGGTACACCCGAGTGGATTCGAACCACCGACCTTCAGATCCGCAATCTGATGCTCTATCCAGCTGAGCTACGGGTGCATGTTACTGAGAGATTTCGTGTATTATTGCGTATTTTATCCTCTTTCCAAATCCAGTTTTGTAGAATCTCTCTTTCTTTTCTGCATCTTGTTTGCATAAGTATTCTTCGAAATAAATTAACTCAAAAGGTCCATTATGTTTAGTCCAAACATTAGCTCCTGCATTATGTTCATTAACTCTAACTTGCGGTTCTTTACTCGTAGAACCAACATATACTTTTAAATTCTTTAAACTCTTTGCAAAGTATACATAATACATAACCTCTTAATATTTTCCAGCTTCGTCCAAAGGACGATCGGCCTCGGGCCGAGAGCTACGGGTGCATGCACCTAATAATTGCAGTTTGCTGTATTTTACTCAATTATGGAATACGAAGCAAATAAAAACTAGACTTGGGATGGTGTTTGGTGCTTATCAAGAGGAAAATTTTTCTCCAGCCACTCTGCTGCTTTTTCTGTAAATGTTGGCTTGACATACTCACGATAGGGAAGATAAGGAAGAAGAATAGATTTTACCTGCTCTTTATGCAGTTCTCCCAAAACGAGCATTAATTCTCCTGGAAAAAATGCCTTGGTCCCAACTATGAGCACATCCTCACCGTTTTTTCTCTTAAAGTAAAAATCATACAACTCATCCCAAATAAAAAAATGATCCTCCACCATAATACCCTCTGATGTAATTTTGTAATGAAAGTATCTTGGAGCAACTGATCCTAATACATAAGCAAGGAATACTACACTCAGCACAAGCATCATTAAAACATATTGCCCAAAGAGGAATAAAATAATCTGAATAAGAAGCATAATAGTTAGGATATTCAAATAGTAATGTTTGCTTTTTTTGGTGAAAGGTCTTCCTGGAGCAGACCATGAGAGAAGTGTTTTTACTTCATTGTAATCGAATTGCTGAGGATTTACCTCATTTTGCTGTTGGTAAGATTGATCAGCTAAATTTTGCTCCTGTGAAACATCGGTAGTAAACGTAGTATTCATAAAATTTTTTTCCATAATTTTACTCTACTCTAGATCACATCAAGAGTCAAGGAAATTGTGATAATGTTATAAATAGAATTTGTCTAAAAAGAAAATAGAGAAAAGAGATAATTTTATTATTTAGTTAAGCGGAGAGGGCGAGATTCGAACTCGCGGTGAGCTTGCGCCCACAGATGTTTTCAAGACATCCGCACTAGACCACTATGCGACCTCTCCGGGCTATAAAGTATAGCAAATTAACACTGGTACGACAAACTCGAAATGACAGGTTTTTAATAACCTGCTAGACGCTTAGTAGCACTCAGCTTGACAACATTTTATAAATAGCTCAAACTAAGAATATATGTCTGCCCGAGTGAAATTTTTACTTTTCAAAACAATCCTGTGTCTTTTTATATTAATAAGTTGGTATAGTCTTAGTGCATCTCATGCTTTTGCGCAGGGAGTAGATCCCTATCCTAATAATACTTATCCATCAGCAGCACCCTTAACTATAGATAGTACTAAAGCTCAAATAAAGCTTATTGAGATCTCAGCTGCACTTATCTGCCAGCTCACAGGACTTGATGTGCTTAATCCCTACCATACCTGTCTGATACCTGATCCGCAAACAGGAGAGTTACGCTCCTACAAGATAGATCCCCAAAATCCTCAGATAGGAGGTGTTGTCGGCTTTTCCACCAGCGCTATTGCCTATCTTTTTAGACAGCCACTAAGCAGTACCAGTTATCTTGAGTATTTGGCATCAAACTTTGGAGTTGTCAGAGAGACACATGCACAGACTGATCCGGGATCTGGATTTACTGCTCTTGAGGCGATTAGAGATTTGTGGATAAGAATACGCGATATTACTTATATTTTCCTGATTATCATTTTTATACTGATTGGAATTGGTATTATTGCTAAGGGTAAAGATAGATCCACGCACAGTAATGTCTATCCAAAATCAACTACCCAAGATCATAGTCACTATCATCCTCATCACATTTTCCTATCCAATTGCCGGACTTTTAATTGACGGCATGTGGCTTGCAACATATGGTGGTATAAATACTCTTACAAGCGGTAATCTACCGTGTATAGGAGAACCTAAAAAAAATGCAGAGGGTGTTCCCCAAAAAGTAGATTTTATAGCAACAAAAAATCT